>CAXSHQ010000049.1:0-4153 GCA_964236875.1 uncultured Acidobacteriaceae bacterium | reverse complement strand
GGGATGAGGAGATCGAAGATGACCGCCTCCGCCTGGTCTTCACGTGCTGCCATCCTGCGCTGCCACCGGAAGGACAGGTTGCGCTCACGCTGCGCGAAATCTGCGGCCTGACGACGGAAGAGATTGCCCGCGCCTTTCTGGTTACGCCGGCAACGCTCGCCCAGCGCATCGTGCGCGCCAAGGCAAAGATTCGAGAGGCCGCGATTCCCTATGAAGTGCCAGCGCCGCAGGAGTTGCCGGAACGGTTGGACGCGGTGCTTCGGGTGATCTACCTGGTGTTCAATGAAGGCTACTCGGCGGCGGCGGGAGCGGAGGTCACGCGGGCGGAGCTGACCGGCGAGGCAATCAGATTGGGACGGCTGCTGGCCGAATTGCAGCCAGAGCCGGATGTCATCGGCCTGCTTGCGCTGATGTTGCTGCAGGAATCACGCCGCGCTGCGAGAACCTCTTCGAGTGGAGAGCTGATCCTGCTGGAGAATCAAAACCGCTCGCTCTGGAACCGCGAGCAGATTGCGGGGGGAGTAGCGCTGGTGGAGAAAGCCCTGCAATCCCGGCGCTTTGGCGCTTACACGCTGCAGGCTGCGATTGCGGCCGTTCACGCAGAGGCGGACTCAGCCGGCGCGACCGACTGGCGGCAGATTGTTGCGCTTTATGACCACTTGGTTCGGCTGCAGCCTTCGCCCGTTGTGCAACTCAATCGCGCGGTGGCCCTTGCCATGCGCGACGGTCCGGAGGCCGGCCTGGCGCATATCGACGCGGTGCTGGAGCAGGGCGGGTTGGCGAAGTACTACCTGGCGCATTCAGCCCGGGCCGAGATGTGCCGCAGGCTGGGCAGGACCGATGAAGCTCGGGCCTCCTATGAGAAGGCGCTGGCGCTGACCCAGCAAGGACCGGAACGGCAGTTCCTGCAGGAGCGGATCCGGCAGCTGAAATAAAAATTGGAGTGGCTGTCGATTTGCCGTCGCTCCGACGACTATAGGGCAACAGACCGATGCGAAGGCTCCTGAGTGAACAGGAAACGGTCATCGGAAACAAGCTAAAGGAAACAAAGGAGAAGTTATGCCACAGTACATGATTGCAGGCTACCAGCCCGACGATTTCGACCCCTCAACCGTAACCGCAGAGATGATGGAGGAGATTCACGCGCTGAACCGCGAAATGATCGCTGCCGGCGCGAGGAAGTTCGCCTGCGGTATTACTTCTCCCAACAGCGCAAAGACGTTCCGCGTGGAGTCCAATGGCAACGTGCTCATCACGGACGGGCCGTTTACGGAGACCAAGGAACACATGGGAGGCTTCTGGATTCTGGAAGCCGCGAACATGGACGAGGCGCTCGGGTGGGCGCGCAAAGGCGCCGTCGCCTGCCGCTTCGCGGGTGAGGTGCGGGAGCTTCTTTTCATGCCGGATCCCAAGGGAACGACGGTTTAGGCTCAACCACCGCGATTCGGAACACTGTAAATCCCGACAGGCTGGGAGCCGGCGCAGGGCTGGCCGCTGGCTCCCCAGCCGAGGGAAGAAGGAGCAAGGCAATGAAATATGTTTGTCTGGGCTACTACGACAAAGGCAAATTCGATGGCCTGACCGAGGACGAGCGAGACGCCATGTTCGACACATGCTTTGCCTATGACGACCATCTTCGCGCGAACGGACACTGGGCCAGTGGCGAAGCGCTTCAGGAGGAAGAAACGGCTTTGACCCTGGCCCGGAAGAACGGCAAAGTGGCCACGACCGATGGGCCGTATGCGGAAACCAAGGAACAACTCGGCGGCTTCCTGGTCCTTGAGGCGCGGGATATGAATCACGCTGTACAGCTCATGAGCCGGCATCCGGCGCTGACGTATGGGAACAACTTCGAGATCCGGCCAGCGGGGGACATGAACGAGATCATTAAAGCCAGTGAGCAGCGGCGGAGTCAGAGCACTGGCCGCTGAAGACTGAATGGCAGAGAAGGACTGCGTGACGGGGCGATGTGTATCGCACAGCCAGCTTCTATTTTCTGAGGCCGATCGGGACAGGTTCGGGCGCGACAGCCAGATGCCGGGAACGGCGTCTATCCTTACCAGATCGTGGACGCGCGCGTGTGAGCATAACGGCCTTCGCGAGCGAGCACTGGTGGCAGAACGAGGGAGAGGCTTGGCTATCAAAGCGCTGATGGTGGATGTGGACGGCGTCCTGGTCGATGGGAGGCCAGAAGACGGGCGTCACTGGCTCACATCAGTTGAAGAGGATCTTGGATTCACTTCCGACACACTGCATGAACAATTCTTTACTCCTTACTGGGAGAACATCGTCCTCGGTCGCCTTGGGTTGATGGAGCATCTGACCTCTTCACTTCAGACGATCGCTCCCGAGCTCAATCCGGCTGAGTTTGTTTCCTACTGGTTCGAGAGGGATTCGCGTCTTGCGGCACCGTTGTTGCAGGAACTTTCGGCGGTTCGCTCCGCGGGGGTGCGGGTGTATCTGGCGACCAATCAAGAACACCTGAGAGCTGCCTATCTTATGGAGAAGCTAGGCTTGGCTGAACACGTCGATGGCATCTTTTATTCCGCGCACGTCGGAGCTAAGAAGCCTGATATGGAGTTCTTCGCCAAGGTTCAAGCAGCCGTTGGACTGCGTGGCGAGGACATGCTGCTTATCGACGATAGTCTCCAGAATGTCGAGGCAGCGCTCAAGTCGGGATGGCAAGCGCTTCATTGGACGAAGCACAGCTCAACCAGCATTGTGCGCAGCTTGTGGATGTGAGTCGCCGTGAAGAACGGTAGGGATGAGTGTTGTTCTCCTATCGAGCACCGACACCTGTGAGCAGGCTTTTATCAACCATGTCCAAAACAGCGTCAGCGTCGGCGGCGTGGAACGGGCTTGTGTTCTGGGGGAGCTGCGGGCGTTTTGGGCAGGGTGAGCGCGAGGAACTGTACGGGGTCGAGCCAGACGCCTTGCCAGCGTACGCCGAAATGCAGATGCGGACCCGTGACGCGGCCCGACGCGCCGGACAGGCCGATGCGGTCGCCCTTCTTGAGCTTGTCGCCTTCTTTTACGTCGGTGCGCGAAAGATGGAGGTAGACCGTGAAGAGACCTTCGCCGTGATCGAGGATGACCGTGTCGCCTTCATAGAAGAGGTCGCGGGTGAGGACAACGGTGCCCGAGTTCGCGGCGAGCACGGGCGCGCTTTCCTTGATCGGGAAATCGGTGCCGGTGTGCAGGCTGGTCTTTTCCTCGTTGAGAAGGCGTGATTCGCCGAACGAGGGCGTGGATGCGGCCGACACCGGTTTCACGAAGTTGCCGGACCAAAGGAGGCGCGGCGCGGAGCGGCCATAGGCGCGCTTCTTCAGCAGGCTGTCGCCGCCAATCTGTTTCTGCTCCGCATCGCTGGGATTGACGTAGTTCTCCGGGACCGTGATGTCGCCGGTCTTGAACTCGCCGGGCGCGACCGTGATCTGTGTCGACTTTTTCGCGATGCGTCCACCGGGCAGCGTCGCGGTGACATCGAGGCCGTACTGGTTTGGAGCCGCTTCCAGGTCAATGCCCGCGAGCGCGTGCCAGACCTTGGTGTTGCCTTCCTCATGGAAGAACTGGAAGGGCTTGTTGACGAAGTTACCCGAGACGCGGGTGGCCGGCTTGTCGAGCTCGACGGTGATGAAGACGGGCGAGCCCTGATGGAGGTCGTTCGGTTGCCAGAAGATGTTGTGGATGGCGGTGTCGTCGCCGGGCGTGGCGCGAGGTGCTGCGGTGTGGCGCGTCTGCGAGCGGTGGGTTGCTGTCCGGTGCGTCTGCGCGGCGGCAGGGAGGCAGGCGGCCAGTGCGAAGGCTAGGAGCGGACGGACGTGCATCGTGGTGGATCTCCTGGGCGAATCGCCCCTCGTGTCTGGTTAGGATGCGCGGCCGCTGTAGTTCAGTCGAGGGAAGGTCTGTTCAAGTCCGCAAGTATTCCCTCAGCGGCTAAAAGCCGCGTTGATTTTTGCGGCGTTTACGGCGGGGCTGAAGCCCCGCCCTGACGAAACGGAGGCTTGTTCAGGGGTTCCTGTAGCTATTCTCGCTACGGTGTAGTCGCCCTCTCCTGATGCGTCCGTTCCGCTGCGGGCGGACTACAGAGATCCTTCCCCTTCACTTCGTTCAGGGTCAGGATGACGCCTCTCTACACGAAAGGACTACGCCC
>CAXSHQ010000048.1:17864-18286 GCA_964236875.1 uncultured Acidobacteriaceae bacterium | reverse complement strand
ACACATCGTGAAAGATGTCCGGCTCCGGCGTGTACTCCATCGAATCGCGCCCGCGAATCCATGTGGTCGTCGGAAACTTCCGCGCGGCCAGCATCTCGAAGAAGGCATCCGCCGGCAAAAACCCGCTCACCGGTGTCGAGTTCCAGCCAGTGCGCGGCTGCAGCCGCTTGCTCACCTCGCACAGCTTCGGCAACTGGTCGGCCTGCAGGCCAATCTGGGCAAAGCCGTCGAGATACTCCGCGCACGCATGCTGCTCCAGCTGCGGCATGCGACGCTCCACCAGGTCCCGCCATATCGCGTGCTGCTCCGGCGTGTACGCCGCCCAGTCCTGCTCGATCAGGAACGGCGCCGCCGTTCTCAGCTCCATCTCCACCGCGTCTGCTGTTTCCGGCATCCTTGCTCCTTCTGGCCCTCGATGACCT
>CAXSHQ010000048.1:11293-17854 GCA_964236875.1 uncultured Acidobacteriaceae bacterium | reverse complement strand
GCCAGCGACGCCATAATCGCCATAAAGACCGCCACGATCAGCACCGTCCATCCCAGCACCGGCCCCAGCCGACCGCCGTAGTACGTATGCGCCGCGCTCTCCTGCACATGGCCGTTCCATGAAGCAATCAGGTTGCCCAGCTGGTAGGTCAGCCCCGGCACAATCGCTCGCACCGAGCCGGGCGACATCTCGTTCAGATATGCCGGCACCACGCCCCACGCACCCTGCACCATGAACTGCATCAGCAGCCCACCGCACGCCAGCATCACCGCCGTGTGGCTCCACGCCCACAGCGGGATCATCGGGATCGCCAGCAGCGCCGCCGTGATGATCGCCCGTCGGCGGCCCCAGCGCTCCGAAAGCGCTCCAAACGATATCCCGCCCAGAAACGCTCCGAAGTTTCCCGCGATCGCCACCCAGGATGTGGTGCCCGCAGACAGGCCGTGGTCGCGCTGCAGGAACGTCGGGTACAGGTCCTGCGTGCCATGGCTGAACGATGCGAAGGACGTCATCAGCAACACCAGCATCAGCAGCAGCGGCACATGCTGCTTCATCATCGCCCAGCTGCTTCCGGCCGCCGTCTTCACTGTGGCGGTGCCTCGCTTCGCCGCCAGCCACACCGGCGATTCCTCCACGCCGAACAGCAGGCCGACCACCACCAGGCTCGGTAGCGCGCTCACCCAGAACATCACGCGCCAGTTCGTCGCCAGCCCGGTTCCGTGCAGATGCGAGAACAGCAGGCCAAACAGAGTCGCAGCCAGCAGGTTGCCGGTTACATAGCCTTCCTGCAGCAGGCCGGAGAAGAACCCGCGCCCGCTTGCCGGCAGTGTCTCCAACGCCAGCGCCGCGCCCACGCCCCACTCGCCGCCCATGGCGATGCCAAACAGCGCCCGCAGCAGCAGGAACACGCTGAACGAAGGCGCAAACGCCGACGCGATGCCCAGTGTCGTGAAGCACAGCACATTGAAGATCAGCGTAGGCCGCCGCCCGATCCGCTCCGCCAGCAGCCCGAACAGCAAGGCGCCCACCGGTCGCATCGCCAGCGTCCAGAACAGGCTCTTGGTCGCCACCGTGGGCGTTACATGGAAGTCTGCCGCTATGGTTTTCAGGCAGAACGTCAGGATGAAGAAGTCCGCGGCATCCAACGTCCACGCCAGAAAGCAGGTCGTGAACGTATACAGCTGCTTCTTTGTGAGCGGTTGTCGAACGGTGCGGGTCTGCGTCACAGACCCTACTCTACATCTTCGCCCGCAGGGGAACGCCCGTGTCGATGTAGGGCACGTCGACCGCCTCTACTTCACCCTTCAGGATCTGGTGATGCAGGCAGTAGAGCGCCAGCTCCAGCCGGTCGGAAACGCCCAGCTTGTCGTAGATCTTGCGCAAGTAGTTCTTGATCACCTGCTCGGTCGTGCCGATCTGGTAGGCGATCTCCTTGTTGCGCATCCCGCGCGTGATGCACGCGATGATCGAGAGCTCCTTTTCCGAGAGCCGCGGCTGCGACTTCGGATTCGTGAGCGCCGCCGCCTGCGCGCGGTACGCGTCGATGACCCAGCTCACCGACTGGTTGTCGATCCAGGTTTCCCCGGCCGCGATCTTGCGCACGCACTTAATCAGCAGATCGGGCGAGATCGACCGTGGCACCACACCGCGCACGCCGCGCCTGTAGAGGTCCACCGTGTTGTTCTCGTCACTCTCGGAAACCTGCACGATCAGCTTGGCCTGCGGCGCACGCCGCACCAGCTGCGGGATCGCGTCCACGGTGCCGGAGATCAGCGCGCCTTCCAACAGCACCACATCCGTGGGGAACCGCTGCAGCGCGGCATACAGGTTATCCAGCGTCTCCACCTGCGCCACTACGCGGATGTCGTCTTCCAGCGCAAACACCTTGCGCATGCCGACACGGTAGATCGCCTGCGAGTCCGCCAGGATCACCCGAATTCCCGGCGCCGCGCCATCGTCCATGCCGTCGTGTTGCTCGTCTTGGGAGATATTCAGAACTTCAGCACTCATGATGCTCAGCCTTGAGAGAATAGTCGTCGATCACTGCAGCCGCCGTGTGCTTGCCCTCTGTCTCGCCATGGCGAACAATGCGCCCGACACAGTCCAGCAGCACGTCATCCTGCCCGCCCATTACAGACGCGGGCATGGTGAGGCGGAACTTTACCTCAGAGTCTACGGGCGGAAGTTCTTCGCCGGTGAACAATAATCCATTAGCGCTAACATCCTCGGTAACGGCCCTATACTCACGTTCTTCCGTAGACACGACAATGTCCAGATGCAGGGGAAAACGTACGGAAGTGCGGACTGGGTCCGAGCCGAACGAACTTTGTAACACGGCCAAGGGTCTCCTCTCGCGCTTACCCTCTCCATCGGGGAATACACGTCGACCTTTGGCAATCTTACCGGAGTCTCCTTCTCTGTCAGTAACTAAATGGTGTTACGTGCAGGGAATAGCCCCGCCGAGCCGCCCACCCATGTCCGGTCGCGGTTGTGATCCACCCCCATCATCAGGCCGCGGCCCATACGCACCAGCGAGGTCATCGGCACCATCGGCTTGCCGTCGGGCCAAACGTACAGGATGCGGATCTCCGCCTGTGTCATGCCTTCGGGCGTCCGAATCACCGGCTCAAACCGGACCCGCTCCTGCAGCAGGTAGTTATGGCGCTCCTCCGCGGGAACCGCCGCCAGGTCCGCGTCCGTGGGCGCGAACTGAATGCCCTTCCCCGCGAAGGAGTACAGCGGTTTGAACACCCAGTTTTCCCGCGACTCCGGCAGCCTGTCCCGCCCGTTCCCCGCGAAGTAGTCATCCAGGAAAACCGCCGCCGGCACCGTCTCGTGGTCCAGGTGCGGAATCGAAAACTTGCTGATCCGGAAGTACCAGTTTGGGTGCCCCGCCCACTCCACATCCAGGTCGTCCCGGTAGTCGAACGGCAGCTGCACACCTTCGCGCAATACCTCGTCCACGATTACCCGGTTGTAGATCCGGTCGATGGGCACCAGCACACCGTCGCTCTCCCGCTTGCGAAACAGCTTCCTGCCCTGCTTCACCAGCTTGGCCACGTCCACCGTCGTGATGCCGAGCTTCGTTTCATGCATGTTGAAGTCCGGCAGCGTCTTCTGTTCTTGTGGGTCCACTTCCGCGAGCACCACGTTTTCCGGATCGCGGTCCGCCACGATCACCTCGCGCATCAGCGACCAGTACCCGGCCTCATCCAGCCCGCCAAACCGGTATTCAAGCGTCGGCTCCAGCCCGAAAACATCGATGTAGGCCTGCGAAAGCTCCGGCTGGTATCCGAAGATAGACGGAAACGCCTGCATCTCCACCAGCTTGGGTTGCAGCTTTCCGTCGGCATCCCGCACCAGCCCGAAGTCAACCGTCATGAAGTGCGGATGCCCGTCCTGGTTGGGCACGCAGTACTCGTCGGGGATCGCCGCATCCGACTCCCGCATGTACTGCACATTCCCCAGCAGCTGCGTCGTCAACTCCACGCCCGCATGGATCATTCGGTCCATCAACTCATGCGGGAAGAAGCAAGGCGTCTCCGCGATGCGAAACTCGATATGCGTACGCGTCCGTTGATCGAGCAGCCGCTTCAGCTCTTCGTACTTTGCCTCGGTAAACCGAGCATTGAAGTCACTGCGAAAAGGCTCCAGCATCTCATCTCCTCGCTTGCTGCCCTACAGCACGTGCCGTGTGCGCGCGCTTTTACTGTAGCTGCGCAGCTCCCAGAAAGTTGTCATCCTTCGCGAAGCGGAGGATCTGCTGTTTTGCCCGGCGCACCACCAGAGCTTCAGGACTGCCGCCAACCCGTCATCCCTGAATCAGGAACTTTCCTTCGCGCATGATCTGTTCTTCTTCACCGTCGCCCGAGCCCAGCCAGATGTTGAAGTCCAGCCCCACCACATCAATGTGCGTCGTCGACTTCCACGGGGCGCCCGTGTGGTTTCCATACGGATCGCCGAACGCAATATGGATGCCCGGAAACTTCTCATCCTGCAGAATGTTCCCGATGACGTGATCCACCCCGATGTTTGTCCCGATTGCAAACTCGCCCACCCGGTCCGAGTTCGCATCGGTGTGGGTGTACTCCCAGAACTCCCGCTCCAACTGTTTGTTCTCACAGGCAACCGTCGTGATCCGGTTGCGGCTGATATGAATCGTCAGCGGCGTCTCGCGCAGGATGCCGTAGCGCGCGCACAGGAAATCCCCCACCACGCCGTCCACTACAAACACGCCGTTCACCTCTCCGGGCGCCGTAAAGCACTCGCCCCCCGGCAGGTTTCCCCACTTCTCCGTGCTGATGATCCCCGACGTCTTGAACCATTTGTACTCCGGATCGAGATCCGCGAAGATGTTCGTCCCAGCCGGCGTGGTCGCCCGCACATACTTCGCCTTCCGCACCCGATCCAGCACCGCCTGGCTCAGCCGGTCCACCGCGTTGAAGTCGGCCCGCATGCCCGCGGTCATCACCTGCGCCGTGATGTTCACCATGTGCGCGTGGCGCATGTGCCGCCGGTTCACCACATCGGTCATCTGCATGCGGCTCTGCAGCTCGTTGGGCTGCACCTGTACGGCGAAAATGCTCACCTGCGAGCTCTCCATATCGGCGAGCACCTCGCGCGGCATCCCGTTCAGCGGCCGGGGCGCCAGTTCCTCCAGCACAAAGCCGTTCCACGTGCAGCCGATCGCGTCCAGCTCTACAGCGATCGAAGCGGCAATCGCGGTAGTGCTCTCATCCGTGATCAGTGTCACCTTCTCGCTCGGCTCGATGCGCAGGCAGGTCGTTACGGCATTGCGCGCACCCTCGCGGAAGTCCTCCGGGAAACTCACGGCGCGTAGATCGGTGATGGTCGCTGCGGGCAAAGTAGCTCTCCTGCTCTTTTTTGATGCTCTATTAGCAGGTTACAGACCCGCTTTCGTCTCCGCTGCCATGTAATCCACAACGGATAGCAGGCTGCCCGTCTCCCGGAACACCCGCAACTGCCGGTCCGCGCCTGAGCCCTGCTTCATCATTGTGCGGATGTATTCGATCGCGGACCGCGATTCCAGTTCGTCCACCACATCGTCGACGAAATGGAGGTACTCCTCGATCAGGTCGCACTCCGGCACTTCTTCCTGCTTGCCGAAGTCGATCAGCTTGCCTTCCAGGCCATACCGCACCGCTCGGAACTTGTTTTCCATCAGCAGCGCACGAGAGTACTGCCGGTAATCCTGGTTGCTGGCATGCAGCTTCCACAGCTTAGCCGCGGTCGCCTGAATCAACGCAGCAATGGCGACCGTCTCCTCCGCGCGCAACGGGATGTCGCAGGCTCGCACCTCCACCGTGTTGAAGAACGGATGCGGCCGAATGTCCCACCAGATCTTCTTCGCATTGTCGATGGAGTTCGTCTTGATCAGCAGGTTCACATACTCTTCGAACTCCGAGTAGCTCGCAAAGAAGTCTGGGATGTTCGTGCGCGGAAAGTGCTCGAATACCTTCGCGCGATAGCTCTTGTACCCCGTCTCCATGCCCATCCAGAACGGCGAGTTCGTGGAAAGCGCCAGGATGTGCGGCAGAAAATACCGCAGCGAGTTCATGATCCGGATCGACGCTTCCTTGTCCTCGATGCCCACATGGACATGCAGCCCGAAGATCAGGTTCGACCGCGCTACCAGTTGCAGGTCTTCAACCACCTTGTCGTAGCGTGGGTCCGGATAAATCTCCTGGTTTCGCCAGTCCGCGAAGGGATGAGTAGCCCCCGCAACCAGCATCAACCCGTTTTCCTCCGCCAATCCGATCAGCCCGCGTCGCAGCTCGTAGATGTCCGCGCGCGCATCTTCGATGTTGCGACAGATGTTTGTGCCCACCTCGATAACGGACTGGTGAAGCTCCGCCTTCACTCGCTCTTCCAAGCGGATTTTGCCCTGCTCCAGCATGTCCGTCGAGATATGCGATCGCAGGTCGCGCGTCTCCGGGTCAACTGTCTGATATTCCTCTTCGATACCGAGTGTGAACGATGGCCGCATACTCTTTCCTCTCAGCCCAGCCCCAGTTTGTATTCGAAATGAAACCCAGCGTTCTCGATCAGTCCGCGAGCAAGTGACAGAAACTTTATCCCATCACTGTCCGGCTCAAACATGCAGTAAACCCTGATCAACACCGGAACACCGATGTATTCCGGAAAACTTTCGACAAGCTCGCCAGCTTCAATGAAAGCCAGATAGCGATTCAGCTTCTCTTGAAGGAGTAGAAGGTGGCTGCCATCACCACCCCACCTAAGGTGATCAGAAATTGCGAGTTCACACTCTCCCTCGCGAGTGCGGCTGACGAAATCAACGGCGTCCGGCTTATCGACAGCCATGGTGTTTATTCCTGTTTCTTGCTGCTTGCCTTCTTGGCGGCCGCCTTCATCGTCTGCTTCTCGGTCGCCTTCTTCTCCAGCGCTTCGCGCGTGGCATCGACAGTCTTCCCGCCAGTTACCGTCGCTCCGCCCACAATGCCCGTCCCGCTCCCGCCCGAAAGGAACCGCGACCAGTTCAGCCCCGCATCCTTGGGCGGCCCTTCCTGCGCCTTCTTGATC
>CAXSHQ010000048.1:0-11283 GCA_964236875.1 uncultured Acidobacteriaceae bacterium | reverse complement strand
CCGGCGCCGGGTTCATAAAGTCGATGGCATACGGCACGCCATCTTCCACCGCGAACTCCACCGTGTTCAAGTCGTAACCCAGCGCGCGGCATAGCGTCAGCGCATCCTTCTCCACACGCGCCAGCAGCGCCGGGTCGTACTCCGGCGGGTTCTGCACATAGCGGAGATGGTGCGGCTGCCGCGGATCGTACGGCATGATGTGGACATCCTCCTGCCCCACCACATAGCAGCGGAAGTATTCCTTGAAGTTCACCGCAGCTTGCAGCGTCATGCACAGGTCGCGCGTAGAGTCATACGCGCGGAAGAACTCATGTGGATCGTGCACATGGTGCACATCGCGCCAGCCGCCGCCGTCATGCGGCTTCAGGAAGGCCGGGAACTTCACGTAGTCGAACACGCCTTCCCAGTTCAGCGGGAACTCCATATTCCGGCAGCTCTGCGCGTTGATCTGCGGCGGAAAGAACTTGTGCGGCAGCAGCGCCGTCCTCGGCACCGCCACGCCCAAGGCATCAGCCAGAGCGTAGTTGAAGAACTTGTCGTCGGCCGACCACCAGAACGGGTTGTTGATCACTACCGTGCCCGTCAGCACCGCGTTCTTCAGGTACGAGCGGTAGAACGGCATGTCATGCGAGATGCGGTCCACGATCACCGCATAGCCGCACGGCTTGTTCATCTCGACGCCGCCCAGTTCCACAAACTCCGCCGAGATGCCATCCACCCCCATCGAGTTGATGCGCTCCACCAGCGCCCCGGGAAATGAGTTCTCCTGCCCAAACAGCACGCCAATCTTCTTCACGTCGCCTCCGTTCTGGCTCTTGTTTGCTAGCCCTAACCTACACCCTTGCCCTACAGGTATACCTGCACCATTCGCTGCCACCACGGCCAATCGTGTCCCGTATTATCGCCCCACACATCCAGCTGCACGGGCAGGCCCTTGCTGCGCATCACATGCGCCAGCCGTTCGTTATCGTTCCAGCACTGGTCGTGCACGCCGGTCGCCAGCACCATCCTGTTGTGCCGCAGCCGGTCCAGAAACCACGTGTCGTGCATGTTGTTGACGTAGGCGAGCGGCAGGTTCGTGTACACGTCGAAGTCCGAGTACCCATGCATAAATCCAAGTCCCGTGAGATCGAACGCCCCACTCATGGACAGGCACATCCGGAACACATCCGGATGCTTCAGGTACATGTTGGCCGCATGGTACCCGCCGAAGCTGCAGCCCATCGCCAGGTACTCCGTGCGCCAGTTGTGATGACGCGTAAACGGGATGACCTCATGCACGATGTAGCGGTCATACTGCACCTGCCGCGCGATGCGCCAGCGCGGCCCCACGCTGCGGTTGTACCAACTCTCCATGTCCACGGAGTCCACGCAGAACAACTGCAGCCGTCCGCCGTCTATCTTGTCCGCAACCGCTGCCACCATCTCGCGGTCTTCGAACTCGTAGAAGCGGCCGCCGGACGTGGGGAACACCACAGCCGGCACCCCATCATGCCCAAACACCAGCATCTCCATGTCCCGCCCCAACTCGGGCGACCACCACTTGTGATACTCGCGCTTCATCCGTACCGTTACCTTTCCGGCCTCTCTGGTACTCTGAGGCCCTCCCGTCGCCTGGGGTTGTGTTTTCCCTGTGGAACCGCCCGGCGCCGATTCGCCATCCAACACAATATCTGCTCTTCCCAAAGGCGTTTCTCTGATTTTGTCCCAACTCCTCCAGCCTGGCTCCGAGCTTTCGGAAACTGAATCCCAAGCTCGTGCCGTCGAAGCCGTCCTACGTCACGAGCTCGATGACAACCCGCGCTACCGCGTCCTTCCGAAGTTCCACTCCGAGTTCCTCGCCAACGACCGCGACGTCCTCATCTACCTTCCCGAGGCGTACCTGGCTGAGCCCGATCGCCGCTTTCCCGTCTTCTATCTCCACGACGGCCAGAATCTGTTCGATGGCCGCACGTCCTACGTGGTCAATCGCACTTGGCGCGCGCACGCCACCGCCGACTGGCTTACCGCGCGCGGCGTCATCGAGCCCGTCATCCTCGTCGGCATCAACAACGCCGGCATGGCCCGCATGGCCGAGTACACCCCTACGCGCGACTTCCGTCTCGGTGGCGGCGACGGCCGGCACTATGCCAGGCTCCTCACCCGCGAGCTCAAGCCGCACATCGATTCCGAGTTCCGCACACTCTCCGGCCGCGCAAACACCGGCCTGGGCGGCTCTTCGCTGGGCGGCCTCATCTCGCTCGCCATCGGGCTCCACGAGCATCAGGTCTTCGGCAAACTCGCCGTGCTTTCCCCTTCCGTCTGGTGGGATCACCGCAGCGTCCTTGCGCTGGTTAGCGAGGTTCGTCCCAAGCCCGATACCCGCATCTGGCTCGATATGGGTACCTCCGAGGGCTTGCGCCACCTGCGCGACTGCGACCTCCTCCACCATCGCCTGCGCCAGCGCGGCTGGCGCGATGGCAAGGACCTCCGCTACTTCCGTGTCCCCGGCGGTCTCCATAACGAAGACGCCTGGGCCGCCCGCTTCGCGAAGGTGCTCGAGTTCCTCTTTCCGGCCTAGCTGACTTGCCGGCTCGCTGACTTGCTAACCCGCTAAGAATTCGCGATACTTAGGTGTTCGGTCTTCCGCGCCTCCGGCCCGTGTCGACGCCTGTCCGGCATCCACCGTCCTGTCCCGGCGCCCTGAACACCAATCGAGTTTCTGAGAGGATTCACCCCTGTGTTGATGATTCGTCTGGCGCGCGTTGGCGCCCGCAAGCAGCCCCACTACCGTGTCGTTGTTATCGAAAAAGATCGCGCCCGCAACGGCCGCTCCGTGGAAGTGGTCGGCACCTACAACCCGCGCACCAACCCCGCCAGCGTCGACCTCAAGCGCGATCGCATCGATTACTGGACCGGCAAGGGCGCACAGCTTTCCGAAACCGTAGGCAAGCTGCTCAGCAAGCAAGCCGCGCCTGCGGCCGAAGCTGCAGCGGCCGAGGCCCCGGCCACCGAGGCTCCCGCGGCTGCCTGAACACCGCGCATCAGTAATGATGAAGCTCCCACTTTGGTGTGGCAGGGGGAGTGGCTAAAGTTAGGCTTGTTCTCACCGCCTCCTCACGTAGACTCGCACGAGGCATTTCAAGTCATCGAATGTCATGCGATGGGTAGAGCCGTAAGCATCGGCGCCCTCCGTTCACCAGAAGGCGCTCGTCTCACCTCTTTCCCCAAGAGGACGGCCGGCAAGGTCTGGTAATTTCTCTGAGGTGGTTTGCGTGACTGAGAACGTGCAAGCAGCTTCGGGCAGCAGCAATGCCCGCGCTGACATGAAAGCCCTTGTTTCCGAGATCGCCAAGGCTCTGGTCGACCAGACCGAGGCCGTGGAAGTGGATGTGTTCGACGAAGAGGGCGCGACCGTCCTCCAGCTGCGCGTCGCCCCTGAGGACATCGGCAAGGTGATCGGCAAGCAGGGCCGCACGGCCCGTTCGCTGCGCACCATCCTTAGCGCCGCCAGCATGAAGTACCAGCAACGGTTCGCCCTTGACATCGTCGAAACCGACGAAGAGGACGACGACGAAGCCGTCGCGGAGTAGCGCTCCTCCCTGCCCTCCAGCTCCTTCCGGGTGCCCCATCCGTGACAGGTTCATCGTCACGGGTGGGTTTCGCCCCCGCCCATGTAGGCCCACGCACATACGTATGTGACGAGTCGTAATTCAAACGCAAACAAAGAGCGGCGGCCCGAAGGCCGCCGCGCGTATTTGCTGGTAAGGAAGGCTTAAGCCGTCCGCTCCACTTCGCGCAAACGGGCAGCCTTGCCGCGCAATCCACGCAGGTAGAACAGCTTCGAGCGCCGCACCTGGTAGCTGCGGATCTTCTCCACCTTGTCCACCACCTTGGAGTTGTACGGGAAGATGCGCTCGACGCCCTGGCCGAAGCTCATCTTGCGAACCGTGAACGTGCCCTGCGGCCCTTTGCGGCACGCGATGACCATGCCCTCGAACGCCTGCAAACGTTCCTTGTCGCCTTCCTTGATCTTCACCTGCACCCGCACGGTATCGCCGGGGGCGAAGGCGGGGAGGTCTGTGCGCTGGAGCTTGTCAGCCAGCTTCTGCATAACGGGATGAATCATGACGGGAATCCTTGCTTGAAGTCGCAGGGATTAGTTTAGCACGATTTTCGCTGCACTTACGTGCACGACGCGCCAACCACTACATCACAGAAGAGCTCCGAGCGCCGGAACCTCAAAGCTCTAACTCGTTCCTCACTAACTCAACACTCATGATCGACGAAACCCATCAGCCCCACGCACACGCGGCTATAGCAACGTTAGCCGCGATGCGTCCGTGGACAGCCGGATGTGTCCTGGGCTGGCCACGAATGTGTACCGGCATTCCGCTGTAGCGATACCCGGTTGTCATCTCGACCGGAGGCCGCGCTTTTGCGGCCGGAGTGGAGAGACCCCTGTATTTAGGACCAGCGAAGACTGCCATGCCACCCACAGAGCAGGCTAGCCCTCTATGTCCAACTGACGAAGCACCCGCCGATCGTTTTCCGATAAGGCATCATCCTGCAGCAAATCCGGCCTGTTCCGCAGCGTCTTCTTGAGCGCCGCCTCCCGCCGCCACCTCCGCACCTGCAGATGGTCGCCCCCGGCCAGCACCTCCGGCACTTTCAAGCCGCGAAACTCCGCAGGCCGCGTGTACTGCGGATAATCCAGCAGCCCGCCCGCGCCATGCGTTGCCCGCGGCACACCCTCTGCGGTCTTGTCGCCGATCCCCTCGTCTCCTTCGCCAAAGCTCTCATAGCGAGAAGAATCCGCATGCCCCAGCACACCGGGCAGCAGCCGCGTCACCGCATCCACGATCACCGCCGCGCCCAGTTCGCCGCCGGACATCACATAGTCACCGATCGACAGCTCCTCGTCGCACAGCAACTCGCTCACGCGCTCATCCACGCCTTCATAGCGTCCGCAGATCAGCACCACGCGCTGCATCGCCGCCAGCCGCCGAGCCGCCGCCTGCGTAAACCGCTTCCCGCCTGCCGAAAGCAGCACCACGCACTCCCCCGCCGCGTCCCGCTCGGCCTTCGCGGCCACGCCGAGCGACTCCACGCACGCAAAGATCGGTTCCGGCTTCATCACCATGCCTTCACCGCCGCCAAAGGGCCGGTCGTCCACCGTGCGGTGGCGGTCATGCGTCCAGTTCCGCAGGTCATGTGTATGCGCTGTCGCGATGCCGGAGCGCAGCGCCCGCGCCGTCACGCCGAACTCAAAGGGCCCGCGAAAGAACTCCGGAAAGATCGTGACAATATTGAACCGCATGGACCGTCCCAGTCTACGTACCCGACGCGCCAAGACACCCGCCACATTGCGTAGCTTGTCATCTCTTGGCGTTACATCGCGGTCCTTGGCGTCAAGGCTCTCCGTCGGCCTCGCCGACACTCCCGGTGTCCGCTGCTTCCACCATGCCCGCAGGCAGCCGCATCTCCACCCGCCGCGCCGCCACGTCCACCCGCACCAGGTACGCTCGCACAAACGGCACCAGCACGGTTTCCCCACCTGCCGCAGGCTGCACTTCCAGCAGCACTGCCGCATCTTCCAGCCGCTGCCGCCCATCCGGCGTGGTCGCAAACTGGACATCCACGATCTCGCCTACGGTCGCCTGGCCATCCAGCAGCGTGCATCCCAGCAAGTCCCGCACATAAAACGTGTCTTCCTCAAGCTCCGGCAGCACGCCAGCCGGCACCATCAACTGCTTGCCTGCCAGCGCCTCCGCAGCGGAGATGTCCTCGCACCCAGCCAGCTTCAGCACCACGCGCCCGGCGTTGCGCCCGGTCGGCTCCCACACCTGCTCAACCGTCACTTCCTGATCGGAAGGCTCCGCCGCCCCCACCGCCGCCAGCCGCACCGAGGTCCCCGCCGCCAACACTCCTGGCACATCGGTCAACGGGTCGGCGAGCAACTCGCCGCGCCGCCCCTGCGGCCGCAGCAAGCGAGCCACCGCCACCCACTCTTTGCCCGTTGCACCACTCACACCAAGAGCTTACCCGAGTTACTCGCTGGCCCCACCCGGGTCGATCGCAGGCTTGGCGCGCGCCGTGGGCTGCACGGGAGGAGCGCTCGCGGGCTTCGTCACCGCCGCCGGAGCCGTCTTCGAGGGCGAGCCCTTCACCAGCGTCGGTGCGCCCTTCGCAATCAGCACACACGGCTGTTCCGGAGCCACCTGCCCGGGCAGCACCTTCGGCCCGGCCATCCGCATCATGCCCGCCGGGCACGGCTTCAACAACTGCACGGGCGTCAGGTTCGCCGGCGGGGGCGGCGCCTGCATCACCGCGTTTACCATCACAGGGTTCGACTTCGATCCCGGCCACGCATAGGGTGCCTTCGTGATCGTCCCATAGCCCACCACCGGGTACTTCGAGGGCAGCGTGAACTGCCGGTCCAGCAGCACGTACGCCGGCGCCGCCTTGACCTTCTTGCCCAGCAGCGGCTTGTCGCTCGCCAGCTGCAGCACATGCTCGCCCATATTCACCGTCAGCGTGGTGGCGCTGAACGCGTTCTTCTGCGCCGTTCCGCCCGAAAATGGCTCGTTCGATACCACCGCGATCCCGATCCCCGGCGCGTACAGGTAGATGTACTTCAGGTCGGCGATCTCATAGTTCAGCGCCGCCTTTCCGATCACGCCGTCCACTGTGTACGTTCCCGCCACAACCGACACGGGCGTCATCTTCGGCGGCTTTTCCTTGGCCATGTGGATCTTCTTGCCACGCTCGTCATAGCCCAGCTCGGTCGCGGTCTGGAACACCGGCTTGTTCTTTTCGTCGAACAGCGGATGGCTCTTCTTGTCGCGCTGCTGCTTCACCGGCGGGTTGAACATCGGCTTGCCGTCTGGGTCCAGCCGCTGCTTGGCTTCCTCGTCGAGCATCGGCGTGGGCGCAAGTTGGATGATCTCGGTCGGCCCCGTGTACTCGTCCTTTTGTGCTTGTGCTTGCTGCCGAAGAAGGTGTCGGTCTCCGCCTTGGAGAACGCCGGCTTGGCATCGCCCTGCGCCGGCGCGGCGGCCGTGGGAGTCTGCGCGTCGGGCGCGGCCGTCACCGTCGTTGCGGCTGCGGAGCCGCAACGGGCTCCTGGGCTGCCGGGCTGGCAACCGGCGGCGCCGGAGTCACCGGTTGGGCCTGGGTTGCCGGGCTCGGGGTGCTGGGCTCTGGGCCGCGCCCGCGCCTGCGGCCAACAGCAACACGCCCGCGACATTCATCACAACGAAAGAAGGGCTCGTCAGTTTCATAGGTCTGCTCGCTTTTGCAGGGATTTCGCTCCCTCTTTATGGCAAAGCCCAGCTTCGGAGCGTGGAAATCGGCCCGGAGGAGACGTCGCTGGGTCGCGCATTTCCCTCCTCGGTCCCTCCGTGACGGCCTTATCGTCACGGGTGGGACTCTCCTGCCCATCGCCAACCAGCCGGCCTCCTCCTTGCACAGCCTCAACCTTTACACTCGGTCAGGTACTCATGGGCACGCTGTTCCAATACCCGGTCCCGCAGGGCGTCACCAAGGCCACCGCCAAGCAGCAGATGCTCAAGCAGCTCGTCTGCTCCAACGCCCCGGAAGAAGCTCTCCGCTACCACGGCTTCCGCGTCATTGCCGGCGTCGACGAAGTCGGCCGCGGCGCCATCTTCGGTCCCGTGGTCGCCGCCGCCGTGGTGCTGCCGGAGAAGGTCGGCGTCCTTGCCCGCATGGGCCTCAAGGATTCCAAGCAGCTCAGCCGCGAGGAGCGCGAGCGCCTCGACCGCAAGGTCCGTGCTGTTGCTTTAGCCATCGGCATCTCCGCCGTCGACTCCGCCACCATCGACCGCGTCAACATCTACCAGGCCACCCGCATGGCCATGCTCTCCGCCGTCACGCAGATCGAGGCCGCCGGCATCGCGCCCGACCACCTCATCCTCGACGCCATGCGCATCGACCACCCCTGCCCACAGACCAAGCTCTTCTACGGCGACGCCCTTTGCCTTTCCGTGGCCGCTGCCTCGGTCGTCGCCAAGGTCTACCGCGACAACCTTTGCCGCGAGCTGCACACTCAGTTCCCGCAGTATGGCTTCGACGCGCACAAAGGCTACGGCACCCCGGAGCACCATGCTGCGCTCCGCGAGCACGGCCCCACCCCGCTCCACCGCCACAGCTTCGCGCCCGTCCGCGCCCTCAGTGCGAATCCCAACCCCACCCTGCAGCTCGACTTCGAGTCCGCGCTCGACCCAGCCGATCCGTTCTTCGACGACGACCTGCTCCAGGAGCCTTCGCTTTCCTGTTAGGGAGTCTGATTAAGCTGAGTCCTCCATATTCGCAGCGCTATTTTGTTGTCATTCCCGAAGGGAATCTGCGTTTCGCTGGCCCGGCCGACATTTACAGCCCTTCAGGAAACGCGGTTTCAGCCGCCAAGACCGCCAAGGACACCCATGCCCCTCCGCCTCCTCTGCGTAGTCGCCCACCCGGACGATGAATGCTTCGCCTTCGGCGGCGCTCTCGCCCTCGCCGCAGAGCACAGCATCGAAACCTCTGTCGTGTGCCTCACCGACGGCCAGGCCGCCACGAATCGAGGCACCGCGCAATCCCCGGCAGAACTCGGCCGCATGCGCCGTGAAGAGTTCGCCTCCTCCTGCGCCATCCTCGGCGTCGCCCACCACGAGCTGCTCAACTATCAGGACGCCCAGCTCGAGCACAAGCCGCTTTCCGAGCTCGCCGGCAAGCTCGTGCCCCGCATCCGCGCCTTCCAGCCGCACGTCATCCTCACCTTCGCCGGCGAGGGCGCGCTGAACTCCCACCCGGACCACACCGCCGTCTCCGGCGCCACCACCGCTGCGTTCCACTGGTCCGGCAACCCCAGGCGCTTCCCTGCACCCGGGGAGACAGAGGCCACGACCACCTGGCGTCCGCACCGCCTCTTCTATCTCACCGGCGACTTCTTCATCCCCGGCCGCTACGCGCCTTCGCTCGCGCCCTGGACCCACACCCTCGACATCCGTTCCGTCTTCGCCACCAAGTGGCAAGCCTTCGAGGCCCACCTCTCGCAGGCGCCGCTCATGGAGCAGACCCGCGCCATGTTTGAAGAGCACGGCCAGCAGGAGCGCTACACCCTCGCTGCCAGCATCGATCCTCAACCCGCCACGCAGCAGACGGACCTCTTTGCCGGCCTTCCTGAGGATTAAGGAGTGTCTGATTAAGCTGGATCGTCCATACTCGCAGCGCAATTTTGTTGTCATTCCCGAAGGGAATCTGCGTTTCGCTGCCCCGCCGAGGCCTAATCAGAGACTCCTTAAAGCTGTTCTCTTTCAGGTTTAGTCATCCCACTCCACTACATTGTCATCCTGAGCGAAGCGAAGGATCTGCTTTCCGCCCAGAGTGGAACTACACCTGAAGGAGAACCGCTATAGCTCGCCGCATTCCGGTTGCCTCCTCCGCAACAGCTTCATCCTCACGGGTGGATTCCACCCGCTTGCCTGAGCGAAACAAACAACCCATACACCCGCGAAACTGTCCTGCCGCCTGCCCCGCCTACACCTCACCCGGCAGTACACTTCCGCCATGCGTCCGCTTGTTCCCCTGCTCGCAGTCTTCCTGCTCCTGCCTCTCGCCGCACGCGCTCAGGACGACGAAGGAGTGCCGCCTGTAGGAAAGGCGTACACTCCCGGTCCGCCCAAACTCCCTGCCACTCTGCCCAAAGGCCGCATCACCGGCACTGTCTTCTGCTCCGACACCCACAAGCCCGCCCGCAGCGCCGTGCTCATGCTCCTTGCGCGACCGGACAAGGAACAGACAGGCCGCAGAGGCGAGACCATGGGGCGGGTCGCCTTCGATGGCTCCTACAACTTCGAGCACATGGCTCCCGGCGAGTATGCCGTGATCGCGTCCCTGCCCGGCTATCTGTCGCCCTTCGCCGACCTCACGCTCTCCCGCACCAACGAGGGCGACATGGAGGAAACGCTCTGGAAGGATGCCGCCGCCCACGGCACGGCCGTGGTGTCAGAAAACGGATCGGCCAAGCTCGACCTTGTGCTGGATCGCGGCGCCGCCGTGAGCGGTCGCATTCTCTACTCGGACGGTTCCCCCGCCACCCAGATCTCCATCGAGCTACAGGACACGGCGGCGAAGCCAAAGAAGAAATCTGCTGACGATATGGACTTCGCTTTGGGCGCCCTGATGAACACCATGCTCACTCATCAGAGCACCAGCACAGACGATCAGGGCCGTTTCCGCATCGCCGGCATCGCTCCCGGAACCTACCGCATTGCCGCCGTGCAGCCCTCCTCGGGCACCATGGACCTCCGCGGCGAAGAAGGCATGGGGTTCATGTTCGGAGCGGGAGTCGACCCGCTCGCCCTGCGCGTCTACAGCGGAGACACGCTCCACGCAGCACAGGCCAAGAAGTATGACCTCCGCGCCGGCACCGAAGAAACCGGCGTTGACATCACGGTACCCGCCGCCGCTTTCCACACCGTGCGCGGCACCGCCTCCGCCAAGGACGGCCGCCTCCTCAACACCGGCCAGATCACTCTCACGGACACCGGCGACGACTCCATGAAGTATCGAACGGCCGTGCAGCGCGACGGCAGCTTCCTCTTTCCCGCCGTCCCCTCCGGCACCTATACCCTTGCCATCGCCGACGGAAGCATCGGGATGGTCGACAGCAATCTTCCGCCGGAAGCCCAGATGTACACCTCACTCGTCCCCGCCAACTCCTTCGCCGACACCAGCACCACTGTCCTCGTCGGCGAGTCCGACATCCTCAACGCCGCGCTCGTCACCACCGAGGTCCCACTGACCAAGCCCGAGGACCCTTCCATCTCAGCTTCCAAGCGCCATTAGGGCAAGAGATCAGCTACCGCGTCTGGAACTCCGGCGACCCCAGCACCAGCGCCGTCAGAACATTCAGCGTATCGGTCGCGCTTGCGTTCGCTGCCTGCTTCCCCATCTGCTCGTCGATCAGTCGATTGGTCTTCGCAGAAGCCGGCCCACTCAGGATCGTGTTCTCCAGCACGCGCAGTACCGTCTCCTGCCCCGCGGACCCCATGGGCAAATCCGGCCCGCCACTCGCCGCACTTACCGGCAGCGCCCGCCTGTGAGGAGGCGATGGAGCTGCCCCGGCCTGCCCCTCCGGCAGCATCATGCCTGTCGCCAGCAGCTTCGGCGCGTCGAACTTCTGATTCGAGTAGTGGTTCGACGTGAGCTGGTACGCGAAGTTCAGCCGGTCCACCAGCGCCACTGAGTTCATCCACTGGTCCGCCGTCAGGTAGTATCCCGTCGGCGGCACCGCATGGT
>CAXSHQ010000047.1:11737-18506 GCA_964236875.1 uncultured Acidobacteriaceae bacterium | reverse complement strand
CGTTCAACTCGCCTGCATCCACATGCTCCTCAGACGTTTATGAGACCGCTTCTAGGTGGACACAGGAAACCTTCGATCAGCCCTCACTCAAGTCGCCGCTGGGGCAGCACGGCCTAACCATCCTTGTCGCTCCACATCATGGTTTAGAGTCTTGCTACTCCTCTCCGCTGCATGCTGCTATGAAGGATGGCAAGCCAGACTTAGTTGTAGTATCAGAGCGGCAAGCTCCTGGCGCAAATCAGGGCAATTACATACTTGACACACAAGACGAATCGGCCTAGTATTGAGGAATGGAACTGCCTCACACACTTCAGCAAGCCATCGTTTACTTCAGCGACGCAGACCGCGCTTTCGAGTACGCGCTGAACCTTCGCTTCCCGAATGGTGTTGTGGCCTGCCCGCGTTGCGGTTCCGAGAAGCATTCGTTTGTGAAGACGCGGAAACTCTGGCACTGCAAAGGTTGCAAAAAGCAGTTCACACTGAAGGTTGGAACGATCTTCGAAGATTCCCCGCTTGGACTCGATAAGTGGATGTGTGCGTATTGGATTCTGACCAACAGCAAGAACGGCGTTAGCTCCTGCGAGCTGGCCCGTTCCATCGGCGTAACTCAGAAGTCGGCATGGTTCATGCTCCACCGTATCCGTCTGACCCTGAAGGATGATTCCACCGTCAAGCTCTCTGGCGAGTGCGAAGCCGACGAAACTTTCATCGGTGGCAAGGCGCGGAACATGCACGTTGCGAAGCGTCAGCGCCGCATCACTGGTACCGGGACCAAAGACAAAATCGCCGTCATGGGGATACTTGAGCGTGGCGGGCAAGTCCGTACCAGCGTCGTTCCGAGCCGCCGCAAGCCTGTCCTGCAAGCGGAGATTCGGAAGCATGTGGAAGCGGGTTCGGCCCTGTATACGGACTTCCTGCTTTCGTACGACGGGCTTGCTTCCGACTACGCGCACCAAGTGGTTGACCATGCCGTCGAATACGTGAACGGTCGCATCCACACGAACGGCCTGGAGAACTTCTGGTCGCTCCTGAAGCGCGGCATTCACGGTACCTATGTGAGCATCGAACCGTTTCATCTCTTCCGTTACCTCGATGAGCAGACTTTCCGGTACAACAACCGCAAGAACATGGACGATCAAGCGCGGTTCGAACTGGCGATGGGCAATGTAGCGGGCAAGCGGTTGACGTACAACGAGCTTACCGGAGCGACACTGGCACACTAAGGAACGGCAAGGGCGCGGCAAGCGTAAACACTAGCCCTTGCTGGTTTTCGGTTGTTTCGCGGGCGTCTTGAAGGGACTTTTTGCGGGCTTTGGAGCCTGAAAGAGTTTCTTCATGCCGTCCTCAAATCGCTTCAGGGCTTCGGGGCCTTCGTGGTATTCAGATTCGGATTTCATAGAGTCGTAGCTTCTCCAGCCTGCTTCCATAAAGCGTCTCGCACGAGCTTCACTTCCTCGATAGAGGTGACCCAGCCGACGTAATTCTGAAGCTGCAGATTGACTTCTCCCTCTCTGCCTAGCTGAGTAATGATTTCGGCGATTCGGGGAGAGAAGTCGTTTCTGTAATCGGTCTGCATTTTGACCGTCCATGCCGAATTTTTGTCATACATGATGGCTGCGAACTTTTCGTGCTGCGTAGCTCCTTCTCTGTACTTTGGATACACCTCCATTTGTTTCACAAACCTTCCAAGATCGTCTGCAAGCTCGATTAGCTGCACTTGAAACGGCCTCAACCGTGCAAGCGGAGTGGTATCAACCCCGGCGGGCGCGAGAGGAGCATGATTGACCGTTGCGCGACTTCGCAGCAAATTGAGAAGCGCGCCGATAACGAGTAAAGCGACGAATGCGATTAGAGCTAAGGCATACCCTGGGAACCTTGTCATTGGCTCACCATGCCGGACAGCCCATAGACAGTAGGCACAATAGAATCCCGGCAGAGCGCAAGCAATGTTCGCCCATCTCGCTCCGCGGTCCTCAATCGTCTGCCAATCGACCATACGCCCTCATCCCTCCGCTCCGCACACGGGCGATATCGCTCCTCCACGCGTGCGGCAAGGATATGCCGACCCGGCGTGTGTGGCAAGTATATAGTTGCCCAAATCAGGGAAAGACACACAGCAATTACCAAAGCAAAGAGGGCGCAAAAGGGTCTAAAGTCACGATCGGTGGTGTGCCTGAAAACCGCTATTCAGTCACAACCAAAGGGCACCACATCTTGATCCGCTTTAATGGAAGCGGCGTACCTAAGGTCTACTGCGAGGAGAGAATTGAAGATTTGATGGAGTGGGCAGACGCCTAAGAAGGGTCGGTTGGTAAAGATGTTCGCCTACCACGCCCGACTTTGATCAAACTTCGCCTTGTTTACCGGAAGGGCGTGGGTTCAGCCATGTCGAAAACCCGCACTCCCCTCCACCGGCTTTAGCCGCTGAGGTACGCTTGGCCATGCCACGGCAACGCCGCCGAAGACCGCCAGCCACGGCACGTTCTTCATAACCGCACCAACCCAAACTGCCGTCCACCCCTCCAAGCCACCGGCGACCGCAGAACTCCCGGTCTCGCAGGTATAGTGAACCCAACTCCCGGCCCTGCTAACTCCACGAAAATTTGCCTGCAAGGATAGCCCTCTATGTCTGCCCAGCTCTTCACCATCAGCTCTCTCGCCTTCAACCCCGACGGCCTTCCGCTCTACCTTCACGCCGAGGCGTACACCATGGTCGGCCTCGTCATCGTCGCCGGCCTTCCCGCGCATTGGGAGATGCGGCAGGAGCCCGCCACCGGCGGCTACATGTTCGTCAACGCGGCCAGCGGCGGTGCGCTCGCCAGTCCGCCCAACAACCCCTATGTCTACGTCGCGCAGGAAACTATGCCCTCCTCGCACAACACCTGGACATTGATGGGCGACGCCGACAGCAAAGCCCTTTGTCCGGTCTACAACAGCGACCTCGTCCTGAACATCGCAGGAAACTCCTGGACCACTGAAAGCATGCTCATCGTTTGGCCCTGGGACGACCAGCCCAACTCCAAGTGGCGTATCGACCCGGTCTAGACGCCCGCCCGGGGGATGCCTCCCCTGTTCCCCCACCGCACCTGGGAACCGCCCCACCCTCCCATCCGTACTCCCTCATGCGGCCACGCACGCCCGAGGAACCCCATGCCCCGACCCAGCAACCCCGGCCGTATCGCCGGCCTCTGGTACCTACTGCTCGTCGTCCTCGGGCCGCTCCGCCTCATCTACATCCCCGCCAAGCTCTTCGTCTATGACGATCCGGCCGCCACCGCCGCCAACCTCGTCCATCACCAGACGCTCTTCCGCGCCGGCATGATCGGCGACCTGCTCGCCGCCTTTACCATCGTCTTCCTCACCCTGGCGTTCTATCGCCTCTTCGTGAGCCCAGATCTCAGCCCAGATCCCAGCCCGAACGCGGACCCAGCACGCCGTCTGGCCGTGCTTGTCATCATTCTCGGCGGCATCATGCCCGCCCTGCTCTACTTCCTCAACGTCGCTACCGACGCCACCACCCTGATGCTCGCCACCAGCGCCCCCGGCGCATCCGCCTTCAGCAAGCCGCAGCAAGACGCCTTTGTCGTCCTCTTCCTGCGCTTCCACGACCTCCAGAACACCGCCGCCGAAGCCCTCTGGGGAGCCTGGCTCCTCCCTCTCGGCCTCCTCGTCTACCGGTCGCGCTTCCTGCCACGCTTCCTCGGCATCTGGCTGCAGATCAACGGCCTCGCCTACCTCGCCCTGTGCGCAACCGGGCTGCTGTTCCCGCACTACAAAGGCAGGCTGTTCACCCTTTCCCAGCCCGCCCTCTTCGGTGAAGTCGCGCTCATGCTCTGGCTGGTATTCAAAGGCGGAGCGCCGCCGCACGCCGCACAGTTTAGTGTCGAAGGGGTATGAACAAATCCAAAACCGGCCTCCTTCGCTGGATCGCGGCCTTCAAGCTGGTGAAAGCCGTGCTGATGATCGTTGTCGGCATCGGTGTCCTCAAGCTGGTCCATCACAACTCGGAAGGAACGCTGGACAGCCTCGTTTCGCGCTTCGGCATCGATCCGGACCGCGGCTTCATCGATCAGGCCATCGGCAAGATCGTCCGCATCTCGCCTGACAGGCTCAAGGAGGCCGGCTTCGCCAGCTTCGTCTATGCCGGGCTCTTCTTCACCGAAGGCATCGGCCTCTGGCTCCGCAAGCGCTGGGCCGAGTGGTTCACGGTCATCATCACCCTCTCCCTCGTCCCGCTCGAAGTCTACGAGCTGCACCGCCACCCCACGGTAGGCAAAGTCCTCGTACTCCTCGTCAACCTCGCCGTCGTCATCTATCTCGTACTCTGCATCCGAGCGAAACCGCAGGAGGCATAACTTGTCTCAAACGCGGCCGTATCCACGTTTCGCCGCGATCCTTCGCGCGCGGGCGCAAAGAAGGGCGCAGCCGAAGCCGCGCCCTCTCTGCACTCTCCCGACGCCTTAGTGCTGCATCGTGTTCGAAGCCCACACCGCCACGCTCGGCTCATAGATCACCAGGTTGCCGTCGTTCTGCAGGTACAGCGACGAGTTGAGCTTGCCCTGCGTGCCAGACGCCCACACCGCGTGCCCGTTGAACGTGTAGAGCACGAGGTTGCCGTCGGTTTGCATCGTGGCGCGCATCACGTCCTTGCCCTGCGTCCCCGTCGACCACAGCGCGTGGTGGTTGGCCGTGCGGTACAGCACCAGGTTGCCGTCCGACTGCATGAGGAGTTCGTACGTGTTGCCGGGCGAGAAGATCGCCTGATTAACGCCAAGACTCTGATTGGGACCAAGTACGCTTGCCATTGCCGTGTTTCTCCTTCGAAGATGTGCGCCGGGGCAGCGCTCCTGCCCGGGTCGATAACGATCGCTTACCGTTACGCTTCAGTAGTGCGCCCGGCCACGCATTCGTTACACAGCTTGTCTTCTCATCCTCGCTGCTCCAGCGCCTCTATCCTCTGCCGCAGCTCCTCCACCATCTGCTCCAGCTGCGATAGCCGATCGACACCGCCGCCACTCGCAACCGGCGCCACAGCCGCCTCCGCCACCTCCCCACTCAGCAGGTGAGCCCACCGGTTTTCCCGCGCCCCTGGCTGCCGCCCCAGCTGCTTCGTCAGCGGCTCCTCCCGCGCCGCCAGCCGCTCCAGCGTCGTCATCACCGCCTGCGTGTCGTCGAACGCATAAAGCCGCTCCGCCCGCCCGCGCAGCTCCGCCGCTGTTTGCGGCCCCCGCAGCAGCAGCAGGCACAGCACCGCGATCTCATCCCGCCGCAGCTTCATCTGGTCATACAGCCGGTGTTCGAACTTCGACACCCTTGCATCCGCCAGCACCCGCACCAGGCTCAGGTTCTCCAGCTCGAACAGCCCTGACCGCACATCCGCCTCGCTCAGCGTCATCGCCGGTTCGCGGTTCGACTTCTGGTTGCACGCATTCACCAGCGCATTCAAGCTCAGCGGGTAATACTCCGGCGTCGTGATCTCCTTCTCGATCAAACACCCCACTACCCGCGCTTCCACCGCACTCATCTGGACCATGCCGTCATGCTACCGAAGCGATCGCCTCGCCCGTTCTAACCCGTGGTAGCCTGATGGCCAAACTTCCACACGGGTACCTGAAAAGCATGTCCAGCGACCAAGCCATCTGGTCTTTCCCCCGGCGTATTGCCTTCCGTTTCCTCTTCAGCTATCTCGTGCTGTTCAACATCCCGCAGGCCGGCAGCGCGTCCATCTTCGATCTCCTGCCCTGGGGCTCGGCTCCCATCAGCGCCTATCTTGCCAAGCCCATGCAGCCTGTCGCGCTTTGGCTCGGTCAGCACGTCTTTCATCTCCAGGGCATCGCCGCCACCTTCCACCCCACCGGCTCCGGCGATACCTCCCTCAATTACGTCCTCGTCTTCCTCTGCCTTTGCCTCGCACTCGTTGCCACTGCCATCTGGTCCGTCCTCGACCGCCGCCGCACGCAGTACCGTACGCTTGACGCCTGGCTCCGCCTCTTCATCTCCTTCGTACTGGCAGTCGCGCTTGAAGAGTACGGCTTCGCCAAGATCTTCCCCGGCCAGTTCGGTCCGGTCAGCATGTCGCGCCTCAACGAAACCTACGGCGAATCCAGCCCCATGGCTCTCCTGTGGACCTTCATGTCCGGCTCCCGCTGGTACACCATGTTCGGCGGCTTCGCGGAGGTCGTTCCCGGCCTGCTCCTGTTCTTCCGCCGCACCCGCACTCTCGGCGCTCTGCTCGCTTCCGGCGTCCTCCTCAACATCGTCCTGCTCAACTTCTGCTACGACATCCCGGTCAAACTTTACAGCTCGCACCTCCTCTTCATGGGCCTCTTCCTTGCCGCGCCGGACCTAGCCGCACTCCTGCGCCTCTTCGTCTTCCGCAAGCAGGTGCAGCTGCGCACCGACCACGTGCCCGCGGTCGAACGCCGCTGGCTCCGCCGCACCAGCTACGCGCTCCTCGGGCTTGTCATTCTGTGCACCCTTGTCAGCACGGGCCTGGGCGCTTACTCACCCTATCCCTCCGCTGACGACACCACCGTTCCGCTCTACGGCCAATGGCACGTCACCTCTGCCGCGTCCACCGTACCCGGCGTTCCCTGGCTTGAAATCAGCAGGGACTCCGCCCAGTCCATGCGTGTGCGCCGCGTCGATGGCACCTCGATTCAACTCGACACCAAATTCGACACAGCAAAGCAGAACATCGCTCTCACCGGCAAGACGTCCGGTCCCGGCGACCTGCACTACACCATCGACCCGGCCAACTCCCGCCACG
>CAXSHQ010000047.1:2307-11727 GCA_964236875.1 uncultured Acidobacteriaceae bacterium | reverse complement strand
GCGCTCGAGGGCTATCTCAACGGCCGCGACTCGACGCCGGGCACGATCAACGAGGACGGCAGCGTCACCCTCACCGGCACCTTCAACAAGGGCCAGGTCCGCTTCGATCTCCTGCGCCGCAACCCCGACCAGTACCTCCTGCTCACCCGCGGCTTCCACTGGATCAACGAGGTCACCCCCAACTGGTAGAACTCAAGCCTGCGACCGGTTCGCCTCTCCCTCCTGCTCACGCGCTCGCCACTACTGTTCGCTGCGATGAAATGAACGACAGCAGCAAGGAACAAGATGGCTGGAAGAAGGAACAAGGCACCCAGGGTACGGAACAGGATCGTCATGATGCGGGTATTGAGAGCGCGCATCTCCGCTGTCGGCGGCGCAGGCAGGCTTGCCTTTCTCGCGCGTAGTCCGGTAGTCCACGCGTTGTAGCGCCTCGAAAGACTTCCCGCGCGGATCAGCAGAAACAATCCCAAGGCACGGCAACGGCAATCGCAACAACGAAGTGCATTTACGACCCCATAGAGCAGTCACCCTTATTCAACTCCCGTTTGTTTCTAGTTGTCTAAAATGGATTTGTGAGTTTTTCTGAGCAGTTCGATGTGCTCGTCGTCGGCGCGGGCCACGCCGGCTGCGAAGCCGCGGCTGCCGCCGCGCGCATGGGCCTGCGCACCGCCCTATTTACCCTCAACCTCGACCTCATCGCGCAGATGTCCTGCAACCCCGCCATCGGCGGCGTCGCCAAGGGCCACCTCGTCCGCGAGATCGACGCCCTCGGCGGCATCATGGGCGAAGTCGCCGACAGCTGCGGCATCCAGTTCCGCCTGCTCAACACCTCCCGCGGCCCTGCCGTCTGGAGCCCCCGCGCGCAGTGCGATAAGGCCCTCTACCGCGTCCGCATGCGCGAAAAGCTCGAATCCATCCCCAACCTCTTCATCAAGCAAGCCGAAGTCGTCGATGTCATCTTTGACGAGGGCTCAGAGTCCGGGGTCCAGGGTCCAGAAGGGCAGACTCCTCAGCCTGACGCCCCTTCTTGGTTGTCATCCTTCCGCGAAGCGGGAGGATCTGCGTCTACCCAGGCGAGTGCCGAAGGCACAAGCAAGTCCACTCCTGATCCCTCTATCCCGCTCTCTGCTTCACGCCGTGTACGCGGCGTGAAGCTCCGCGACGGCCGCACAATCCACGCCACCGCCACCATTATCACCACCGGCACCTTCCTCAACGGCCTCATCCACTGCGGCGAGCAGCAATACACTGCGGGCCGCTCCGGCGAACCCGCCAGCGTCCTCCTCGGCGAAGCCCTCAAGCGCCTCGGCCTCCGCGAGACCCGCCTCAAGACCGGCACCCCACCCCGCCTCGATGGCCGCACCATCGACTGGTCCCGCTTCGAAGAACAACCCGGCGACGCCGACCCAACCCCCTTCAGCTTCCGAAGCACACCCTCCGAGAACGCCACCTGGACGCCGCCTCTCCGCCAGGTTTCCTGCCACATCGCCTACACCACGCCCGAGCTCCTCCAGCTCATCCGCGATAATGTGCACCGCTCGCCCATGTTCACCGGCCAGATCGAAGGCATCGGCCCGCGCTACTGCCCATCCATCGAAGACAAGATCGTCCGCTTCCCCGACAAGACCCAGCACCAGTTCTTCCTCGAGCCCGAAGGCCTCAACACCCACGAGGTCTACATCAACGGCATGAGCACCTCGCTCCCCATGGAGGTCCAGGCCGCCATGATCCGTTCGATCCCCGGGCTCGAAAACGCCGAGATGCTCAGGCCGGGTTATGCCATCGAGTACGACGCCATCGACCCCACCGAGCTCGACCGCACCCTCCGCGTGAAGGCCTTCACCGGCCTCTACCTCGCCGGCCAGATCAACGGGACGTCGGGTTACGAGGAAGCCGCCTGCCAGGGCCTGATGGCCGGCATCAACGCCGCCCTTTTTCAGCAGGAAGCACCCGCTCTTTTGTTGTCATCCTTCGCCGAAGGCGGAGGATCTGCGTCTCCCCAGGCGAGCACCGAAGGCACAAGCAAGTCCACCCTGTTCCCTGCTCCCTGCTCCCTACTCCCTGACTCTTTCACCCTCAACCGCACCGAAGCCTACATCGGCATCCTCATCGACGACCTCATTTCCAAAGGCACCGACGAGCCCTACCGGATGTTCACCTCGCGTGCCGAGTTCCGCCTCCACCTGCGCATCGACAACGCCGACATCCGCCTCACCCCACACGGCCGCGCCCTCGGCCTCATCGACGACCCCGCCTGGGCCGCCTTCCAGGCCAAGCAAGCCCGCGCCGCCGCCCTCACCACCCTGCTCGAAACCGCCAAGCTCACCGAAGCGGATGTGTTGCTTCTCAACGCGCGGGACTTGGCAGGGTGTCATCCTGAGCGCAGCGAAGGATCCCCACATTCGCCTCTGCCCACCCCGACCGAAGCCCAGACAGCCGGGACCAGCCCCTTCCAGCGCGGCGCCCATTTCGCTCAGCTCCTCAAGCGCCCCGAGCTCACCCTCGAGCACCTGCTCCCCGCGCTCCTCCCTCGCATGGCCGCCGCAGATGGAGCCCAGCCTGCCTTCGCTCCCTGGCTCAACGCCATCCAGCTACACGCTATCCACGCCCGCACCACCCCAGCCTTGTCATCCTTCGCCGAAGGCGGAGGATCTGCGTCTGCCCCCGCCCATTCCGCGCCGCCCCTCCCCGCCTGGGTCCGCAATGAGCTCAAGACCGTCGAAACCGCCATCAAGTTCGCCGGCTACCTCGCCCAGCAGCAGCGCTCCATCGACCGCCTCCGCCGCGATGAGGCCCGCCCCATCCCCTCCACCTTCGACTACACCACCGTCTCCGGCCTTTCCCGCGAGATGCAGGAAAAGCTCACCCGCGTGCGCCCCTCCACCCTCGGCCAGGCCAGCCGCCTCCCCGGAGTCACCCCCGCCGCGCTCTCCCTCATTCAGTGCTTTCTCGAAATAGGCAACAGGCAGCAAGCCCTCGCCAGCCGCCAGCGCGCAGCCGACCACCGCCGAAGCGCGTAGGCTCAGCGCCGTCTCCGCGCGCCTCAGTGGCTGATCTGCGTACCCATCTCCGGCAGCTCCGTCAGGCTGCTACCCTCCAGCCACTTTGCCTCCAGCGACTTGTAATCGCGGAACGGATTGTAGTCCGTGCTGAAGCTATGGGCCGCCAGCATGGCCAGGTACTCGTGCCGCAGGAAGTATTTCAGCGCCTGCAACAGGTCGCTATTATCTGCCAGGAATTCGTAGATCTCGCTCTTCTCTTCGGGCCAGCCCCAGCTGTAGTCCATCGTCACCGGCCGATGCCCTTGCGCCAGGTACATGTTCTGCATCAGGTGCGCGAAAAACTCTTCGCTACTCTGCGTTTCCCGCAGACTGTCCGTGTAGACGTTCAGCATCATCGCATTGAACTTCTTGCGTGAGTACCGGTACGCGTGCACCAGCTCGTGAAACAGGATGTCGTCCTCGAACTCCGCCGTGATCTGGATGACGGTATCCCCAAAGCCGACGCCGCGAGCCACGCTTCCACCCGGCTGTATCTCATAGTTCAGCGGATTCGTCTGCGCGCAATTGCACTTACCCGTTTCGCGGTATTCACTCGCTTTCGGCACGATCCACACCGTGGTTTTCGGGTCGATCAGTCCCAGAACCATCCGCCCCACCGGATTGCTCTCGATCTTGCGCAGGCTCGCCTCCACCGCCTTCTCGTACTTCTCTACCTCCAGCTTCCACAGGTTGCTTTCTATCGAAGAGTCGGACGTCACGCTCGTCTGCATATATAGCTGCCGTTCCTGCTGGTACTGCCCCGCCCGATGCATCGCTGCACCCTTCGCATCCGTGCGCCGTTGCATGTGCAGGTTGTAGTTGATAACGATCGGGTACGCTGCGAACTTCCGCATGGGGCCTCCTTCGGTGTCTCTCCCCATAGTGCGCACCGCGCCCTTAGCGTTTCATCCCTCCCGCTCACCGCCCTCGGCGTATGCTGGGGCACTGAGGCTTCCGCACGCATGCCCATCCCTGCCCTGCTCATCCCGCTCGCGATCATCTTCCTCTTCGTCGTCGTGACCATCGCCAAAACCCTCTACACCGTGCGCACCTACACCGCCGGCCTGGTCGAGCGCTTCGGCAAGTTCAACCGCATCACCCGCCCTGGCCTCCACGTCCTCATCCCCTTCGCCGAGCGCGTTTTCTTCGTCGACCTCCAGGTCAAGCAGGCCCAATTTTCCGTCGAAACCAAGACCCGCGACAACGTCTTCGTCCAGATCCCCGTCAGCGTCCAGTACCAGGTTCTCGACGACAAGATCTTCGACGCCTTCTACAAGCTCTCTGCCCCGCAAAAGCAGATCGAGTCGTTTGTCTTCAACTCCATCCTCGGCCACGTCCCCAAGCTCACCCTCGACGAGACCTTCGAGCAGCAATCCGGCATCTCCATCGCCGTCAAAAACGAGCTCGACGCCACCATGTCCAGCTTCGGCTACAACATTCTCAACGCCCTCGTCACCGACATCATCCCCGACGACAAGGTCAAGGCGGCCATGAACGACATCAACGCCGCCCAGCGCGCCCAGGTCGCCGCCCAGGCCCGCGGCGAGGCCGAAAAGATTCTCAAGGTCAAGCAGGCCGAAGCCGAAGCCGAGTCCAAGGCCCTCCAGGGCAACGGCATCGCCCGCGAGCGCCAGGCCATCATCGACGGCCTTTCTGCCTCCATCGAGCACTTTCAGGCAGGCGTCCCCGGCTCCACCGCCGAAGAGGTCATGAGCCTCGTCCTCCTCACCCAGTACTTCGACACCCTCCGCGACATCGGCACCCGCGGCGGCACCAACACCCTCTTCCTCCCCAACAGCCCCGGCGCCGCCGGCGACTTCCAGCAGCAAATCCTCGCCGGCCTCCGCGGCAGCCAGCTCCCCACCGGCACACCCAGCCACGCGGGCCGCGCCCCAACAGGGCCCACGCGAGAGCAAGACCCACCCCGCCCTATCGAACCCCCACGCCCCTACAACCCCGCACCCCCACCCCCCGGCGCCCCCGGCTTCCCCAACCCCTTCACCGGCCAGTAGCGATATGGCCTTCTTACACTTGCTTACCATTGCCATCCCCAAGAATCTGCGTCTGCCACTGCATTTGCCTCTCTTCTTTGTCACCGCTTAGCGCAGCGGAGGACCTGTTATGCGCCCGCCGAAGTCCGAGTAAACCTAGTCCGACTACTAATCACATGTCCCATTTCGGGAACAGCAGATGAGCACATTTGTTAGGTAGGTCGCGAGTTTTCTGCTTGGGGCGTAACATTACGTTGCGTAAGCAGGAGGCGATATGGGTGGTTCAGGTTCTGGAGGGTATACACCGTCCGCTCCAAGTAGTCCGTGCTCAAGAATTACTTTCCAAGCAACTCTCAACTCGCCTAAGCAGGCAGTTCTCGCTAAGCTCCAGACCGGGTACCACCTGGATGTTCAGTTGGCTGCAAACGGCCAATCGGTCGAAGTTTTCTACCTGGGAGAACTCGCTGGGGCACTCACCGGCCCTCAGATTGCTCAACTGATCAATTGCCTGAATACTGGCTTCGTTTACAGAGCAACCGTCCTCTCGAAAAGTGGCGGCACATGCGTTCTGAGCATAGAGGGTGCATGAGTAAACATGTAACTGTTGTCGGAGGTTCTTACGGCGAAGAGTGTTCCTTCCCGCGATCGGTCATATTCAGAGGAAGCGGCTTACGAGCAGCCATGGTATTGAATGGCTTGTCTCATGATGTGACTCTGGAGACGGTAGCTGGCCCAAAGCTACTCGACCAAGTGTCCGACATTGCTAAACAGAACAAAATTAGCGTCAACATTCAAATGGCCTCCGCGGATATTTGGTTTAGGTACCGACACCCGCTATCCAAACCTGACATTTACCCTCCGAACATTCCTACCTTTGGTAACACCCATTTCGTAGATGCGGAAAACGCACTTGTCTTCGGGATGCTTGAGGGACGCCCCCGAGTGTCCGCTCGCAAGGCGGTCTACGACCCGCAGGACGGGTTTCGCGCGAAGTCGTTCGAATCAAATGGCTCAACTGCTCGCGAGTTAGCAATCGTAGCTTCGCTTTCCGAAGGCAGAGCTATTACGAACGAAGAAGCGCCAGACGCCATTGCAAGTGAGCTGCTAAGGTCGCGACACTGTCAAGTGGTTGTGCTCAAGTGCGGCCCTCAAGGTGCCCTTGTCAAAACTCCATCTATGCATGCCTGGATTCAGGCATTCCCGACCTCACGTGTTTGGAAAATCGGATCTGGCGATGTGTTTTCTGCTGCTTTCGCACATAAGTGGCTTCTGAATGGCACATCACCGATCGAGGCAGCTTGGTTTGCATCGCGAGTCGTGGCTGAATACGTTGCGACGAGAAAAGAACATTTCTCCGTATCTAAGCTTGACGAAATGGAAGCGGAGGCTACTCATGCGCAAGAAAGCTCCACGGGGCATCCCCGAGTCATACCAACGGGTTCGATCTACCTTGCCGGTCCTTTCTTCACCACCTCACAGCAGTGGCTGGTCGATGAGGCACGTTTTGCGCTGAGGGAGCTTGGCTTTAGCGTCTTCTCTCCGATTCACGAGATAGGAGAAGGTCCACCGGATGTAGTCGCCCCTGCTGATCTCCCAGCCTTAGAGGAAGCATCATTGGTCTACGCTCTAATCGATGGTCTAGACTCCGGAACTCTGTTCGAGGTTGGATATGCAAGAGCACGAGGAATACCTGTAGTCTGTTTGGCCGAGTCAGAGGAGGCGAGGTCGCTTACGATGCTTCTTGGTTCAGGATGTGCGGTGTTGACCGACTTCACCGGCAGCATCTATAACGCATGCTGGAATCTAACAGCTTATGCATGATTTACTTCTGCTCTCCGGTGGAGTGGATTCGATCGCTTTAGCTTGCTGGAAGCGACCCGCCGTTTGCCTGACGGTCGATTATGGTCAACAGCCCGCAATCGCGGAGATTGCAGCAGCAACAGCTGTTTGCGAAGCGTTGTCGCTCGAGCACATTGTCCTTAAAGTTCCCGTATCGAGCTTGGGAAGTGGGGTGATGGCTGGCTCGGCAGTTAGCAACGTTTCAGAGCACGCCGAGTTCTGGCCCTTTCGGAATCAATTTTTGATTACGGTTGGCGCTATGTACGCTTTGAAGCGGGATCTAAGGAAGATTCTTATCGGTACTGTTTCGACCGACAACCGTCACGCCGATGGCTCTGATAGCTTCGTGCGAGCGATGTCATCTCTCCTGCTGCTTCAAGAGGGTTCGTTACAACTTGATGCACCTGCTCTATACCTGTCAACGCAGGAACTCTATTCCCTTTCAGGGGCAAAAGCTGACGTAATCACCTGGGCACACTCTTGCCATACGGGAGACGTGGCGTGCAATTGGTGCCCCGGCTGCGTGAAGCATTCGGCCTTTATGCAGAGCATTGGACACGATAGGTAAACGCCTAAAAAGGAAGCGCAAATTGGTCCGCTGGCTCAAGAATTCTTTGAGGCAATGTTCCTGCTTCGCGCATCTCTTCCCAGATAAGTAGGTCTAGCCGAGATGGCCGCACCGCCATTGCTCGCGAAAACTCGAGAAACAAGGATTCCATTTCCAGGTAATCACGTTCAACTCGGTGCTCACTTGAAAATAAGCCGCAGATACGCCCTGCCCTCAGAAGATGTATATCCAAGATTGCGACATCGTCGCAATCAAGGACGTTCCTCGCCACCCAGCTGGCTATTTTAAAGCCGACCCCTTTGATTTGCCTCAACTGTTCTCGTAACTCTAAACCGCTTTCGGTGCGTAGTGAGTTCTCTCGAAGAAAAGACATAGCAGACGCGAGAAACTTTGCTTTCTGGTTTGGGTAACGATACTTAACTTCTCTGTTCGAAACGAGCAGTGGCCGTTTGAGTTCATCGGCCCACATCGTCTCTTCGATTTCCAATCTTTGGAACAGCCCAGCTTGCAAGCACCTCTCGTATGCTGCCGTACCGAGCTCAGCGGTGATCCCGAATCCGCCCAGTATGCAGAATCCCAGTTCTGAGATGATTCGCTGCGAGAGCTCAACATCTGCGAACGGCTCCCTATAGCGTTCCGACATATACGCTTGTGTTAGCCAGTATGCGGGAGTAAACAGCGTCCAAGGATCGCCCCACTTGACTCCTGGTACGACCTCCAGTTCAGGCGCGGGAATCATCACCTCCACGGCTTGGCCGTTCACGGGCACGTAGATGGTTCGATCCGGGCCCGCTGCAGACTTCGGCATAAACCAATGATCGTCGTAATCGGGTGAATGGGTCTGCTGAGCGCAAGGTGCAGAGTGCGTGCCAATCGCCGCCTTTATGAGGAAAAGTAATCAGATAGTTACCCGTACAGTATCAATGAGACGTGCTCGCGTGCCCGCAACTCGCTTCTGAGATGCTGGCACAGGATGCCACCCGGTGTGAAACTAACGGCGTGATCGCTCTCTCCCATTCAGCCACGGCAGCTCCGCTTGGCGTCGAGCTGCCTTTTCGTGTCCGGGACTACCTCGATGCCATCGCCCAGGCATGCACGCGGGACAGCCAAGGGTTAGTGTCCCTCGTCCTGTTCGGCAGCGCGGCCAAGGGCGGCTTCCACCAGCAGGTGTCCGACGTGGACCTCATCGTCGTCCTGCCCGACGCCAATTCGCGGGAGGAGCGCGCGCGAGTGCGTGCCGAGGTGGAGCGGCTGGAGATCGAGCATGGCTTCAAGCAGCCGGCAAATCCGGCAGCACCCGATGGACTCCGCAACCCGCTCCAGGCCTTCGCCGAGCGCGTGTGCGGCCATGGCTTCTCCACCTTCGTCTGCACCCGGAGCGATCTGCTCTCTGCGGACATCGACCGCGTCTTCGGCCTCAACCCGGCGGAGGCGTTCTTCGTCGACCGCATCGTTTTCGGCAACGTCATCGCCTCCGCGGTCACGGTCTGGGGAGAGGACCTGCTTCCATACGTCCAGCCGCCACCCGTCCGTCGCCTGGATGTCGTCAAGGCGTGGTATGCCTTCACCAGCCAGATGCTCCTGAGCCTCCTTGCGTACCCGCTGCTGCCGGACGCGACCCACTACGCGATGGGAACGCTCAAGCGCTCGCTCCACAGCTGCTACTTCTGCTACCACGGCAACACGACCGCCCTCGACGCAGAGGTAGCCTTCTTCCAGCAGCGCCCGGGCGCAAACCCAGACAGCCACGCAAATCCCACGGGTCGGACGCTCCAGCAACTGCTCGACCTCCGCACTCAGTACCGCAAATCCTTCCCCTTTGTGCTGCGCTGCCTCCCGGCCCTGCTGCACCTCCACCTGCGAACGGCCCTGGACAATACCTTCCCCCTCGACCGAACTACCGCTTAGCAGCCATTTAGAGGCGCGTAGCTCACACGGGCTACACTCATTTCAGCCATGCCCCTGCGCTCTGCCAACGTCG
>CAXSHQ010000047.1:0-2297 GCA_964236875.1 uncultured Acidobacteriaceae bacterium | reverse complement strand
GGTACTGACGCATAATCGACCGTCGCACCTTCCTGAGGGCCGACCGACGGTCAGGCCGCTTGAACCTGCGGCTGTGGCACCGGACCGGAAGCGGCAGTCTGTTGCGCGGCTCTGGCTGCCGCCATCACGCTCGCGCAGCACGGCGTACGCGTCACCGTTTATGAGCGTGGCCCCGACGTTGGCGGCGCCTGCTCCACCGGCGAAACAACCCTCCCTGGCTTCCATCACGATCTTGGTTCCTCCGTCTACCCGCTCGGCATCGCCTCGCCCTTCTTCCGCACGCTGCCGCTCGAGAAACACGGCCTGCGCTGGATCGAGCCTGACGCTCCGCTCGCCCATCCGCTCGACGACGGCAACGCTGTCATGCTCGAGCACAGCCTCGCCGCGACTGCCGCTCAGTTCGAGAAGCACGACGCCCACGCCTGGCAACACCTCTTCGCTCCGCTGGTCGATGATTGGGAGCGTCTCGTCGACACCGTCATGCACCCGCTCAGTCGGCTGCCGCGCCACCCGCTCGGCCTGGCCCGCTTCGGCATCGCCGCCGCGCAGCCGGCTTCGCTTCTAGCCCGCCTGCTCTTCCGCACCGAGCCCGCCCGCGCCCTGCTCGCCGGCAACGCCGCCCATTCCGTCCTTCCGCTCACACATCTCGCCAGCTCCGGCGCCGGGCTCGTGCTCATCGCTGCGGCCCACGCCACCGGCTGGCCGCTCGCCGCAGGCGGCGCCCAGTCGCTCACGCATGCGCTTGCCAGCTACTTCACCTCACTCGGCGGCCGCATCTTTCTCAACGCCAACATCGAGCACGTGAGCCAGCTCGACCCCGCCGATGTCACTCTCTTCGACGCCAGCGCACCTGCGCTCGCCCGCATCGCTGGCGACACTCTCACGCCGAGCTTCCGCACCCGCATGCGCCACTTCCGGCAGGGGCCCGGTGCTTTCAAGCTCGACTGGGCCCTCTCCGCGCCCATACCCTGGACCGCGAAGGAGTGCCTCCGCGCCGGTACCGTTCACCTCGGCGGCACCCTCGCCGAGATCGCCGCTTCCGAAGCCACTGCCTATAACGGCGAGCCCAACACCAAGCCGTTTGTTCTTGTCGTGCAGCCGAGCCTCTTCGACCCGACCCGCGCGCCCGCCGGCAAGCACACTGCCTGGGCCTACTGCCACATTCCGCACAACTCACCCGAAGACCACACCGCCGCGATCGAAGCCCAGCTCGAGCGATTTGCCCCAGGCTTCCGCGCCACGGTCCTCGCCCGCCGAGCCACCAGCGCCCCGGCCCTCCAGGCGTGGAACCCCAACCTGCTCGGCGGCGATGTTTCGGGCGGCTCCATGTCGGTCACCCAGCTCCTCACGCGTCCCACCGCGCACCTTTGGCGGACCTCCAACCCGCGCCTGTACGTGTGCAGCGCGTCCACGCCTCCCGGCGGAGGGGTTCACGGCATGTGCGGCTTCCTCGCAGCCCAGGCCGCGCTCCGCGACCACGCCTAAGCGGTTCGCCGGGGCTAGACACGTTGTGGAGGTCTTTAGCAGTTCTCCTCGGGTGTAGTGCTACGGCGAGCAGAACGCGGGGATCCTGACCTGCGCTCAGGATGACACTATGTGTGGGAGGAAGCACTCTACCTGCAGGAGAACGGCTATAGGCGTAGTGCCGCTCCGGCGGACAGCAGATACTTCGCTTTGCTCAGGATGACAATGTCGTTGAAGCCGGTCACTGCACGGGAGGGAGAAGCGTTAGAAGCCCACGATGGGTTTCCCCGCGCGGTGGCGTGTGCCGGTTCCGAAGGTGACACATGTCACGCCACCGCACGGGCTCACCCGCTACCATAGAAAACAAGACACCTAGCCGGAGGCACCCATGTCCACCGCAGCCAATCCGCCCGCGGGCTTCCTTCCCGCCACGCGCACGCAGAGCGTCGCGCACGCGCCCAACGCCAAGGTTCCCTGGTACATCTGGACCGGCGCTGCCGCTGTGACCTCCGCCACCGTCGGCGGCTCGTGGGATGTCTCCTGGCACCGCTCCATTGGCCGCGATTCCTTCTGGACGCCCGCCCACCTGATGATCCAGCTCTGCGGCATTCTCGCCGGCGTTGTCGGGCTTTGGCTGCTCGTCCGCGCAACAAGCAACCGCGATCCGCAGCTTCGCGCCGCATCCGTCAGCGTCTTCGGGCTGCGCGCCCCCCTGGGCGTCTTCTTTGCCGGCTGGGGAGGCGTCGCCATGCTCACTTCCGCGCCTTTCGACAACTGGTGGCACAACGCCTACGGGCTCGACGTAAAGATCGTGAGCCCGCCGCACGCGCTGC
>CAXSHQ010000046.1:16463-18541 GCA_964236875.1 uncultured Acidobacteriaceae bacterium | reverse complement strand
CGCGCGAAAGTTCTCGCAGCGGAGCACTGCCGATACGGCACTAGAGATTTGGCACCAATCAACATATCTCATTGGCGCGAACCGCGTTTCTCGTTACCAACGTGCCCCGCACGAGTTCTATCGTGAACTCCTCCGAGTCCACGACATACCAAGCGGCAGCACATGTTCTCTAATTCAACTGCAATTCGTTCGAAGGCAGAGCTGAGAAGAGATACTCGATTTCCTTTTTGACCAGATCGCAGACTTCTCGAACCAGAGCCGTGGTACTCGGAAAGCGACCGTCCCACCAATAACCCTCAAATGAAGGCAGAGGGCCATTCCACCCGATGATGAATCGATCCGCTGGACGCCCGAGCTTTTGTAAGCTTTCTCGGAGGTGGGCATCGTCATGCCAAGCTGGCGAATAGTCCGCGAACCGAACGTCGGCACCAGCGTCTGCCCAAGAGACGGTAGGAGCCCAGCGTGCATGCATTTGAAAGCCCGGAAATGCGCGAAAGTGAGGTGTGAGTGTTATATCCCAGCGCTCCGGCAGGCTCGTATACGCCCGCATATGAGGAGCAAGGCGAGGAAACGATTCCTCAATCACTTCTTTCAAAAGGAGTTGTCGCCGCCGGAAGTACTGATCTAAGACTTTCCCGACAGTCTCCTCCGTCTGTATGCTTGCGTTTGCAACCCACCCACAATCCCTCCACCAAAGATCGATACGGACCATACCTGATTGCCGCAGATGCCGGATGTCTTTCAACATCGTATCCACCGAGAACCATTCTCTTGTACCGTCGCCATAGGGGACCCATTCCCCAGCGAACTCGTTGAGCCTCTGCTCGATACTTTCGAGTGAATCCCTTTCGTCAAGTTCTAATGCCTGAGAACGCTGCAGATGCCACACCCGACCGACCAGGCGTTCTGAGATCCAGGCGTTGCCACCTTCGAGCTGCTGATTTTCAATCACCTTCAACAGGGTGTCACGCAGCCGCGTTGCGCCCAAGAGTCGTCCGCTATCGAGACGGTAGCCAGACCGTCCAAGATGAAGCCACTGGGTCGAATGCACGCCCTGCTGGCGTTCCGGTCTCGAAACTATGACCCGGGTGTCACCAGAATCTCCTCGAAACCCGTATGCCACTTCATCCAAGGGGGGACCGTACACAATGCCGGTGACGGCGAGCTTCTCGTCCTCTTCCTGCGTGAGATAGCGGACGACGGCATTCCGCATCCGAGGGCAGAACGCGTCAACGGGTATTTCAATTCCATCCAGAAGATCCTCAAGATAGTTCCTTGATAGCGCACTCTGGTCCAACTGTTGTAAGTCTTCGGAAAGATCGAATCTGTAGCGTAACGCGTCGAGATAGAGATCTAGCTCTGTCTGGGACATTCTCTTCCAGAGGATCGCCTGCAGATCGCGTGAGCCCAATTGAGACGTGAGCAGCGCCGGAAACAGACTATCCTTTCGTAGTGCGACCACGCCCAACTTGTCGACCAAATCGGGTTCGGGAAGCGAGACGAGTTGCACGGCGCGCAAATAGTCCGCGAGCGCTTCATGCTGGATCTCAAGTGAGACGCCGTTGACCCGCAGGGCGTCACAGTCGATCAATTCACTTATCAATGAAGGATCGAGGTTCTGTTCCTTCAGCAACGACGCAGCCCTTGTGGCTTCGATCGGAGCGTCTATGGTCGCAGCAGCCAAACCAATGAGCGCGCTTTCCAGCCAGACCGCGTTACTTTTCGATAGTTGGGTGCCTTGCAATATCCGGTCGAGCCAAGCGCGGAAAAGGCTTCCCAGTTCGAGAGGCAAGCGGCCGTGTTCTTTCCAATAATCAAAGACGAGCCGCGCCACGAGAACGTTCTCGCAGATGTTCTGCAGAGTTCGCGGCATTTTGGACGACACAAACGCAGTTTGTTTCGTCGCGCCAAGAACGAGTACCTCAAGGTCACGCAATTCTTCAGCGGAAAGAGGAGCAATCTCGAAGACTGGAAGACGCAGCTCTGGAGTGTGAGCACCGCGGGACAGAACAAACACCTGTACACGGGGAAAATCTCGGATAAAGTTCGACAGTTCGGATTGGATCTCTCGACGGAAT
>CAXSHQ010000046.1:0-16453 GCA_964236875.1 uncultured Acidobacteriaceae bacterium | reverse complement strand
CAGGACGCCTCCGAACTCACGGAGGCTGTCTCGGAGCATGTCCGCCGTAACACCGGGCGAATGCGCAGCAAGACGCTGTTGCATGAAGCTCAGAAGAGACCCACCGCGGTGTTCTAGAGAGGGGAGAGAGACCAAAAATGGCAGCAGGGTCTCCCCTTGTGCCAGACTCTCCTCGCATGTCTGGCGTAAGAGCTGATGAGCAAGGATAGATTTGCCGTAGCCCGACGGAGCCAAGATGACCGCTCCTTCCGGATGAGCGCTCATAAGTTGACCTGATGAGAAAGAGAGCCCAGGCCCACCGGAACCGATCGGCCGGAGAGTGCGGTTGGCTGCTCTGTCCTTGGCAGATCGCTCGGATTCAGCCATGAGGTATGCCTTATACTTTCTGGCCTCTGTTTGAAATGACTTAACGTTGAGGCGCTCACATAGTGCGACCAGAGCCTTCTTCGACAGCACCGCTTCGAGGTCTCCACGATAGCTCAGGAGATCCGCCACCGCTAAATCCACGATCTTAACGCTCTCTGTGGTCGACTGGAGCTGCCATACCTCCAGTTCAGATCCATTGGTCATCAACAGAACGGGGGTTCGCAGGTTCGCAGCGTATGACTCGCCCTGTAACTTCCCATCTTTGAGAGCTTCTTTCGGCGCTTTCGCTTCCACCACAACGAGGGAGTTGCTTTTGTCGTGGGGCTTGGCTCTGAAGCACACAAAGTCTGCTTCGGGTTTTCTTCCTCGCCGTCCCTCGCGGAATTCTACGGGAAATTTCGGTACGACATCTTCGAGCCCGTATCCGAGCGCATACAACAGCGGCAAGATCAATCGCAGCTCGACATCTGCCTCGTTTAGAAATCCAGAGGGTGGGGACGAGTCCCAAAGGCCAGCCATTTCCTCTTGATTGTACGGATTTCACTTCAGGTCCCGACATGCTTAAGCGGTTATTCGAATTTTTCGCACCCGAGACCCAGTAGGGCGGTTCGGTACTCCCTACGGATGGACACATTACCCATCAGTACCGCTCTGTGAGCTTCTCGGAAGGCAATCGGTACTGTATTCCCAACTGACGCTAACAGGCCAATGCGCTCATTGAGCGGTCGTAGTAATGTCCGTCGAGTCTAGGAAGCGAGCATTTCAGCGCCTAACGATGGCCGGGAAACATCCCACTTGATTCCTGTAACAGAAATCATGATGCTCATCATTCTCACCGAGCGACGAGCCCACTATGCACCCGCCCAGCTTTAGCACAATGCAACTTCTTTCCGAATGGCCCAACTGCTTCCTGGAGGTTCGCTGCCGGCGTTGCGCGGGACGGATTTCTACCTCAGCAGTGAAGGGGCTCGTGCGATGGCATGGTGACCTTTCGTTCGCAGCATTGCTTGCTCGTCTGAGATGTGAATTCTGCCGTGGCCGCCCGACAGCCGTTTACCTGTGCGCTTCCCATTTTCCGAACCGCATGCGACGGGCCGCCGCCGGACTGGGCGGTGGAACTGCTATGCACCTCGACTGATGTGCTTTGACGCTAGAGCACCAAAGCTTTAGCTTTCCACTGCCGCGAACAGTCTGTCTGCCTAGCAACCGTCAACCTCAGCCCATCAGTCTGCGAAGCGGTCATCCTCGCGGAGCGGATCCGTGAACGGGGCGAAGCCTCACCCCGGGACCCCCATCGTTCAGAAACTGAATACCAGCCTTCTCCAGCGCCGCCTGCACTTGAGACAGCGTTGACGTGCGAGAGCCGATTCCTTCGCTGAACGACTCCATTCTGCGGACTGTGCCTACAGCGACACGGGCGCGCTTAGCCAGTTCAATTTGTTCCCACCCCAGCAGTGCCCGGGCGGCCCGTAACTGCCTTCCAGTGATCAATGCCCGAAGCTAGCACCGGGCATCCGCCAACTCCAACAAAGTAGACATGATAAGCAACTAGTTGATTTTCATAACCAATTAATGCGATCCTCGCTGTGCCCACCTGCCGAGCACGACAGCGCCGATGCAGCTTCAGAACCACTGGAGGTTCAATGCTCACGATTCAGCCGCTTTCCCCCTTATCTTTGGTCTCAAAATTCCGGACCATGTCCTCTGTGCGTAGGTTTGAGCGAGTGGTTGCCGCAGCAGCGCTCCTCTGCACCCTGACTGTGGCCTCAACCGGCTGCGGCCTTGGCACCTTCGACATCGCATCGACATCGACATCAACGCTGCCGCCTGTCTCGGGCCAGGTTCATGGCGGACAACAACCTGTATCAGGAGCAACGATCCAGCTCTATGCAGCCAACACTGCGACCGCAATGGGAGCCTCCACGGCGCTGATTTCCTCGACCGTCCACACGGATGCGAACGGGAATTTCAGCATCACGGGAGGCTACACCTGCCCCGCGCCGGGAGCGCTCGTCTACATCGTGGCAACGGGTGGCAATCCCGGCCTGACCGGCACCATCAACAACACCGCCATTGCGCTCGCGACCGTGCTTGGAACCTGCGGCACGCTTACGTCGAGCACGTTCATTTCCATAAACGAACTCACCACCGTTGCGGCCATTCAGGCGCTCACTCCATTCATGCTCGATTACGCGCATATCGGAGCAAGCGCAGCGAATGTCGCCGGCTTGAGCGTGGCGTTCAGCAATGCAGTGGCGTTCGTCGATCCGGGTTCGGGTCATCTTCGCGGGAGCAACTCCAGTGGCGCCGTAGCCTCTACGGCGTTGCTCAACACGCTCGCTGACATCGTGGCTGCGTGCGTGAATAGCTCAGGAGGGCATGCCAGCGACGGCACGGCGTGCGGCAAGCTTCTGCAGTACACCTCTACCAGCACCGACACAATCGCGGCACTTCTCAGCATCCAACGCACACCTCAGGTGAACGCGTCGTCCCTCTTCGCACTCGTGACCGCTAATAGTCCGTTCCAACCCGGACTGAGTTCTGCTCCGACGAGCTTTGTTGCACCCGTAGATCTGGCGCTGCCCCAGCCCAGCTACGACCATTCCGGCGATCAGGTCCTGGCGGACAGCCGGGGACATCTCTGGCTACTTCAGCCTACCGTAGGAACCCTCAGCCAATATGACACGGCGCTGAACCTGCTCCATACGTTCAGCGTCGGCACGCTGGCGGCTGGGGGAACAGCCACGCACATGGTGCTCGATCCGCAGGATAATCTGTGGGTGCCCTACGGTCTAGCGCTCCTCAAGATCGACAGCAACGGCAACATCGTGTCACCTCCGACCGGCTATCCGCTAAATCAGACCGGCATCACTCTCAACTCGGGCCCGGTCGCGATCTTCGCTTCCGATGCTTACGGGAACATTTGGTATCTTTTGAGCCGTTCGAGTGACTCTTCTTATTGTCTGGTCGAGTACTCGAATACAGGCGCGCTGATCTCGGCCGCTACAGGCTACTGTGGCTCACAGAAGGCCGGTGCCGGTAGCGGCCCAGAGAGAGCCTTCGCCGATACTCTTGGGAATGTCTACCTATTGTTTGGCGGTGCATACGCTAGCACGCCATTTGAAGTCTTCCATTCATCGGGCTCGTACACAGACTATGCCACGCAGGCCTACGGGATCTACGGCTATATTGACGGCATCTTCGATCCCAAGTACCAGCGCGTCTGGACGAGGAACGGATTCCTCTACAACCTCAATCTCGATGGCACGGTCAACTTCAAAGACCCGCTTTCGAACTTCTCGCTTCTTGGCCTGTTCGAAGGCAATTTGGCTGTGGACGGGGCTGGAAATCTCTGGGCAGGCACGCAGTTTGGACCCGCCGAGTTTTCTCCAACTGGAACCGGGCTCATGGGTTGCAGCTTCGCCAACAGCTGTACTACGTACGATTCACTCTATGGAGGCTACGTGGCCAGCATTGCCGTCGATCCCGCCGGAGACGTGTTCATCCTGTTTTCCCAGGGTCCGGCGCTTGAAAAACTCACAGGGATTGCTGGAGTCAGGTAGCGTCCTCACTCAGAGCAACGCTGAACGCGATGAATCTTCCGGGAAAGCAGGATGCGGACTGCCGCAGCCTTTTAGCGTAGCCGACTGTGACAGCAGAGATTCTAGATGCTGTTGCTCCGCTCCTCTGTGCCTCACTCATTTGCTCAGCGTTGCTTAGTTCCGTCTTCGAGCGGCATGTACATTCGTTCCTTTGTTTCAGAACACCCCAGCGCGGCCAATCTCTCGAATGAGCACCATGCAGTCCGCGGTCGCTGGCGTCAATGACGCAATTTCCCCTGCCCTCACGGGCATTCCTCGCGGAAGACAAATTGCTATGACGCACTCCCTTACAGCCTGCTTAAGCAGTGCCATCGAGAGGCCGCATGGGGCGACCTCCGAACACAAAGGAGAAAGACAATGACGATCATCGGAACCTTCACCAAGCAAGACAATGGCGGCTTCACCGGCACACTGGAAACGCTCACCATCAATGCGAGACTCAGCTTCGATCCCACTGAGAAGCGTAGCGAAACCTCTCCCAGTTTCCGCATCACCTCCGGCCTCGCAGAGTTCGGCGCGGCATGGGAGCGCACCGGCCAGACCGGACGCTACCTTTCAGTCACCCTTGACGATCCGAGCTTTGCGGCTCCTATCCACTGCCGGTTGGTGAAGACCAGCATCGAGCGCGGCTTCAGCCTGGTATGGGATCGTCCGAAGCAGGCAAAGACATCCTGAAGTCTCCAGGGCGGCTCTTCGGAACCGCCCTTTCCTTTCCCATCAACGCCCCAGCTTGAAAGCACCACGATATGCAGAACACCCTCCTTGAAGGCGATTGCCTCTCCATTCTTCCCACAATCACGGCCGAGAGCGCCGACTTGATCCTTACCGATCCGCCGTACCTTGTGAACTACCGTTCACGCGACGGTCGTACGATTCAGAACGACCGCACGGACGCATGGCTCTCTCCCGCTTTTGCAGAGATGTACCGTGTGCTCAAGAATGACAGCTTCGCCGTCAGCTTCTATGGCTGGCCCAGCGCGGACAAGTTCCTGCAGGCGTATCGCGCCGCAGGATTCAGAGTCGTGGGACATCTCGTGTTTCCGAAGAGCTATGCCTCCTCCACCGGATACGTCAGATATCAGCATGAATGCGCCCATCTGCTCGCAAAGGGGACGCCATGGAGCATGGCGGAGACGATCAGCGATGTGGTGGACTGGTCCTACACCGGGAACACGCTTCATCCGACGCAGAAGCCGGTAGGAACGCTGGAGAAGCTCATCGAGGCGCTCTGCCCACCGAGCGGGCTAGTGCTTGATCCATTCGCCGGCTCCGGGTCTACGCTGGTCGCGGCCCGTAATCTCGGCAGGCGCTGGCTCGGAATCGAACTGGACGACAATTACTTCCACATTGCGAATGCACGCCTCCGAGAAAGTTATCTTAACCAAGTAGCTGCTTGACGCTTATCCTCAGCCCTTGGCTTTCTTACGCTCCGCCCAACGACGCTTCATTGCATCGGCGATTGCTTTGCGGCCTTCCGGGCTCATTTGCCGCTTTTTGGCTGGACTCTTCAGTGATGACGTTGCCGCTTTCGTGCCGCTTCCCTTGGGGCGACCACGTTTGGGCTTATCGCTCGCACCCGTATTCACACCAGCAAGCGCTGCTCGCACCTGCTGCAAACGGCTGATTTCAGTATCCAGTTCAGTCACAATCCGATTTACATCCATGATCTCTCCTCATTTGTAAGGCAGTGCTAAACCCACCGGTATAAGTTACCAGCATTTGCCGTTTTGCTCGTAAGCCATTGTCCAAGTCCGCAGGTTGGCGAGCGTCCTGTAAGCGTCGCTGGCTACCTGCACAGTGCCTCTCCTGTGACTCGGGAAACTCTCACCTATTGCTTCGACCCTAGTCGTGCGCGGCTCCCTGTCAACGGCGCTGCCCGCTCCATTCGCTTCGCTCCCGTGTTGGCCGTTCCCCTGACGGTGACCGGAAGCCTTAGTGCGCCCGCCTTTTTGGCTCTCAGCGGTTCGAATTCCCGGACCCACAAAGGAGAACAAAGCCATGAGCAGTCAAAGCCAAGACGTTTATACCCGAATCACCAACAAGATCATCGCCGACTTAGAGCAGGGCGTCCGTACATGGATGAAGCCCTGGAATGCTGGAAACACGGCGGGGCGTATCACTCGGCCACTGCGCCACAACGGTTTGCCCTACTCAGGAATCAACATCCTGATGCTCTGGGCTGAGGCAGAAGACAAGGGCTTCACGGCTCCCACGTGGATGACCTACAAGCAAGCCTCGGAGCTGAAAGCGCAGGTTCGCAAGGGTGAGAAAGGCTCACTGGTCGTTTACGCCAATTCCATCGCCCGTACCGAGGAGAATGAAAGCGGCGAAGAAGAAGAGCGCGAGATCCATTACATGAAGGGCTACACCGTCTTCAACGTGGAGCAGATCGACGGCCTACCAGACAGCTACTACGGCAAGCCCCAAATGCTGCAGCCTTCACCCATGGAACGTATCAGCCACGCTGAAGGGTTCTTCCAGGCGACCGGCGCAGACATTCGCTATCGGGGTTCCCAAGCTTTCTACAGCTGCGACGGCGACCACATCCAAATGCCCGCGATGGAGGCGTTTCGCGATGCGGAGAGCTTCTATGCGACGCTCGCGCATGAATCAGCCCACTGGACCCGGCACCCTTCCCGCCTGAACCGCAGCTTTGGCCGGAAGCACTTTGGTGACGAAGGATATGCCCAGGAAGAACTGGTAGCCGAGCTGGCGAGCGCTTTCCTGAGCGCTGACCTTGACCTGACACCTGAAGTTCGTGAGGATCACGCGGCCTATATCGGTGAGTGGCTCAAGGTTCTCAAGAACGACAAGCGAGCGATCTTCGCCGCCGCTTCCCACGCGCAGAAAGCAGTCGAGTTTCTTCACAGCCTGCAGGCACCGTGAGATGATTCGCGCGTTCAAGTAAATTGCTTGCAAACTCCATATCTATGGGTAAAGTGCAGCTCAGACACAACAGGTAGCAGCATGGCCTACGCGAATCGAAGTCCAGAACATACGCACAACCGTTCTCAGACCCATGAACGCCAGCCCTACCACAATGCTCACAGCTCCATGGGCGCCACAGGCGCAGCTGGACACTGGATCAAGACCGCGGGCATTCTCGCACCGCTTGTCATAGGCGAATTCGTCAAAGACTCCGAAAAGCGCTGGCGCTACATCAGGATTGCCTCTGTCGCCACCGCCCTGGTCTCCGAGGGCCTGTGGACCAACAAGATTCATAAGGAGCGCAAGCAAGCGCAGGAACGCGAGCGTGACTGCATAGAGATGGCGTAAAGGGACCCGCACCTCACCTCGCAGCTTTGGCTGCAGCCGCTTCCGTTTTCACCTTCGGCGGCCTGCCCCGCCTCCCGTTAATCGTGATCGACAGGCCCACCGCCCCGGCCAATTCTTTGATCTTGGCGAGCGTGTCATGCTTTCGCTTGTCCGCTCTCAGTCGCTGCTCATCCTCTGCCCAGACGATGACTTGCGAGAGATCCTGATCCGCTAACGTTGTGACTGCCTGCTCCGTCATAGTTCCTCCCCTTCGACAATCTCGATATGGTCCACATGCGCGGCGTCGGCTGGCTTGAGTGCCTCTTCTCCGTCCGCACACTCTTGAATGAACCGTGTCCGCTGCTCGGTGATGGTTTCGAACAGGCGATAGAGATTTCTGCCCGAGACCCTGACTTCATCCTTGCCGAAGCGCATTTCTATCGTGTCGTCCGGTATGAACCTCACGCGAGTGAGGTAAGCGTAGGCAAAGCTCTCAATCGTGCCGTTCACCAGCCTAAGGTCCAGCATCATCGTGCCACGGCTCTTTGAGCGCGCTTCCTGATAGCTATCGGTGGCTTCCTCCACCTCCGGCTCGTGCTGGAGTGAGGGCTTGCGAAGCAGCTGCTCGACTATGGTTGGTCTTTTAGCGCTCGATTCTGGCATGTAACGACACCTCCCTAGGGTTTGGTCTGATCCAGGACGCCGCTACGCGCTCACGCACGGCGCGGTAGGCCCTCTGTATTTGCTGAACTCTGAACAGCCGCCGCATGACCGGCACGCGCGGCTTGGATTCGGGCTGCGGATTGCCCATCAGCTCGGAAGCCGACAGCCGGGCACCGCTGCTTTTCACGGCATCGAGCATCGCGGCCTTGTCATCGGTGTAGAGGCGCACCGCCTCACGGCCACGGCTCACACTCACATAGAACTGTTCTTTGTTCGCCGCCGCAAAGGATTCCTGTCCCACGGCAAGCAGGACCGTATCCACGGTCTTGCCCTGACTGGCGTGGGACGTGACGACATACCCATGCGCAATACCGCCATAATCCCTCGGGACCACGAATCCGTTAGCGAGCTTTATGTCCCCCTGCCTTGTAAACCCCTCTACGTTGTACACAGAGCCGTTATTCAGGCGATCTTTGCCCTTCCCCAGTACCCCCCGCCGTGCTTCCCGCGTAAAACCGTTCTGCGTGATCCTTATGCGATCTCCCTTGGCGAAGGCAACCTGCTCCGGACGATAAAGCTGGAAGTGCTTCGCGTCCTTCAGCGGCAAAGAAACAAGCCTTCCGTCCGCGCGGGACGCGCGGACGCCATTTTTACCGGCCTCTAGGACTGTGACCCGCTCTCCCCGCCCGAAGCCTTTGGCGTTTTGGTGAAACTGCACCACGGTGCCGGGGGTGTATTCGCGAGCGTCTTGACGTTGTGCTTCTGTGAGGTTGAGAGGACGCAACGCAGTTAACTCCCGCTCCGTCCCGCTTAGCCTTCCGTCCGCCTTGAGCGCATCGCGAATAGCGTCCGTGACGTGATCCGCTTCCCGGTGCGTAGGGGACACGGCGAGCGCCGATTTCGCTTCACCGGTCGCCTTTTTCTGCAGCGTGACAGCCGCGTAGTCCGCAGCAATCTGCCGGTAGCGTTCCTCACCGTTTGTCTCGACGATTGCCCCTACGGAGTCGAGCATCTGGACACCGGCCTCAAGCCGAGTGCGCCCGTCTTTACCGCGCCGGTCACCTTCGCTGATGGCCTTGACGGCTTCGCGGTAACTGTCATTCGTCTGACGGCGGATTTGCTTTAGTTCACCTGTCTTCATGCCAGCGTCCTTTTCCAGTACGCGCAGGGCATCGCCACGATAGACGGCGGAATGCTGATTCGTATCTCCGCTCAAAATCACGCGGGCATTTTGATCGTGCGCGACATCGAATAAGCGCTTCATATCCCTCACGGAAAGCAGCCCAGCCTCATCAATGAGCAGCACCTGATTCTTGACTTTGGCCTGCATCTTTGGATCGATGAGCAGCCGCTCGACGGTCTCCGCATTGGCGAAGCCCTCCGATCGCAGGACACCGCGCGACGCTTCCGCCGAGGGTGCGAAAGAGAACACCTGCGCGCCGGTCGATTCAACCGCCTTGACGGTCGCCTGCAGCATCCGGGTTTTACCCGTCCCGGCACCTCCTTTAAGCGCGGTGACTCTGTCGCGCGATCCGAGGATGACGAGGGCGGCATCGCGCTGTTCTCTGCTAAGCGCCGGATCTAATTTCGGCGCAGCCGTTCCGCCTAATTTTGAAAACTTGCCCCGTCCGTCACGCACAAAGGCGGTCATGGCGAGTTCTTCCTGGAGCACTTCTTTGGTCGTGGCATACCGTACGCCGTCGCGCTCACGGCCCAGGGTGTTTCTTCGAGCGAATTCCGCCTTCACATCCTCGACGCTGGCTTTGCCGACGCAGTGAATGAGCGCGTTCTTCAGCAACTCCTTTTCCGGAACGGCAGAGGCGCGTTCAAAGGAATGAGAGAGGGTGTAATCCACCGCCTCCTTCGCGGTGGGCGAGCTTCCTTCGTGTCCATTCCGGGAATCGGCTATTGACTGCCGTTCCGCGTCCGTCAGCCGGGCATCCCAGAGGCGGCGCAGCTCCGTCATGGATTTGGGGGCAGCGTCTTTCTTCTCACGGGTACGACGGCCAAGCTCCCCTTTGGATTTCTCATTCGTGATGTGGAGACGTTGCGCTTCGGCTTCAATGATTTCCGTCCGCCGTGAGAACTTCTCCGTCAGGCCTTTGTCGATACCAAGGAGCCGGAAGCTCTTTCCGTCGCGCTCCGTTCCGTAGCCCAGCGCCTCCAATTTGTGCGCCAGCCGCGTGTGAAATGCCGCCTGATAATAGCCTTTGTCACGGACCAGGCTGGAGAACTGCGCCGCTTTCCATTTATCCTCTACGGGATCATAGGTGGCATTGAAGACAGTTGCGTGCATGTGCAACTGAGCATCCGGCACGCCGTCCACGGGACGCGTCGTGCGGTGGGTGAAACCGGCCCAGACCATGTTCGCGGTGACGCGATCCGTATCGGCTCCTTTGGTACGGACCCGCGTCATCATCGCGCCTTCCATTTCAGCCATCGTTTCCTTTACGGAGGCTTGGAAGGCAGCGAGAACGCGTTCGTCGTTGCCGAGTTCATAGGCAAGACTGACGCTTTTAGGAGCATCGAAGGTGAAGTCATAAAGTGTGCGGCGTGATGCCTGCGTATTGCGCGTGAGGTTTGTACCGGTCTGAGGGTTGAGATTGTCGCAGAGCGCGAAGAAATCCTTCTGCTGAACATCACCTTTGAGGCCAAGCAGTTCTGAGCCGAGCCCATGCCATTGGCCGGGCAGTTCGCTCATGTCTTTGGTGTAGTAGTCCGAGGGTGCAAGCTGGCGGGTGTAGTAATCCTTTGCCCATGTGGAACCCGCACTTGGTGTGATAAAAATCATCGTTCGTGCCTCGTTAGCGAATCAACATGTAGCGGGGAGCAGGCGTCAGGAGCCACAACCTGTAGAGCAGTAAATCCGTTTAGACAAGTCCCCGATGCACAGCTCATCGGTAAAAAGTGACGAAAGTGACGAACCAGATTTTGTGTGCCAAAACAACGCAATAGCCCGTCGCAATTCACACACAGCGGTGGACATAGATGCCATACAACCGGCAATAACGAGAACCGTTGCACATCGCTCTTTGCGCTTGGCTGACCACACGATTCCAGGTACGATCCGCTCAACACAACAACAGCAGCAGGGGAGTATGCCCGAGTCGAATGTGATTGGCTTTTCTGAGGATGTCTCCTCCATGACGTTCAAGGACGGGCTTGCCTTCATCGCGCGGACGAGACGGCAGCTTGATCGGTTCGATACCGCGCTGCCCGACGCAACCGGACGCCGTCTCTCGCCCGAAAACGATACGCGCTTACGCGCCATCCTTGATGACCTTGAATCGGACATACACCGGCTCCTGAACCCCTAGCGTTCCCACGAAGGGGTGGTACGTGGCAGAGTCGGTTTGGGTGTGCTCGGTGGCGTGGGTGAGGGCGAATCCTGATCGCGACCTGGCGTACCCATCTGCGCCGTTGTCGGACTGAGCGCGGGGGCACTGTTGTCCTGCTGCATCGACATTTGCCGCATCGGCTGAGGATTGGTAGCGCCTCCGGACGGCGTTGGCGAGGGAGCCGGAGCATTGCCCTCGGAAACATCTTGTCCGCCGGTAATGCCTACCTGCTTGGCTTCCTTGGCCTTTCCCAACTGCTCGGTCGGCATTCTGTCTTCCAGCTTGTACCCCGGCCTCTCCTGTCCAGCTTCCCGCGTGTACATCTGCTTGGCGGTTTCGGATCGCGGCTGGGGCGCAGCCGATTGCTGTTGCGTTTTCCGGTTCTTGATGAAATCCAGAAGGGACATGACTCTCACCTCTGGGCTGATTTTCCGACAGACCCTGGGTTTCGCCATGTCAAACGATGTCACATTGAACCCTCGGCTATTCTCTGGGCATGGGAGTTCTAAGGCGAGAAGACGATGCACCAAGTCCGCTCGAAAAGACGAACCAGATCGAGCGAATCATCACGAGTGCCGCGTTCCATCAACAGGCGAAGCCCGCTAAGCTGCTGCAATTTCTTGTACAAGCGGATCTTACGGGGGAGGAGTTCGATGAGCACGCGCTGGGGGTAAGACTCTTCGAGCGACGCGGAGACTGGATTACTGCGGATGACGCGATTGTCCGCCAGAATATGACCCGATTAAGAAAGCTGCTCAATACCTACTATGCTTCAGAGGGTATGGAGGACCGGTTGAACCTCGAACTGCCCGGATACTCCGTTGTCTTCACTTATAGTTTGCGCAATCCGATAGAGCGGGATTTCCGCAGAGCGCTTCGTTTTATTGCAAGTGAGACGGGATCAGCGTATCCGCTGCTCGACGGAATACTCAAGGCTGATCCGTATCACGCAGAGGCGGAAGCGGCCTGGGCGGAGGCCGCTCTCTGGCAACACTTCTATGGCAACGAGCTCACCTCGCCGAAAGCTCGCAACACCGTCCTTACGGTTTCGGACGAAGCAGTTCAAAGATCGCTTCGGATTGATGGAGAATGTTGGCGTGCACACCTCGTGCAGGGTGCGCTTTACGCTTGCAGGATGCAATGGAAGCAGGCCGCCGCCGCCTTCGATCGGGCCCTTAAGAGTTCCCCGATACACGTGCGCTTGCATCCTTGGTATGCGGCCTTCCTTATGGCAGTTTCGAGGACAGAGGAGGCGCTACAGCTTGTGAAAGCAAAAGCCACTATGCCCAGTGATTCCGCCGGGCCGCAATTGATTTATGCAGCGTTCCTCTATGCAGTACGTCGCTATGCGGAAGCGGAAATCGTCCTTCTTGAGGCGCTACGTGACTACGGAGGCCTCTGGCAGGCAAACATCCTGCTTGTCTTCATCTTCATCGCCAAGAATCAACCTGCGGCTCCGCTCCCGAAACCAAACATGGGCCAACATCAGACTCTGCCTAATGGCACTGCGGTTTATACGGCAATCGTTTGTCTACTGGAGCTCTGGAGGACCGATCCCAGTCTTCCTAAGAACGAACGCCCGAGGCTAATCGACCCCGACCTGCCTCCCCACTTGATCATGAGTTCCGTCACAAACATCTGGCTCAAGGTGAAGCTTGAGGCTTGGGTCTCGGTCGCAGAGACCGCCGAGAATCCCTTTCGTGACCCTTTCCCTGAAATCGCGGTCTGCCCGTTCCATCTAGCGATTGGATATCTCGCCGTAGGCGAACAACAAAAAGCTGTCGAGTTCCTTGGCATTGATCTTGAAAGAGGACATCCGCTCATGGCCTGGCTTCACCTCTGGCCGATTTTCGGTAGTGTCCTAATTCGAATCGCTCTCTCACCGCGTCGCCTCCATCAAAGTTTGCCGGACCCACTCTGAAACCGTGACGCCAGCCGCCACGGCAGCGGCTTCCACCTTCGCCCGATCTGCGGCACTGAAACGTACAGGCATAATGCTGGACTTGGCGTGAGCCTTATGCATCTTCGGACGCCCTACAGGGCGCGGCTTAGGCTGTGGCTTGGCTGGCATAGAAGTCTCTCGCGATGGATGCGCGTACAGCGGCTAGGGGTGAGATCGCAGGGTGGACGTGTAGGACGGTGACGTGTCGCTGCGGCCCTTCGCCCGTATCGTGTGACCACGCATAGACCGTATCAGTCTCAGGATGGCCGTGCAGGTGGAACACTTCGACTATGCCTTGCCAGATAGTCTGGCCGTTCCATGTCTCGATTACAGGTACGGAATCACGGTGCGTAGCCTCCGCACCGTGTAGCTCGTGAATGACACGCTGGAGGTCGTCTATGTGTTTCACGGCTTTTCACTCCCCGGAATCTCTAGTCTTAGCTTGTAAGCAAGACGGCTTTCCTGATCGCGCAAATTATGGAGGTCGCTAAAAAGCTGTTGGAGATACGAATCGCTGGTTTTCCATTCTTCTCCACAGCCAGGGCAGCGCGCCAGCGTACTGGACGCTTTGTAGAGCTGCTGATAAATTGCATCCTTGGGGGAGTCACCTAAAGACACGGAGCACCCACATTTCTTGCATTCCAGCCGCAGTCCAATGATGTCTGCTAGTTCGATGAATCGCTTTAGTTGCTCTGTCATGCAATGGCCTCCAGTAGCTCTCCGATGGTCCACTGCTTAGTCGCGACTCCCGCCGCAACTGCCGGTGTCGTGCGGAGTGTGTTGTGCTTCTTTACGAAGTTGTAGAACGCGAAGTGCAGGCCGACCGCCGCCTCAAAGTTGTCCAGCTTCTTTGAGAACGCCAGCGTAAGCCGGGTTAGGCGGCGCATGTGAAGACGGGTGGTAGCGTTCAGGCGCTCCACGTAGCTGGTAGAGATGAGGGCGGGGTTTGGGTTACCGCGCACAATGTACTTCTCTGTGCCGATCACATCCGCCGTGCTGTAGCGGCGCTCAGGGGCGTCCGCATGGCCGTACACCTTGACGATCTGAGCGTAGTCCACATCCCCACCGAAAGCCTTGTCTACCGCCTGCACATAGGCGCGGAGGCCGTCCGTCGATACCTGTACGCGGTTGCGCAGCCGCGACGCCACGTCAGCCATGAATTCATCGGCGGTAGCCGCGTCGCGCTGTCCGACCTTGAAGGCCGGTACCAACTTTGTATCGGCGTCGATTGCACACCACGTCCACACGCTGCCGACGATGGTGGTATCGCCCAGCCGCACGTTCCGATCTTTCTTGCCAACGAAACCCCAGATTTCGTCCATCTCCAGACGGGTGCAGGTGAGGTCGCGCATCCGGGCATCCATCAGGGCCGTGCAGCCCTTACCGACCTTGACGCCCAGCCGCATGATCGTATCCCGGTGAACGCCCGTCATCCGCTCAATGGAGCGAATGGAAGAGCCTTCGCTGAGTGCCGCTACGATTGCGATTTGCTTGTCGGTACCGAGTACGTTTGCCATGTCGTCCCTCTATGTAATTACTGTAATACGAGAATAAGAGGGAGTCAAGAGTTTTTGTGATACATTTTCTCCATCGTGAAGAGATGGATGCTGATACTCGCTGCTGTTGCCGCACTCGCTCCCGCCTGTATGTCCAGTCAGCCAAACGATGCTGCCTATAAGGAAGAGAACATACCCGGCGACCGCCAACGCTCCACAGTGACGTTTGATTCCCACGATAGCTACAACTACCCCGAGCAGGCACCCCCCAAACCCCCAGCAGAGCCGTGGTATTGGTACACACCCTTCAAAAGGTCCGACTGGTGGCTGGTTGTTGTCGCTGCCGTAACTGGAGGATTGATATTTTGGCAAGCGTGGGAAACTAAGAACTCGGTAAGAGAGGTGCGTCGGGGTATCGACGTTTCCAAAATGAAGGAAAGGGCCAAGATCATCATTAGAGTTGAGCCTTTTGATTACGCGAAAAGTGATGGTATCCGAGTCACTTTCGACGTTGCTAACGTAGGCGAGTCCGGTGCGATCTTTAGCTTGGCGCTTGCCGGAATATACATCTCCCAAACTGACGCGATGCCCAAAGGCGGCTCGGGCCGCTACGCGTTGAAGATTACGGAACGTAGTCTGAAGGCCAGCAAAACTTTCAAAGAAGCTATCGGTCCGGCGGGTTCCTTCGTATATACGTCCGCCAGCACGGTACACTTTCACGGGCGTCTCATCTTTAGAGATGCCTTCGAAGACGTGTGGCAAAAAGACTTTCATCGCATCTGGCGTAGGTTTGATGGCCCCGTGTATCAAAGCTGGTTCGGAGAGCACAGGAACGGCGAGTGGGAGGCGATTGTAGATGAGACCGAGAAGCGCATGAGAATCCCACGACCTTCGAACTTGGACAGCTAGGCACGCAACGCCCACCACGGCCAGCATCCAAAGTAGGACACTACCCGATTTTCGACCCACTGAGGAACTTGCCTGAATTTCAAGGCCTTCTTGCGCGAATGAATCTGCCTCTGGTGTGACCGACTACTCTCGCACACTTTGCCGCCGTGTGCTCTTGACCAGGAGGCGATCAGAGTGAATTGTCGGACCTTCTGCGGTCGGATTGAACGCGCCCCGCGCACTTTGTGCTGCCTCATCTATTCCGGCGATGATCTGCTGATCCGTAATGGTCGGCCCAAGCGTGACACCGGGCAACGATTCTCCCCAACGATGGAAATATCGTGAATGCATTGCATCGGCCTGTTGCGGATTGATCTCGCCGGCAGAGTACGCCCTCGCCAACTCAGATAGTTCGCGCGTGCGTAGCTGAAACGCCTTCGCCGCTTCCTCAATCTCCTGCTCAGCCCACTGCGCGATATCCTTCGCGCTGAGATAGTCGCCTCCGTCTAGTGGCCTTTCCTCCGACATAGCATCTCTACCAATGTTGCCGCGAGAACTAGCAGACCGCTTATACACAGTCAATCGCTAATGGAGCGTTCATCTCCGTGTGACATCGTTTGACTAAGAGAACCACGGACCAGCGGGCATTCTTGCGGCATGACCACAGTCGCCCAAGCCCTTGTCCTCGCTCTGCTCTTCGCACCCGCTGCAAAGGCACAGCTCACCGCCGCATTCCAACCTGTCCAAACGCAAACTCAACCGGCGTCGATGCCGACCCAAGTGCAGGCCAAGTCCCCACCCTGCACACCGAAGCGGAAGATCCCAAAGTGGTTCCATCCCGAGAAGATCCCTGCGATTGCCGATGTCTTGAGCCACATCCAGAATGCGGGCGGCGGCGCGGTA
>CAXSHQ010000045.1:11220-18549 GCA_964236875.1 uncultured Acidobacteriaceae bacterium | reverse complement strand
GCCATCCTCGCGCTCGACCTCGCCGGCTTCCAGTGGCTGGAGCGCGGCATCATGCTCTTCGTCGGCGCCATCGGCCTGTGCTACGGGTTCGAGGTCTTCCTCGTGCACCCGCACTGGCAGCAGGCCTTCCTCGCCACGCTCCTGCCCACCTTCGATAAGGCCGCCATGCGCGGCTCCGTCTTCATCGCCGTCGGCATGCTCGGCGCCACGGTCATGCCGCACGTCATCTATCTCCATTCCGCGCTGGTGCAGCCGCGCCTCACCGAGCTTGCCCCGCCACCCAAGTCCCCCAAGCCGGGCCTTCTCCGCCGCTATCTCCACTTCGAGCTCGTCGACGTCTTCGTCGCCATGAACGGCGCCTGGCTCATCAACTCCGCCATGGTCGTTATGGCCGCCGCCGTCCTGTTCCGCGGGCCAAGCTTCAGTCCCGGCATCCAGGACGCCTTCCACACCCTCGGCCCGCTGCTGGGCCGCGGCGCCGCCGTGATCTTCGCGGTCGCCCTGCTCTGCTCCGGGCTCTCCAGCTCCACCGTCGGCGTCATGGCCGGTCAGGTCATCATCGAAGGCTTCCTGAGCATCCGCTTCCCCATCTTCCTGCGCCGCTTCATCACCGTTGTTCCCGCGCTCGTCGTCATCGGCACAGGCGCGGACTCCTTCAAAATCCTCAACTGGTCGCAGGTGCTCCTCAGCTTCACCCTGCCCTTCGCGCTCATCCCCTTGCTGCTGCTAGTCCAGCGCGAAACCGTGATGCGCGACTTCAAAAGCGCCCTCCGCACCCGCATCGCGGGCTGGACGGTGGCCAGCGTGATCGTCGCCCTGAACATCATCCTGCTGGTCCAGATCGCCCGCGGCTAGAGAGCGTTCTCATTCCATCCAGTCGCTACTCTTCAGTTGTTACTTCTCAGTCACCGCTCTTGCAGTCGCCGCTTTTCTAAGTTGTCATCCTTCGCGTAGCGGAGGATCTGCTTCTCGTCTGAAGCGCCACACACATTTATGCCAACGGCTCTGAGCTAAACAGCTCAAAGCTCTGAGCTCGTTCCGATCCTCAGAACTGTCAAACAGAGCAGGTCTCACCGCGGCGTACAGGGGATGGCCACTTAGTTGTCATTCCCGAAGGGAATCTGCGTCTCGGACCACCTGTATACCTGCAGGAGAACAGCTATAGTCTCTCGAGACCGGACGAATCCGCACCCCCAGTCAGCTGGCCCGAGCCCGCCGCCCCGCTGCCGACTTCCTTGGCGGCACCGGCTTCTTCAACTGCGAAAACTCCGGCAGCGTCTTCTTCCGTTCCACCTTCTTGCCCGCCGCCGCACGGCTCAGCGCCTGCACTTCACCCTGCGTCAGCTCGCGAAACGCACCCGGCGGCACATCCAGCGTCAGCGCTCCATACCCGATGCGCCGAATCTTTTCCACATGGTGCCCCACCTCTTCGAACATCTTGCGCAGCTGCCGGTTCCTGCCTTCGGTCAGCGTCACTTCGAACCACGGGTTCTCCCCGCCGCGCACCTGCTCGACCTTCGCCGGCTGCGTCAGCACACGATCCCGCCGAGCCGCCGAGCCCTGCCCGCGAATCTCGTTCAGCCGCCCGCGGTCGATCATGATCCCGCGCCGAAGCTGGTCGACCGCCTCCTCCGTGGGCTTGCCCGACACCTTCACCAGGTAGGTCTTCTGCACGCCCGCGCTCGCCTTGGAAAGCCGATTCGCCAGCTCGCCATCATTGGTCATCAGCAGCAGGCCTTCGCTCAGGTAGTCCAGCCGCCCCACGGGATACAGCCGCGGCATCTTGGAATGTTCCCCGGTGACCTTCTTCTGCGACTCCTGCCCCAGCAGCTGCGAAACCGTCGGCCGGCCCTCCGGATCGTCCGTAGTCGTCACGTACCCGCGCGGCTTGTTCAGCATGAAGTACCGCTGCTTCTCCGGCCCTTGGAGCAGCTTTCCATCCACGCGAATGTGGTCGCGCGACGTGTCCGCACGCGTGCCCAGCTCAGTCACAGTCTCGCCGTTCACCTGCACGCGGCCGTCCAGGATGATCTGCTCCGCCGCCCGCCGCGAAGCAATCCCCGCCTGCGCCAGTATCTTTTGCAGCCGCTCGCCGCGAGGCTCATCCTCGCCATTTGCAGGTTTCATCTCTTCATTATCTCTCGGCAAGGATGCGCCGCTCAGGTTGTCAGCCGGTCCACCGAGATCGCCTTCACAGCCTGCACCGTCAGGGTCGTCTCCTTGCCCAGCACGCGCACCGTAAGCCCCGCGCCCGGAATGACCTTCGGATACACGCGCAACGTTCGCGCTGCGCCCTCACCGAGGAACATCTCGATGACTGATCCGTCCATCCACACATCCACCGCGGAGGCGTCTGCCCTGACCGGCACACCATTGATCTCGATCTCCGTGTCCGCCACCACCTGCACCCGGAGCATCTCCGTCGATCCATGCATCACCCGAAAGCCGGCGCCCTTGGCTTTCAGCGTGGCCTGGAGGCGCAGCGCCATCGTGTCGAAGCTTGCCTTCGGCAGGTCCGCATCCATGCTCAGCTTCGGCATCAGCAGCTCCTGTAGCGCCGGCGCCGGAGCCATGTGGAGCTCACCCGTCGAAAGCACCCGCAGCACGCGCGGCAGCGCCATGCACCCCGCCCACCCCGCCGCGATGTACTCCGCCTTGTCGCGCTTCTCCGGGATCCACCCCCACAGCACGCGCTCGCCCTTCGGCCCCAGCATGCTTTTCGGCGCGTAGTAAGCGCCCGTATCCAGCATCCCGCGGCGCTTCGGCACGAACTTCATCTCCGGCGTCAGCTCGCCGGTCATCCAGTAGACCTTGCGCTCGGTCGAGTACAACAGCACATGGTGCCCATCCAGCGCGAACAGGTCCGGGCACTCCCACATCGTGCCCGCGTCCACCGTATCCGCCGTGTGCTTCCCGTTACCCGGCGCGGAAATCAGCTCATGCACATACGTCCAGTCGGCCTTCAGCCCGTCCGGAACGGCGGCTTTGTACAGGAGCACGCAGCCATCGCCGTCCACCTGTCCAGAGCCCACGATCATCCACCAGGTCGCACCCTCGCGCCACACCTGAGGATCACGGAATCCGGCAATGTTCTCGAGTGGCGGCTTGCCGATCACCGGCTGCGCCTGCTTCACCCATCGCCGGAGGTCAGGGTCGGTCGACACCGCCACTGCCTGCTGCTCGCGTTGCGGGCTGCCCACCAGCGTCACCTCTGCGGGCGTGGGTGCAGGCGCTACCGCCGTATAGAACGCCAGACATCGCTTTCCATCCGCCACGCACGATCCGGAAAACACGCCAAAGTTGTCGATGCCCGGTGCCGGCTCCAGCGCAACGGGCAGGTGCCGCCAGTGCACCATGTCCGCGCTCACCGCATGTCCCCAAGAGATGTCGCCCCAATCCGCGCCATGCGGGTTCACCTGGTAGAACAGGTGCGTCTGCCCACCCCACACAATCGGCCCATTAGGATCGTTCATCCACCCACGCGGCGGCAGCAGGTGGAACTGAGGCCGCAACGGATCGCTTGCCAGCGCCGAGCTCGCCACCTCCGCCAATCCAAGCAACGGCCGAGCCGCCGTAAGGGCCGCAGCTCCCACCACGAACTCGCGCCGGGTCGCCATCGTGCCTCCGTCCTACGGCTGTGCCGGCCGAATCGGCTGCTCCGGATGCGGCTCGTTCCCCCGCGGCCGCGTCACATCCGGCGCATTCGGGTCCAGCGGCTGTTCCGGCACATACTCGTTGTCGCCTTCCGGCGTGGCGATTGTGTCCGGTGCATTCTCCGGCACACTATCCGGTGCTTCCGTTGGTGTCGTGGGATACGCCATGACTCAGGCTCCTGTCTCGTCATTGCCGCTATACGGCTCGTGCTGGTCGACCCCGGCTGCCTCATCTGCGCTGTCCGGAACACCATCCGCCTGCGCCTCATGCACATCGCGCATCGGCTCCACATTCCGCGACACCGCAGCCGCGGCTTCTTCCGAAACCCCGGAGCTGGGTCCACTCCCCGGCTCCGTCTGCGCACCCGCTGTGCCCGAATGCTCAGCGCCCCGCGAGCCCGCTGCCTCGTCTGCGTCCTCAGCTACCTGCGACCTCGCTGGCGGGGCGTTCAACTCATCCAGCACCGGCGACCCGTCCCCGCTCACCATCTCTACTGACTCCCGCGCCGTGCCCGCCGCTTCCTGGCTCATCGGAATCTCCTCCTGCACGGCCCCCATCGCATCGTTGCCCAGTTCGGCGGCCATCTTCTCAAACTCTTCGATGCTCGGCAGCTCGTTGATGTCCTTCAGACCAAACCGCAGCAGGAACTCTTTTGTAGTCTTGTAAAGCATCGGCCTGCCGATTACGGCCTTCCGCCCCGCCGTCCCGATCAGCTTGCGCGCCATCAGCGTTCCCAGTACGCCGGCCGATTCCACACTCCGAATCTCCGAGATCTCCGGCGCCGTTACCGGCTGCTTGTATGCGATCACCGCCAGCGTCTCCAGCGCCTGCAGACTCAGCTTGAGCGGCGGTTTCAGCTGCTTGATAAACCCGCGCACCGCATCGTGGTACTCCGGCTTGGTCGCCATCCGAAACCCGCCCGCCACCTCGCGAATCTCCAATCCACGGTCGGAGTTCGCATACTCCGCGATCAGCCGCTCCAGCAACAGCCGGAAGTGCTCCCGCAGCCGCCGCTCCTTTTCCCGCGCCTGCTTCTTGTCATCCGCAGACGCAGGTGCCCCAGGCTCCGCGTCCGTCATCACGGTGTCAGCCGCAGCAACGTGCTCCCCGGAAGCTTCTCCTTCGGGCGAACTCTCACCAGCCTGGTTATCACTCTGTAGCGCCGCGAGAGAATCTGCTTCCTCGGTTGCTAAAGTCTCAACCGGGGCCGAAACTTCATCCCCTTCACGCTCCAGCTCCGCGTCTTCCAGCACCTCCGCGTTCAAAGCATCCTGGTCCCCGGACGCTTCCCCCGCCGCCTCCTCGCCGAACCCATCTCCCTCCAGCGTCAACGCCAGCGTCGCCTGCTGTGCTTTCAGCGCATCCAGCTCCGCCTGCGCCTCCACGCCCAGCAGCCCCATCAACTGCGGCAGCGTTACAGGCTCTTCGGAGGCATAAATGACAGCTTCAATCTTGGCTTGCAGACTCATTCGTTCAAGGGCTTTCTCAGGCGGGGTTCGCTCGACCGAGTGTACCAACGCACCGAATCTGCATAACGCGCCCAAAATGCGTTTGCCCCTATCGTGTCCTCCCTCCGAAGCCTTGTCACCCTGAGCGGAGCGAAAGACCTGCTTTATGCCCGAGGACCGCCACGCATTCGAAAACCCAAGTAGCTAATCACAATGTCGCGACAGGGTACGCATGCAAGGCCGTATCCGTCGTAATCAATATGAGCTTTTCGACCATAGCTTGGGCGACGAGCATGCGATCAAAGGGATCGCGATGCAACATGGGCAAGGATTCAGTTTGCCGGATGTGGTCCACTGCGATCGGCAGGAGGTGAACGCCAGCGCTTTGGGCAGTGGTGACGAGGAAATCAACGGAACCGCCCGGAACGTGAAGCTTGCCAATCCGGATCTTGATGGCTGCCTCCCACAACGAAGCGGCACTCAGATACAGGTCGTTCTCACCGTTCTCGATTGCCACGCGTAAACGCTGCGGCAGGCGGTTGTCGGCTAATGCGTGCCAGAGGAACGACTGCGTGTCGAGGAGCAGATTCACCCTTCGGACTCATCAGACAAGGCAGGGCCTCCATGGAACAGGGCAGCAATCTCGGCGTTCGTTTCTGGTGAGTCCCAGTCCTCCGCCATCCAGATTTTCCCCTTGGCCGATCCCCACAGTCCGCGGCTTTTCGGAACGAGCGGTTGCGACCCGGCAAGCACCAGCTGCAAGGCGGGCTTGCCCGGACGGGCAATCTCAACCATCTGGCCGCCCTCCGCAGCAGAAACAAGCTCAGCAAGATGCTCTTCAGCGTAAGTAAGATCGACTTGCATACGGGTGAGCCTAACCAGTCATCACTGCAGAGTCAATCAGCGATGGGCAGATGCGGGCAGTAAATACCCTGCTACTCCGTCTCCCCCGGCACCAGCTTCGGATTGATCTTCGCCGTGTTCTGCGCATACGGAATGCCCTTCGTCAGTGCAGCCATCAACTGCTTGTCATAGCCATACACATCGTCGAAGAAATGGACCGTCCCGTCCTCATCCGCATTCGCGGTCAGGTACGTGATCACCACCGGCAGCTGCGTCTTCAGGTTCACCTGCTGATTGTTATGCGGGTCGCTGCCGTCGGTCGGTCCATACATCGCTTCATGGATCTTGTCCGCTTCCCAGTCGCCCTGTCCGTCGAGCACCCAGTTGGCCATCTTCTCCGCATCGTTCAGCCGCACGCATCCATGCGACCGCGCGCGCTTGGTCAGGTTGAACAGGTTCATCTCCGGCGTGGAATGCATATAAATGTCGTACTCGTTCGGGAACATGAACTTCACCAGCCCCAGCGAGTTCTTCGGTCCCGGCTTCTGCCGAACGTTATAGCGGCCATGCTCCAGCCCATCTGCCGTCCAGCCCTCCACGACCTGTCCGCTGCCGTTGGTCAACTCATAGCCGTTGCGCTGCAGGTACCCCGCGCCGCCGCTCGACACATGCCGCAGCAGCTCCTTCTTGATGATCGACACCGGCAGGTTCCAGTACGGCCGGAAAATCATGTACTTCATCGTTCGCACAAACATGGGCGTGTCGTGCCCGTCCGCCTCGCCGTCCACGACCTTCATCTTGAACGCCAAGTTGTGGTCCGCGTCATACGTGCGCACAACATACTCCGGCAGGTTCACCAGCACGCGCGGCTGTACATAGCTGTCCGGCAGCCAGCGCCACCGCTCCAGCGCCAGGCCCAGTTGCTGCACACGCGCGCGCAGCGGCTCATTCAGCGAATCCACCGTCCCCTGCGTCAGCTTGCCGTCTGCCGTCAACCCATGCCGCGCCTGCCAGTGCTTCAGCCCGTCCGCGATCCCTTGCGGCGTGCCTGTGTCCGCGATATCCCCTTCCACCTGCAGCCGTGCCACCAAGCCCTGGATACCCGCATAGCCCGCAACCGCGCCGCTCGTGCCCGCCGCTGGCAGCGGCTCACCCGGTTGCGCCTCCTGCTGCTTGGCCAGGTCGAGGTACTTCGCCAGCGCCGCTTCCGTGTTCCGGTACATCGGGTTCTGCGGCTCGATGCCCTGTAGTACATCGTCCACATTGTCCGCATCCACAAGCTTGTCGTTCACAAACGTCGGCAGGTCGAACGCCGCCCGCTTCGCTGGCACGTCGATGTCGAAGTTCAGCGCCTGCGGGTTCACCCGCCCTACATGCAGATCTC
>CAXSHQ010000045.1:0-11210 GCA_964236875.1 uncultured Acidobacteriaceae bacterium | reverse complement strand
CCCGAGAGGCGGAGCGCCGGCCAAACGCATAGCCGCGATGGTCATGGCCGCGTCGAACTGCGCCACGGCGGTCTGCGCATCGTCGCTCGTATCGTGGCCTGCGAGGATCTGGTCCAGCTTGGCCTGCCGCCCGCTCCACAACGAAGCGTCATAATCCTCCGGCTTCAGACCCTTGCGCTCCGCGCCTGTGAACTGCCCGATCAGCGCGGTGGCCGTATCCGTCGGCTTGCCGTCCCGCGTCCACGCCAGCTCATAATTGCGGTCGTCATAAAACTGCTTGACCTGCGCCTGGTACTGCGAAAAATCAGGGTTCTTCAGCACATTCAGCCGCGCCTGGGTCACCGCCTGTTCCACATTGTCGGCGTAGTCCGTGGTGTTGCCCTTGGACTTCGCCTTGCGGTGGTGAAACTTTGCGAGCAGCGCCCGCACCCCGCCCCGGCACCCGGCCAGCGGCGTCAGGCAAACGGCGAGCAAAGTGAAAGCGGCTAGAAAGCGGACAGCAGAGGTACGAACAACACGGGAGCGGAACTTCGTCACAGGCAATGCCTCAAAGCGAAACAAACAGCAGATACCCGCAAGATCGTCAGCACGGGATTTGCCAGTTCAGATGCACTTTCCACCGCCATCGCCTGTGTATCGTTCCTCCCAGGTGCACCATGCGTAACCGCCTCCCGGTCACGATGGGCTAACCCACCCCAGCCCCATGCTCTCCCTTACAGCATCCCCGCAATCGAAGCCCCGCACAGCATCGCCTGCGTCACCACCAGCCCACCGCTCAGCAGCAGGTAGAGCTTCCGCTGCTGGCTCTCCAGCATGTCCGCAAACACCCCACCCACGAACGTGAACACGAACGGCAGCGCCCAAATCCAAGGCGCGGTCACCACCTGCGTCGTGTACAGCGGCAGCAGCGCCAACGCCATCAGCAACGGCGCCGTATTGCCGAAGTACCGGCTCCGCCGCATGCTCGCATACACCAGCAAGGACACCGCCGCCGCCAGCGTAACGCCCGCATTCTCCAGCGAGGTAAAGAACGCCTTCGCCGGATACAGTCCGAACCAGAAACGTCCGCTGCCGCCCGTAAACACATACGTAAACGCCCCCACCTGCAGCCCGAACGACAGGAACACGATCAGGAGCGCACCCAGTGCGGCCGGAATCAGGATCTGCATCACGTACTGCCGCCGCCGCTCCGCCAGGTACAGCAGAAACGCCGCCCCCGCCACGAACCCGACCATGGCCGCCAGCAGGTGCGCCGCCGCCGTCAACCCCAGCGCCACCGTCAGCAGCCCAATGCGCGGCTTCCACTTACGCCGAGGCCCCTGCAGCGCATGCGCCACCCCGATCGCCGTGTACACCAGGCCATACAACCCCCAAAGCGCCAGGATCTCGTTGTTGGGAGTGGTCGCATACCGCACCACCGCCGGACAGAAGCAGTACAGCGCCAGCGAGACCGTCCCGCCTTCCTTCCCAAACATCCGCTTCGACACCCACCACAACCCGCCCCCCAGCCACACCGCAAACAAGCTGAACGGCAGCCGCAGCAGCCACTTCACCGCGTCCAGCTCATGCCGCAGCTCCCACGCGGTGCCCCGCAGCCCGCCTTCGCCGTAGAGCCGGTTTTCCGGCTTGCGAAAGTGGTCCGCCCCGAGCAGCACCATGCGCTGCACCGTCAGCGGAAACCCCGCTACCCGATACGCCAGCGTCCCATCGCCATGCAGGTTCCCGCAGGTCGTAAAGTACCCCGCCACCGGCGTGGGCCGCTCCCACATCTCGCGTCCGCAGAACGCATAGCGGTAGTCGTCGGCACCCAGCGGACGCCGCGCAATCGACCAGCAGCACTCCGCCAGTAGCAACAGCAGCAGCACCGCGGCCACCCACTGCCCGCGGCCCACATAGAATCCACGCAAACGCATCCACTACAGGGTACCTGCTGATGTAAGCAACCGATCCAGGATCGGGTGTGGCAAACTGGCGTTAGTCTTTGTGAATGCGCGTCAGGTACAGCATTCGCAAAGACGCGAGGAATCGTCGCGAACATGGCATCTCGCTTCAGCGAGCGGAAGATTTTGACTTCGACGCCGCTCTTGAGATGGATGACGACACACAGGATTATGGAGAGGCGCGCATCATCGCGATCGGCTTTCTCGACGCCACTCTCTATGTTCTTGTATACGTGTTGCTCAACGACATAACGATACGTGCCATCAGCCTGCGCCCAGCCGCAAACTCCGAAAGAATGAGCTATGCCGAACACTAGACGGAATCCCCGAGATCCAGATAGCCCCTTCATAACCGCCGAAGGCATGGCAAAGATGCGCCCCTTCAAGGAGCGTCACCCATCAATGGATACCTCTATCGTGATCGCTGTTCCTGACTCCGAGCCACGGGGGCGAGGTTCACAAACAGCGCCTGCGAAGCAGCAGGTAGCTATTCGCCTGTCGCCGGATGTGCTCGCTGATTTGCGGGCCACCGGTCCCGGCTGGGCGTCGCTCGCCGACGACTTGTTGCGAGCGGCCCTGAAGCGACGGCGACGCTCAACAGACAAAGCTGCGGTGGCGTAGCTCTTCCCATATCTCTGCATCGAATCAGGGGAGATGGTCTCCCTCACCTTCACACCCGGCTTCGCCTACCTCGAAGCCCTCTCCGCCACCGGTCGCTGGCGCGTTCTCTTCGAGGACGAAGGCCCCGCCGGCTATCTTTACGCCTGCGACCGCTCGCTCGGAGACACCGAAGACAGCATCATCGACTCCATGCTGATCTACAACGTCGGCTCGCTCGAAGAGCCCACCCGCGAGCGCCTCGCCAGCATCCAGTGGTCCCGCTCCGGCCTCCAGGCCGTGCTCTACCTCGACGGCCTCGCGCAGGCCTTCATCGACTTCGAAGCCCGGCAAAGCTTCTGCCGCTCCAACTTTCCCAACTTCCTCGATGCCTCTAATGCTGAGTCCACCGCCACCTGGCGTGCCAGCTCCCACCTCTGGGACGAATCGGCGCTCAGCCGCTTCGAAGCCGACCTCTACAACTAGAATCGTCGCCCGCCAGCGCAACGGCCCGGCAAACGCCGGGCCGTCCTGTTCCTGCTTCCTGTTCCCTGTTTCTTACTTTCTTACTTCTCCGCCGGAGCCGTCATCTTCTCGTGCATCGCCGCGATCACCCCATCCGGCACGATCCCCAGCATCGCGCCTTCGACCTTGGTCTTCCAGCTCGCGGCATAGACATGCTCCTCGCCCTTCATCAGCGCTTCGTACCCTTCCTTGGCCACATCGTAAGGCTCCGATTCCTTCTTGCCTTCCGTGCCGACCTTGGTATCGCCCAGCCCCGCACGGTCGAAGAAGTCCGTGTCCACCGGCCCAGGCTGCTTACGCCGGTATCCTTCAGCTCGATGCGCAGGCTCTTGGCAAAGCTCAGATCGAACGCCTTGGTCGCCGCATACACCGCTTCCTTCGGCGCCACCATCTCGCCTGCGATCGACGCGGTGATCAGGATCCTGCCGTTGCCCTGCTTCACCATCGTCTGCACCGCATGCTTGGCGATGTGCACCGTGCTTTCGCAGTTCAGCCGGATCATGTTGACCTCTTCATCCACGTCCGTGTCCTTGAACTCGCCCCCCACACCCACACCCGCGTTGATCGCTACCGCATCCACGTTCCGTCCCGTCGCCTTCACCGCGTCCCACAGCTTGTCGCAGCCCTCATACGTAGCCAGGTCGGCCTGCACCGCCGTCACCTGCACACCCAGCGCTTTGAAGTCCTCCGCCGCACTTTCCAGCCTGTCGCCTGCCGAGTTCACCACAAGATCAAACCCGTTTTCGGCGAACACCTTCGCCAGGTTGTACCCAATGCCGCTCGACGCGCCCGTCACCACTGCCAGTTGATTCGCCATGTCCCGAAATCCTTCATCTTTGAATGTGTCGTGCTCGCTCGTCCCGAAACGTAAGATGCACGCTTTCGCTCTCGATGATTTGCGTCAGGCACGACCTGCCCTCGGTACACCCCCTTCCGTCGCGCTTCTCAGGGAGGGTCCGATTAGGTTAGGTCGTCGATATTCGTAGCGCTATTTTGTTGTCATTCCCGAAGGGAATCTGCGTTTCGCCGGGCTAGCCGAGGCGTAATCAGAGACTCCTTAGCTCTCCCTCGTTGCTCATCGCTGAACGAGCACCACTCGTGCCTGGGGCGCTCATCGGTTTGTGCGACGAGTTACTTCGTTTCCTCCCGCGGAAACACAACACACGGCATCTCATTGGGTTTGAGTACCCGGGAGATGAGTCCGCTCCCAAAGGCCCAGGAGACCCGCCCGCCATGCACGTCACCCGCTTCGCTCCATCTTCTTTACGTCCGCGCAGCCTCCCGCTGCGCACCCTGGCACTCGCCGGTGTCTCCGCTTTCCTCGCTGGCGGGCTCACCGCCTGCAAGAACGACGCCGCACCCGCGCCCATTGTTACCAACAACGGAGCCCAGAACCCCGGCGATCCCAACGCCCAGTACGCCAACGGCTCTGACCCCGCCGCTGCCAACATGGCCGGCGCACCGGGCCAGCCCACCCGCGTCCTTGGCCAGAACCAGAGCTACACCCCGCAGCAGCAGGGCGAGTACCCTGCCGGCCAGCAGCCGCCCGCACCCATCGTGCAGGGCTACAACAACAACTCCGCGAGCAACGACGCCTACTCCACCGCCCAGAACTACAGCGGCGCCCCCCAGAACAACGCCCAGCCCTACAGCGGCCAGGCTAACTACAACCAGGGCTATGCCGACGGTGAAGCCGCCGACGCGGCCTCCGCCCCACCGCCGCTGCCCGTTTACGACCAGCCGCCTGCGCCCGATCCCAACGACATCTGGACCCCCGGCTACTGGAACTACGCCCACACCGGCTACTACTGGGTACCCGGCTCTTGGGTGGCCGCGCCCTACTATGGCGCGCTCTGGACGCCTCCTTACTGGGGTTATGAACGCAGCCGGTATCGCTTCCATCGCGGCTACTGGGGACAGCACATCGGCTACTATGGCGGCATCAACTACGGCTGGGGATACATCGGCACCGGCTACTACGGCGGCTACTGGCGCGGGCACGACTTCTACTACAATCGCGCCGTCAACCGTCTCAGCCCCGGCGTCCGCACCGTCTACGAGCGGCCCGTCGTTATCAATAACGTCCACTATGACTACCACCCCAGCACCCGCATCAGCTACAACGGCGGGCCCGGCGGCGTCGACTACCGGCCCCACCCCTACGAGGTAGCCGCCGAGCGCGAACGCCACCAGGCGCCCCTTCCCGCGCAGGTCGCCCTCCGCGAGCAGGCCGCCGGCAATCGCGGCAACTTCTTTGCGCAGAATCAGGGTCGGCCCACGCAGGTCGCGTTCGCGCACCCACCCGCCGCGTCGGCTCCACTGCCCGCCAACAATCCTGCCGGCAACATTGGTCAGCCCTTCAACCATCCTGGCGGCGCTCCCGGCAACTCGGAACGGCCCGGTTTTAATCGGGCCGGGGGAAATCCGGGCGGTAACGAAGGCTTCCACCGCCCCGGAGAGCCCGGCACGCCGGGCACCCAGCCGCAGCCCTACAACCGCCCCGCTCCCGGCGCCCCGGCTCCGATTGTCGCCGGCCACGGCAATGGCAATCCCGCCGCGCCGGTACCGAACGCGCCCGTCAACCGCCCCGGCCCGGTGGAGCGTTCCGGCTTCAATCATCCTGGCGTTGCTCCCGGCACTAATCCCGGCATTCCCACCCAGGGCGCTATCGTTCCCAGCCACGAGGACGGCATGCGCCCCGGCCCGAACGGCCCCGTCCACACCGGCGGCCCGGACCACCCTGGCTTCAACCGCCCGGGCTCACCGAACCAGCCGCTCATTACGCCGGCCCAGCCCCCGGTCAATCCCAACGTGAACCGGCCTATCACCCCTACCGGCAACCCGGGTGGCCGCCCCTTTGAGCCGGGCCAACGCCCCGGCGAGCCGAACGGCCGTTTCAATAACCCCAACGCCACCCGCCCCCCTTCAGCTCCGGCGGCAGCGCCTACCCCCGCAGCACCGGTCAACCAGCCGCACGTCAACCAGCCCGGCGGAAACCCGGGGTTCAACCGCCCCGTCCCGCTTTCGCGCTCCCCTGAAAACGCGCAGCCCAACCCCGGCTTCAACCGCCCCGCGCCGGTGGCCCAGCCTCGCGTCGAGATGCAGCGCCCTGCCGCCGTCGCCCCGGCTCCCCACATCGAAGCCCCGCGGCCGGCACCGCATTTCGAGGCCCCCCGCCCCGCACCACCTGCGACACCGGCACCCCACATCGAAGCTCCTCACCCAGCACCCGCGCCGCGTGCCGAAGCGGCTCACCCCGGCCCACCCGAAGGTAGCGGTCACCCCCGCTAAACTCATGCCGAGCGATAGAGAGCTGCGCCCCAAGCGCGCTCTCGACCGTACCTAGCTCCTCATCTAACTACTGTGCCAACGAGAAAGCCATCTTCGGCGCAGGCTGCTTCTGGGGCGTCGAAGCCCGCTTCGCCGCGCTCCCCGGTGTCCTCGATACAGCTGCCGGCTACGCCGGTGGCGAAGCCGATCACCCCACCTACGAACAAGTCTGTACCGGTTGCACCGGCCATGCCGAGGTCGTCGAGGTCACCTGGACTCCGGCCAGGATCACCTACGCCGAGCTCCTCAACGCCTTCTTCGCCATGCACAACCCGGCCCAGCCCTACCGCGTCGGCAGCTCCCGCGATGATCGCCCTGGCACCCCAAACCGCAACCAATACCGCAGCGCCCTGTTCACCACCACCGAACAGCAGCGCACGGAAGCCGAGACCCGCATCGCCGCCCTGCAAGCCTCCGGCCAATACCCTGACGGCATCGTCACCCAACTCCATCCCGCTCCACCGTTCTGGCGAGCCGAAGAGCGCCATCAGCAATACTTTGCCAAGCGCAACATAGAACCAAAGGCGTTATAAGTTGTACGTTCTACGTGCAACGGCTGCTTCGCCCCTTCGACATCTCCTCGTACAACGTAGAACGTACAACTGACGCCCCACCCCGGCTGCTAAACTATCCGCAGACGCGTTGTGCCTGACCGGCCGTGCACGATGCGCTCTCTCCCGCCGGATGCCCACGCCTTCCCTTTCCGAAACTCCCTCCACACCGCCGCCGGACCCCACTTCGCCCGAGTACCCCGCCGAGCCAACGCCCGTTCCGCTCGACTACGCCCCCGACGCCACGCCTGAAATCCACCCGCCCCCCGGCACCGTCTCGCCCGGCGGCTGGCTCGCCCGCGCGGGCCGTCTCATCGGCTTGGACCGCGCCATCGTGTTCACGGTGCTCGCCCGCGGCTGGTCCGCCATGGCCGCCGCCGTGACCATCGGCCTCATTCTCAAGTACCTCACGCCTGTCGAGCAGGGCTATTACTTCGTCATCAACCCGCTCGTCAGCATCCAGATCATCTTCGAGCTGGGCTTTTCCTTTGTCATTCTCCAGACCGCCTCGCACGAAAGCGCGTACCTCCACATCAGCCCCGACGGCACCGTCACCGGTCCCGACCGCGAGCGCGGCCGCCTCTCCTCCATCCTGCAAAAGGCCCTCCGCTGGTACAGCATGGCCGCCGTCCTGCTCCTCGTCGTCCTTCTTCTGGGGGGCCGCCTCTTTTTTCAGCAGGTCAGCTCGCAAACCAACCAGCAGCCGGTCCACTGGGCCGGCCCCTGGGCCCTTGCCGCCGTCGCCGCCACCTTTACCTTCCAGATCGATCCCATCTTCTCCTTCCTGGAAGGCTGCGGCTTCGTCCCGCAGGTCGCCCGCGCCCGCCTCACGCAGTTCATCACCGGGTCGGTCCTCTCCATCTTTACGCTCCTCACCCATCACGGTCTTTACGCGCCGGGCGCGATGCTGCTCGGCCAGGCGCTCGCCGGCGGCTGGGCTGTCTCGCGCCACCGCCGCCTGCTTTCCAACGTTCTCCGCCACGATCCCGGCGAGCACCAGGCCTCCTTCGGCAGCGATATCTGGCCGCTGCAGTGGCGCATGGCTGTTTCCTGGGTCTCCGGATACCTTACCGTCCCGCTCTTCGCCCCCATGCTGGCGCACATGGGCGAGCACGGCCCCATCGAGGCCGGCCGCATCGGCGCCTCCATCAGCGTTGCCGCCAAAATCGGCGACGTGGCCATGGCCTGGATGAGCACCAAGTCCGCGCCCTTCGGCCGCCTCGTTGCGCTTCGCCAGTACGCCGAGCTGGACCGGCGCTTCTTTCGCTCGCTCATTCAGTCCACGGCGCTCGGCGCCGCCGGGGCGGCAGCCGTCTGGACGGTGGCCCTGCTGCTCGCCCGCCACGGCAGCCGCTTCTCGTCGCGTTTTCTGCCGCCTCTCGGCCTTGCTCTCCTGCTCTCAGGCTTCCTGTTCAACACCGTGCTTTCGTCGATGGCTATCTACCTGCGCGCCCACAAGCAGGAAAAAATGATGATCAACTCCATACTCGGCGCGCTCTACACCGTCCCCATGGCCTGGTTCCTGGGACACCGCTACGGCGGCCTCGGCATCGCTTTCGGCTTTGCCGCCGGCTCGCTGGTTCTCGGCCTGGGGTACGGCACCTACACCTTCCTGAAATGGAGGCGCATCTGGCACGCCGCATAACCATGGCGCCCGTCCGTACACTCATCGGGCCCAGCCACTGTCCCCTGCCTTGCTACAATTTCCCTACGCATCCGGGGTTGGGAGTTTGATTGAATCCATGTAGAAACTGCGGCGCCATGGGCCTTCAGGAGCTCGGTTTCGTCGGCAAAGTCGCGCCCTTCTTCCTCAAGCGCGTTTTCGGCATGAGGATCGATGTCCCCGTTTCGCCGAGCCCGCTCAAGCAGTGGATTCGGCGCGTGGCCGCTGTCCCCCAGGGCTGGCTCGCCCGCATCAACCAGCCCGCCGTTTTCGTCGAAATGCAGCTTTGCCTCACCTGCTCCTTCCTCCAGACGAAGGAGCCCTTCGCGGAGGAGGCGATCAACCGTCTTTACCGCGACTACCGTTCCCCCTCCTACAACCGCGAGCGCATCGAGTATGAGCCCACCTACGCCGCCATCGCCGAACATGTCGGCCAGGACGACACGGAGCTGCAAACCCGGGTGGACGCCGCTACGGCCTTCCTCCACAAGCACGTCTCCGCCGGTCCCGGCTTCGCCATCCTCGATTACGGCGGCGCCGACGGCAAATTCCTCCCGCGCATTGAAGCCGAGCGCTTTGTGTTCGAAATCTCCGACATCGAGCCCATCCCCGGCGTCACCCGTATCCATTCCGAAGCCGACATGGGAACCTATTCGCTCGTCCAGCTGGCCCACGTCATTGAACATGTGGCGCAGCCCCTGGAACTCGTCAGGCACGTAGCGGAGAAGGTCGCTCCCGGCGGCTATCTCTACCTGGAAACTCCCCAGGAGCTCTCGGACGCCGAGCGCGCGGAGTTCCACTCCGGTTCGCACCGGCGTGTCCTCACGATCCATGAGCACATCAACTCCTACTGCGTTCCCGCGGTTTCCCGCCTCATCGAAAGCGCCGGCTTGCGCCTAGTCGCGATCGAGGCGACTCCCGTCAACGTGGGCTGGGCAAGCGCCACGCACATCCGCGCGCTGGGCCGGCGGGAGTAGCCAACTTGCCGAACGGAATAGGAGATCTGGCGTCCCCCACCCACCAGAACGCGCCTCCGGAAGCAGCTTCTTCCGGCGCGCGCCTGCCCGGCCAGCCCCTGCTTTCCCTCATGATCCCCACCTGGAACCGCGCGCCCTTTCTGGCCGAGCTGCTAGAATCCATGCTGCCACAGTTTGCAGAGATCGAAGCCGGGCCCCACAGGGGAACGGTCGAGTTCGTCGTCTCGGACAACGGCTCGGATGACAACACCCCCGAAGTCGTCGCCGCGATGCAGGCGCGCGGCCTGCCCGTCCAGCATCGCCGCCACGAACAGAACATCGGCTCCGACGCCAACTTCATCAGCTGCCTGCGCTCCGCCACCGGCCAGTACTGCTGGATCATGGGCGACGACGACCTGCCCCTCCCCGGCGCTCTGCCCGCGCTCCTGAGCCTGCTCCAAAAAGGGGAGGCTGCGGGCGGCCACGACATCGTCTACCTTTCCAGCGTCGCCTTTAGCGGCGACCTGAACTTTGGCTCCCTGGAGCTCCAGGACAAGCTCGGCCGCTTCGCGGAAGTGGTCACCGACGGCCGCTACTTCCTGGAAAAGGCGAACGCGCTGCTCGGCCTGATCAGCGTCGTTCTCATCAACCGCAACCGCCTTTTCGCCACCCCACACCCGCCCGTGGAAGAGCTCCACAGCTCCAACCTCACGCAGATGGGCTGGATCTTCCCGCTGGTGCATCGCCGCATGCGGGTCCTCTACTGCTGGCAGCGGCTCATCGCCTACCGCTCCTATAACTCCGGCGGCCGGGGCATCTGCGAGGTCTTCGGCGTCCGCCTCGAGCGCATCGCCCGCACCTACTTCGCCGCCGACCCCGCCCTCGCCCGCGCCCTCATGAACGGAGTCCTCCGCTACTGGCTCTGCGACGCCATCCTGGAGATGCGCCGCGGCCGCCACGCCGAAATGAACGTGGAGAACTTCGCGCACGACATCCGCCACCTTTTCTCCCGCAACTGGCGGTACTGGCTCTTCATTTACCCCGTAGCCGAGCTCCCCCTTCCGCTCGCCAGCGCCGTCCACCACCTCCTCCGCACAGCCAATAAGCTAACCCGCGCCTTACAGGCGCTCCGCCGCCACCTCCTCGACCACGGCGCCTACGTCCGCCCATAGCAGTAGCGGCAACACCGTAGCGGCAACGAAAGCGGCGACGAACGGTAGGGCAGGGCTTCAGCCCTGCCACAAACACCCATCTTCAGAGGAGGGGCTTCAGCCCCGAGGCCCTCCCCCGGCAGACAATCTCGGGAACCAAGGCAGTTAACACCCGCCTCAACCGCCACATGAGCTGTTACTAACCCCTAAACACTCAAAAGAGGAACCACAGGAGTTAACCCCCGGCTCATCTGCTACATGAGCTGTTAGCCTCTGCGCAACAGCGGAACGTTACGAACAGGGGAGTGCCGGCACCTGTGCTCTAATAATCCTCACAGGAACCGCGCGGCCCCGCCACGCATCCCAACCACGTAGGAGCACCCGCGCGATGGCGACCACCAACTCCGTCCTGCCCGTTGAAGAGCGCACCCTCACCCCGCAGCAAGTGCAGGGTCTCGACCACCGTCGCCGCAAAGGTCACCTCTTTGTCGTCATGG
>CAXSHQ010000044.1:7937-18745 GCA_964236875.1 uncultured Acidobacteriaceae bacterium | reverse complement strand
CGCTTCACGAACGAGGTTCAGGAGTGGCCCATTGGCGAGCTCTCCGCGTACTACGTTCATCCGGGCCGCGAGCCTGCTGACGAGTTCAAGCTGAGTTACCGTCTAAATTCGATCGCGGCACAGGACAACCCCTCGCTCGATCCGCTCGTTGCCTGGATCGACGGCCGGTTTCCCAGCGAAGAACGGCAGACGCTCATCGCAGTGAGTACGGGCGGGTTCGGTCGCGGTGGAAGGTTTGCAGGCGGAGATGCAGCTGCAGAGGGCCGCGCGGACATTGAAGAGAATGCGGGCGCAACCCCGGGAACAACAGCGTCCTCCGAACCCGCGCGCACAGCCGTTGCTGGTGGAGCAAGCCGGGGATCAGGCCAAGGCCGCCGTGCCGGACGCGGGGCTGGCACGGCGGCCCTCCCTGGTGGTTTTGGAGCGAACGTGCGCATCCAGCAGTCCGGATTACCGATCGTGCAAATCCTGATTCCCTGCGATATGCGCGGCAACAACTCCGGTGGCCGCGGAGCGGGTGGAGCGAGCTGGCAGAACATCCAGAAAGGCCTGGACGGGATCGCGATCGATTTACCCGCGCTCAACATCAAGCCGACCCATGGGAAGTACATCCCCATGAACATACAGGTGAAGGACCCGTTATGGCCGCTGCGCAACATGCTGGACTTCAATTTTTCGGTGGAGCCCGGCAAGCCGCACACACTATGGCTTGACACGCGTGACCGGATCCTTCCGAATAACAAAAGCCTGTACATCACGCTTGCTTCTGCCTCAGCAGAATTTGGCGCAAGCTCACTGGAAGGCGCGGAAGTCCGTCTCGTCTTCAAGCCTCGCGCCCAGGCACTTCCAGAGCACATCGCCGATCGCCTGACCGAGGTGAAGGACAACTACGCCAACATGGTGGAAGAGGCTGTCGGTTCTGAGAAGCTGAATACCTGGAATCGCTTCTATGCAGACGTTACGGACCTTCTGCGAGTCGATCCTGACAACGACCTGGGCCGCAAATACTGGTGGGACGCCAACAAGGGCCAACCCCGGCCACCCTACACCGCGCCCGAAGTCCCCGCCGGCGTTCCTGCCTGGGCCTGGCTGCAGGTGAAGGATATGGATTATTTCAAGCGGTTCGTGAACTGGTACATCGACAATCGCCAGATCTCAAACGGCGAGTTCGGAGGCGGCCTCTCCGATGATTCCGACCTCACCGACCTCTTTCCTTCAGTAGCGCTTATGGGGGCGCCCGAAAAGAAGATCACTGGGTCCGTTGCAAAAGAGCTTGAAGCCGACTTCTCTCAAGGCCTCTTCCTGAACGGCCTTGCCAGCGGTCAGTATGACGAGCTGCACAGCTATGAAGATGGCATCAACGTGCTCGGTCAGATGATGCTCCTTGATTTCGGAAGTCCGAAGCAGGTCGAGCGCGCAATGAAAACCGCGAAGCGTCTCGAGTGGCTTACAGGCATCAATCCTGCCGGCCATCGCCACATGCGTTCCGCCTACTTCAACGGGGAAAAGATGGCTACCGGCGGCGTGTGGGGCTGGTCCAAGGCGCGCGGCTACTATGTGTTCCAGCCTGCGCTCTTGCTCGTGCTCTATAACGGGATGCCGGAAGCCAGGAAGCTTGTACTCGAGATGGCTGATGGCCTGCTCGCACATCGGCGTGCCGGAGCGAACGGCCGCTACACCACAAGCTCCACCATTCAGTTCGAAAGCGATCGGGAGGCTGGTGCTGCGGCGGGCGGCTTTGGCGGAGGTGCGCCTTGGTTTTTCTTCTGGGCTGCGTACCGCTGGACCGGGGACAAAAAGTATCTCGCCCCCCTGCTCGATGACGGTGCGCTCTCACTGCAGCAGGTCAACGCCGACGCGATCGATATCCTCGGCCTGCGCGATACGCTGGGGCGGCAATACACGGCGGGCGGCGGTCAGTTTGCCTGGCAGATGACCGGCGATACGCACCTCCTCGAGCCCGTTTACCGTGCGCAGCTCGAGGCCGAATTCGATCGCGAATACATCAACACATACGGCAGTCTGTGGATCGACCGCGTGGCCGACGGGGGCGGCTTTAATACCGCCGATTTACAGCGGGCGCGCCTCGGCGGTGTTGCTCTCTCACGCGACAGGGTCTACCCCGGCAACGTCATCTCCTGGCAGTTCGACGCACCGGCAACGGACGAGAGCGTCGCCCTCCTCGTTCCCAACGCGACACCCGACCATTTCAAGGTGGTCGCTTACAACCTCGATCCCACGCCCGTGACCGCACACATGACTGGCGCTGAGATAGATCCCGGCATGTGGCAGGTTACGCAGGGAACTGCCGACTCAAGCACTGGCCCGATAGAGGGGGCTGCTACGCGCACGCTGGCGTTTGAGCGATCGAGAACGCTTGAATTCACTCTCGCGCCCCATACCTATACGGTGCTGGATCTCAAGCTGGCAGAAAAGGGTGTGCCCTACTGGTCGAGGCCCGATCTTGGTCTTGACCCGGAGGATGTCAAGGTAACCGGCCAGGTGATGCATGTCACGATCCACAGTCTCGGCGCGGTCGATGCGCCGGCATCGAAGATCGTGCTGCGCGATCGTAGCGGGAGGGTGATTGCCTCGGCGAACGCCGCACCGCTCAGGGCGCCGGTCGACCTCCTTCCGAAAACTGAAACGGTTTCACTGAAGCTCCCAGCCCACGCCGATTACGCAGGAGGGAGCCTGGAGATTCAAACGAAGGGTTTGGAAGTTACTAAACGTAACAACACTGTGCACTTCTAGTGCGGCACGACGTTGCCGTTTCCGTGTACAAGGGCGTGCAGTGATCCATCTGACGGGAAGGTTTGCATCGCAGCGGGGCCACATCAAGATCACACGAGTGGCATGGGCGGGCGCGCCACCCCGGACCGGGGTGGTGAGAGATCCGCCCTGCACGGTTAGCGGGTGGGGTAGGTGATGTCGAAGCGGCTGAAGGTGACGCTGTTGCCCAGGGGCACGGACCCTGACCAGTAGGCGCCGGCGCCGCCGAAGGGGTTGGGTTGGATCTGGGCGGTGAGGGAAAGTTTTTCGGCGTCCACGCTATTGGAGCCGGTGACGGAAAGGGTGGAACCGCGGACAGAGAGCGTCAGCAATGTCTGCGGCTTGAAGACGCCGGTGAGTTGCTGCTCGTCGTTAAGGGGTGTGCCCTTTCCCTCGGTGATGCGGAAGAGCTGAAACATGCATTTTTCGCCGGACTGCGTGGTGCGCCAGAAGCGCAGGGAGTAGCCGGTGCGGGTGCGGGGGTCGTACTTGATGAAGAGGTCGGCGCGCTGCACCTTTTCGTCGTCGGCCGAGGAGCCGGGGATCCCGAAGCCCTGGCCGGCGGTTTTCTCAGGCGTCATGGTCACGTTGACGGTCATGTCGCCGACCGGGCCATCGTTCTGGTAGGCGAGGGTCGTGCCGGCGGAGCTGACACGCAGGCCGTAGCCATCGGTAAGCTCTTCGCCGGTGGAGCTGGTGAACGTTCCGAGGACGGTCCACATGCCGTTCTCAAACGATTTGTTTTCGGTTTCGACGAAGTTGCGGAAGTGCGGCGTCACGGAGGCGGCGGTGACGTCTGACGCGGCCACGGGCTGGGCGGAGATGGCCGTAACGCCCGGTCCGGCATCGCTGATGTTGTGTTTGGGCTCGACAACGACGCGGAGATACTTGCCGACCATTCCAGCGGTGAGCGGAAGCTGGATCAGAGGCTGGTCGCCGCGGCTGACGGCGACTGGGCGCAGGTTTGCGCACTCACGGTCGGCGCAAGTGGACCAGGTGATGCGGGACTGGTCTTCTTTACCGCGCAGGCCAAGGTCGTAGCGGACGATGGCTGTGCCGCGCGACTTCTCGATGCGCGGCGCGGCGGCGAGCGTGGGCGATGGAATGAAGGCAGGCTCCACGTAGAGATAGCTGGTGACGTAGAAGCCGTTGGGCGCTGTGGCTCGGACGGGCACCCACTCGGCGCGCTGGGTGGTGTTGCGGCCGGTAACAGTGGTAGCGGGGCCGGATTTGATGCTGAAGTCAACGAGGGGCGATGGGCTGGACCAGGTGAGGGATGCAGCCGAAGCGGCCGCGGGCATCACGGTGGCGGAGAGCTTCACACCAGGGCCACCTGTGCGGATGGTGGCGTTGCCGGGCGTTGGGGTGCCAAAAGGCGAAGCTAAAGCGAGCGCGGCGGGAGTTGCGGCCGTGGCGGTTTCAGCAAGGCTCCGTGCTGCGACGTTCATGCGGAAGACGGGTGCACCGAGAGGCTCATACTGAGCGCGCACGCCGGCGGGATCCCAGCTGTCCTCGGCTCCGCCAGGGATGGCGTGCAACAGGTTCCAGGGATTGAAGGCCTGCATCTCTTCGGCGCTGAGCTCGCGCGACATGGTGAAGCGCGGCGCACCGACGATGGAGTCGACGATCTGCGCGGGTTTGCCGTCCGGATTCTTGACGCGGTAGGTAAGCGAATAGAGGTTCTGGCGTAGCGGCGCTTTCCAGACCATCCAAGCGATGGGCGCGGCAGCGGTATTGGCGGGTAGGACGCAGTCGATGAGGGTGACGGGATTGCGGGTGCCCTTGTAGAACTCAAGCCCTTTGCTGGCACGGAAGACGGTGTTGATGAAGGTGATGCCGGAGGCTGACATGACGCCGTTGCCGGTGGGAAAGTAAATCTCCGAGTCTTTCCAGACGCCGACCGTGCCGCCTCCCAGGAAGTCATCGGTGCCTTCCGCGTACGCATTGGTGAAGTAGGAGCGTGTGGTGCGGATGAACATGGTGTCCAGCCGGCTCAGGAAGGCGACGTGCGAATAAAAGTGCCGGTCTCCCTGAACATCAAAGGCGACTGCCTGGGTGACGACCGGCGAGCGCATCTTGAGGTTTTTGGCAGGGTTGCCAGGATATTCATAATCCATGTTGCAGAAGTTGATGATGGTGAGGTTGATGGCGGAAAAACCGTCAGCCTTCACCGTCATGGTGTAGCCGTTGTTGGAGTTGCCGAGTACGCCCGCGCCTTCCTGGTTGCCGCGGTTGTCGGCGAGGACTACTTTGCGGCGGTCATCGGTGAGACCGAGCAGCGTGATGTTGTTCTTGGTGATGGCGAGACCGGTGTTCAAGCCTTTTCCGGGCAGGAGATACACGTCCGGCTTGATGCCGATCACCGTCGGGTGGCCGACGGTCCCGGCGGGCGCGGCGGCGTAGGCGCCCTCCACGGTGCGGAAGCGCTTGGTGGCCGGGTCATCCTGCGGAAGCGAGCTGTCCACGAGGTAGTCGTACTTGTCACTGGTGGTGTTGAAGACCACGCCGGTGTACCCGTTGATAGGTCCCATGCCGCGCAGCGTGTCCTGTGCATGCAGTGCGGCTGTTGTGAAGGCGACAAAGAGGAGGGTGCGAAAAAGGGACTGACGGGCGTGCATGGACACTCCTGAGGAGCATGGCTTCTGGGACTGAAGCCGTGGGCTTAACGAAAAAGCGGGAGATGTGCGCTGCGAGGTGCGCGACATCTCCCGCTCCGGGTTGTAGTGGCTAGTTAGAAGTTGATGCGGGCGGAGAACTGTGCCGCACGTCGAGTGGAGGAGCCGTCCGAAGTGACGCGGCCGAAGTTCGAGTTACCGACAGCCGTGCTGGCTACCGCGAACTTGGTGTGGTTGGTCACGTTATAGTACTCAGCGCGGAAGTTGAGCGTAGCGCCTTCGAAATGAAGCGGGAAGGTGCGGACGAGGGCAAGGTCGAGCTGGTAATTGCCCGGCCCATACAGGTTGTAGGCGGCGGTACGCGGGAGGTTGCCGAAGGTGTACGGCAGCGGACCGGCGGTGGACGGGTACTCCGCCCGTGCGGTCGTGCCCACGGCGGGAAGGGTCGACGGCGTGTAGAGAGCGAAAGCTGTGGTGTCTATGAAGGGCTTGGTCGTATCGGCAGCCGTCACTCCCTGGCCCCACTTACCATTGATCCTGACTCTCTGGTTCATGGGAGTATTCGGATTGTAGTTCGGGGTGCAAACGTTGTTGGCGGGGTTGGAGGTGCAGGTGGAGCCGGTGATGACGAGCGGCGAGCCTGTGTACGCCTGGAAGATGGTAGAAAGCTTGAAGCCCCCTAGAATCGCACGCTCTACGCTGTTGGATGCGGCGATGGATTTGCCGAAGGGCAGCTCCCAGACGCCAGAGGCGACGAACTTATGCGGCTGGTTGTTGGCGGAGACGGTGCGCTCCTGCGAACCGCGGGTGTAGGACTGGCCGGTGTTAGAGTAAGCCGCGGGAAGATCGTAACCGGTGCGGAAGGTGCCGGCATTATCAATGGAGCGCGACCACGTGTAGTTTGCATTGAAGGTCAGTCCCTTGAAGGCACGGAAGGAGGCGACGGTTTGGAGCGAGTTGTAGTTGGAGTTGGCGACGTTATAGAACTGGTCGCTGATTGATTCAAATGGATTGGGCCTCAACAGCGTCGCAAGTGTCTGGCTGGACGTGAGCAGAGGGTAGTAGGACGGGCAGACGCCGTTGGCAGCTGCGCTGGCGCAGAAGGTGGCGAGCTTGGTGGAGGTAGAGCCGCTGTAGTTGAGGGCGTCGCCGAGGGAGTTGTAACGCGGGTCGAGCGCGTTTGAGAGGGGGCCGCGAATATTGCTGCCGTCCGGTGTGAGGAAGTGGCCCTGGGAGCCGGCGTAGGTGACGCTGGTAGTGAAGCCTTCGGCGAACTGATGCTGGAAGCCGAAGGTGTAGTTGACGTACTCCGGTGAGCGGCTGCCCGTGTAGGGGTCGAAGTAGGCGAGGCCCTGCGGTGTGCCTGTATAGCCGGCGACGGTGGTATAGCCGGTGCCGAAGCCCGCGCCGGAAGCGCGGCCGAGAGCAGGCGCGAAGCTGGGCACCGCGGTGTTGGCCGCGTTGAGCGTTAGACCGGGAAGGAGACCGCTGCTCTGCGAGGTGGTGCCGCTGGTAGAGAAGCCGCGCGCCGTGTTGCCGGAGCCGAGTTGCGCAGCGCTGGAACCGCCGGTGCCGCCGCCGTGCGTGAACATGATGCCATAGCTGGCGCGGAGGACGGTCGTGGGGTCGAGCTGGTAGGCGGCGCCGATGCGCGGGCCGAAGTTGCCGAAGTAGGCGTTCACAGGCGTGTGGCAGTTGCAGGTGCCGGGGCCAGTGCCAGCGAACTGCAGAGCGCCGGGGAGGTTGGTCACGGGGTTGGTGAGAGAGGGATTGTAGAAGGCGAGGCTGTCAACGTTCTCATGCACCGGCGGGAAGTAGTCCCAGCGCAGGCCGAGGTCCAGTGTGAGTTTGCTGGTGACCTTGAAGTTGTCCTGCACGTAAGGAGAGATGGCGCGGAAGCGGGAGCCATACTCACGGACTGCATAGGTGGTGACGCTGCTGGTATCGAAGTTGCCGATGAGGAAGCTGGCGTATCCGAGGCCGGTGCCACTGAGAGCTGCGAGGCTGCCGCTGGTGCCGACATACTGCGCGGTCTCCGAGACGGCGGCGGTGAGCGCGAGGAACGAGCTGCCGGTGGGACCCGGGATGTTCGCATAGGAAAGCCAGGCGATCTGCGAACCCAGGGTGAGGCTATGCCGGCCGAGACTCCATTGGACGTTGTCCACCAGCGTGTAGTTTTGCGCGATGTTGCGGCTGGGCCCGAGGCCAGCCCAGGCGGTGGGCGCGTTTGTTCCGCTGAAGGTCACGCCGGGGAACGCATTCGAAGCCGTGCCAGAGGGAAGATTGGTGATGCCGAAAGCGGTTGCGGCGTAGGGCGGTTGCTCATTGGCGTCGAAGGTAGGGCCATCGTAACGAGCGTAGCCATACTTGAGCTGATTGATGACGTGGGGAGAGAACGCATACGTGTGCTCGACGATGCCGACGGCTGTTTTGGGCGCGTAGGCCTGACCGCGGTTATACGGCAGCGGACCGACGTTGCCGCCGGTCTGCCCAACGGGAACAGAGCTGGCCTGCCGGCCGATGGCGGCCACAAACGTGAGTCTCTGCTTGTCGTTGATGACGTAGTCCACCCGCTCTGTGTGAGACCAGTTGGTGAGAGCGGTCTTGTTGGGCGCGACGTAGTTGTTCTGCGGGTTCTGGTTGGTGAGCTGAGGCAGATACTTCTGCATGCTGACAGAGATGGGAGAGAACTGGCTGGACGGGATAACGTCCAGGCAGGTACTCGGCGATCCCGCACAGGCCGAAGCCGGGCCGCCGCGGGCGCCTTTGGTTCCGCTAAAGAGCTGGCCGTAACGATAGCGGCATGGACCGTCCGTGCTGTTTGCGGTGCAGGCGGCCTGCGTGGAAGGATCGTAGATAGGATTGGTCAGGCCCTGAAAGTTTCCACCCTGCTCGGCAAGGGTGGGGTAGCTGACCTGCAGAGGCGTCTGGCTGGAGTAGCGGAAGCCGTTGTAGTTGCCGAAGAAGAAGAGCTTTTCTTTCCACGTGCCGAAGGGAACGAGGGGGCCACCGAGGTTGATGCCGTACTCGTTGGAATGCTCAATTGGCTTGAGCGGCTTGCCGGTGAGCGGGTTGACGCTGAGAGGACCGAAGAAGCCCCAGGTATCGAGCGCGGTGTTGCGGAAGAACTCGTAGACGGAGCCGTGAAACTTGTTGCCGCCCTGCTTGATGCTGTAGTTCTGCACGCCCTGGCCTTCGTACTGGGCGGAGAAGCCTGAGGTCTGCACGGAGAGCTGATCGACGGCATCGACGGAGATAGCCGTCCACACGAAGCGCGGATCGCCGTTGCCGGCGGCGCGAACAAAGGCGACGCCTTCAATGTAGGTAGGGGTGACGGCGCTGCGCGAGCCGTTGACGATACCGGTGCTGGTCGTTGGACTGCCACTGACCTGCACGCCGGGGATGAGGAAGACGAAGTCCGTGGCGCGGCGCTGGTCGGGCTGGCCGTAGGCGCCCATCTCAATGGGCAGCGCGGAGTAGACTTCCTGTTCAAGCGTGCCGCCCAGCGCGGCATTAGAAGTTTCCAGCTGCGCCGGCTGGTCGGTTACAGTGATGGTCTCCGACTCGGCGCCGACGGTGAGTTTCGGGCTCAGCGTTTGCGATTCGAGTGCGTTGACGTGCACGTTCTTCTGTTCAACAGTCTGGAATCCCGGGGCAACAATCGTCACGGTGTAGATGCCGGGATCGAGTGTCTGAATGTTGTAATCGCCCGCGCCGGTGGTGGTTTGTTTCGTACTGATACCGCTGGCGTCGTTGATAGCGGTCACGGTTGCGCCGGGAATCGCCGCTCCGCTGCTGTCCGCAATGACGCCGGTGATTGCGCCCTTGCCTGCGAGCTGCGCATGCAGCGGGCGGGCAGGCAGCAGGATGAGCGCAAAGAATGCGACAACTGCCAGGACGGCGCGGGAAACAACGCCAGATGGGTGGGAACGGGAAACGGGTATGTGCATCACTTTCCTCAAAATATTCAGGCGTTGACAACAGCGGAACCCTGTTCGTGTGCACAGAGAACCTATTTTTTGCTCGACTGCAAATTCGCATAACGAACAGAAAACTGTCAAGCTGATTCGCGTGGCAGTCTTACCAGGCGGAGAATTGAGCGAGGAAAACGAGAGACAAGCTGAAGCGCAGTTTGGCAAAACTATAGAGCGGTTTTCAACCGGCCCAGAGTCTCCTCATGCCCACGCCGCGCCTCCTTTTGAAGCGGACTCCCGGATCCTATTTCGGGTTGAGGAGGAGTTGGTCTACCCGGCTTGTTTGTGCCCACGGATGAGAGACACATTGGACAGGAGAGCGTATGAGGCGAGGGAAAAGGTACGAGCCTGCGCGGGTGGTCATTCTGTTGCGGCAGATCGAAGTGGCAGCGGCGAGCCGGAAGGCGATGACGCAGGGCGTGGAAAGAGGCGAAGATAACGGCACAGACCTACTCTCCCTGACGCAGACAGTACGGCGGCCTTTGGGTGGATCTTCCTCTCAGCCATCCATCTAGACGCATAGAGGGCCTGCAGGATTGCACTCGTCGTACGGTGTTCCTAACGAGCAGGTGAAGCCATCGTTGCTTCACTACGGGAAGCTGCGAGCGATTCCTGCGTGCAGCACTGCTGCACAAGTACGGAGCACTTCAACGCGGGTCAACGAGGTTCATGCTAAGCATCCCAAGCGCTGTAATGCTGGGCAAGAAGAAGTAGCCGCCACCGCGAAGCTGTACGAAGTTGGGCAAGGCTGTACAGAAGAGCGGCGGGTTCGTCGGCGAACCGTCCCCCTGGATGCCGTACCGCTCGCCGGGCTCGTGGTGTGCCATGAGCAAATCCTTTTCGTTGCCGAGCCGTGCGTCGTTGCCATAGGAAATCCACTGTTGCTGCACGAACTCGAACTGACGAGCCAGGCTTGCATTCAACGCCATGAAAGCAATCCCACGATCGACGGCGTCCAGCGCCTCAGTGTCCTGCCCGTCGGGAGTGTCCTCAGGGGGTGCGGGAGGGCCGTAGGTAAGACCGCGACGGGAGATGCGGCGCCGATGAATCAAGCGTCCTTCAAAGCCGAAGGCGTCGCGCGGATTTACGCGGCGAATATGTGCGCCGAGTGGACATCTGGTGCCTGCTAAATCATCCTTGGCGTACTGGAAATTGGTGCTGCGGTCAGGATCCTGCACGATGCTCTGGTCCATGCGATCTGGCGAGAGCTCTACAGGCGTTCCATCACGCCAACGACCGATGAACTTCGAGGCGAGCTTTTCTTTCGCTAAGCTGTCACCTTCACCATAGAGCGAGATCCAGTGATTGAGGAACGCGCGAAAGGTGCCGACGCGCTGCCGCAGTTTGCGATAAACCATGAAGGTGCCATTGGCAGCGAGCAGGTGCGGCACCGGTGCGACCGGAAGCTCGCCGGCCTCGTCGGCATAGCCGAGCAGCAGCTCGCCGG
>CAXSHQ010000044.1:1212-7927 GCA_964236875.1 uncultured Acidobacteriaceae bacterium | reverse complement strand
GCCATCGGCGGAAAGCTTGCCCTGGCCAGGCTGCGTCTTGCGGCACACGCCAAGGTAGTCGGGGTTGCCGAAGCCGTCTGTGTATCCAAAATGCTCCTGGGTATTGAATTTGCCATCTTTGCTAAGGGCGCACGCGTCCTGTGTACCGAGCAGTACAGCGCCTCCTGTGCTTTCGAGCAGCGACTGCACAATCTGAAACTGTGCTTCGAGAGCCTCCGGCTCCGTCGCACTGATGCCGAGCCAGACATGCACTTCATCTTCCTGCCACAGCGCTTCCCATTGTTGTGGAGCATTTTCCCCGGTATCTCCCAGTATGCCTGCCCGCGCTCGCATCCCGAGCTGGAACTCGACCGGGAAGCTGATGAGGGTGGCCCGCGGAAGTTCCATGGCTGCGAAGCCGCCGAACGTGAAGGCAAGATTGAGGGTGCTCTGCGGCTTCCGGTCCCAAAGCTGGCCGGTGGTCACCAGTGGCAGGAGTTTGGCAAGCAGCGCGCGCGCCGCAGCTGCGCCAGTCAAGTGTAGAAAGCAGTAGCGGGCATAGGGCATGTTGTAACCGCGCATGGCGAAGCCCTGTATATCGCTGGCGTCCAGCTTACTCATTGCGCCCTCCTGTCTTCAGCGCACGGTGGAAACCGTGTGCGGCGGGCCGTGGCACCGGCGCCTTGGCAAGCCGGTCGATGAAGACCCTGAAATCTTTCTGAAGGTCGGCTGCACTGCAACTCTGGTGAGTGGCGACAAAGGCCGCTACAGCACGCTGAGCCTGCAGCGCGGAAAGTGTCTGCGGCACCGACTTATCGTTCACTGGAGCGAAGAAGAAAGTCGTCTCGAGCTCACAACGCTTCATGTAGTTGAGAAATGCGGACAGATCCTTCGTGCCGGGATAGCCTGAGCAGTGTTGCCAGATGGCGTCGAGTTGATCTGGGATGTGGTGGAAAAGCCCGCTCAGGTATGTATCGCGGTCGCCATCGCAGTTACATTCGAAGACGAGATACTTCGATCGCAGATGCTCCTCGCACGAAGGCATGCCCACGTAGATAACATCATCGAGCACGACAAGCCGAGCCAGATGCGTTCCGGGAGCGGTGGCGAAGGGGCCATCCGGCCCTAGCGAGAGTCTCGAAAGGTGATAGCGGATCTGCAGGTCATGCGAGGGGACCGCGTTGTCGTCATCAATGATCGGGCAGAGCAGGGTGAGACCGTAGACGCTGCCGCTCTTGCTTGGCATGGACAGACCTCGGAGATTTAGAAAACTTCTGGAGCAGTTCCGGTGGAGCCCAGATGGGATTGCACGTTGAGGACAAACTGCAGATAGGCCGATCGGAACTCTTCCGGCGTAAGCGCATCTGCCTGTGTGCTGAGGGCATTGAGTTCGCTCTGCACGATGTGAGCCGATTGCACATCGTTGATCGTCGCTTCTGGATAAGCGGAGAAGAAATAGTCCGTATCGAACTGAACACGGCTGATGTAATTTTTGAAGGGCGTGACGGGCACCGCGCCTGGGAACTTCTCGCTCCAGCGCCAGACCAGATTCAGCCCGAGGCTGAGCACTGCCGAGAAGGCGTCAATGTACTGGTTCCAGGTGCCGTTGAAGTTACTGAAGAACAGAAGGTAATCGTACTTAAGGCTTTCTCGCTTTTGAGATTCACCGAGATGAGGAAAACCATGCCGGGGAACGATAACCCAGCGAGCGAACTGAATGAACTGAAGATGGATAAGATCCGATTGCAGGGGCTTGATGTTTCCCAGGGCAACGAAGAAGGCGCGCAGAAGCCAGGTCTTCCAGGGCTTCATAGGCGTGATGACATTCATCGCGTAGGCTTTGCCGTTGATGTTGCTCATGAGGCCTCGTAAACCAACGATGTGTCAGTTGCTCAGGAACTTGGGCCCACGGTCGCGGAACAACACACCCAGTCCTGGCCACTGGAGGCCGGAGCGGAACAATCTGATGCAGGAGGTTAGATTCGTTCGTCTGAAAGCGACTGTCAAGCCAAATGTGATGTCTCGGCCTGATTAGGCGGAACTTTATGCTTTTGTGCAAATCAGTCGAACGCGAATCAGGGCGTGGGCTCGGCATCGATGTTGAAGCGGATGCTGAATTCCTAGCTAATTAGCTATCTCCTCACACCAACCATGTCGTGCTCACTTCGCAGAAAAGTTTGACATTCAGCACATGATGCTCAATTATGCTCCTATCGCAAAGGGTGCCCGACGATTGGCCAGATGAGTGTTTGACGCGTAGCTATCCGTCGAAGCTGGCTTGGCTAAGTTTCATCCATCTTCCCGCATACTGATCCGACCTACTCCGGAGCCTCATGCCAACGATCGTTCGCAAGGCCGCCCCGCCCAGTTCCACACTCAAAGGCAAAGCTACCGCTTGGGGCATGGACCACCTCGAGCTTCTCTTTCGGGTCCTGCGCAACCTTTGCCCCGTCCTCTCCCTGGGCAAATTCGTGCTCGTCACACGCTTCGACGACGTTGAAGAGGTGCTGTCGCTGAGCCAGGTTTTCGTCAACTCCTACAAGGAAAAGCTCGACGTCATCATGGATGGCTACCCCTTCTTCCTCGGCCTCACGAACACGGGAGAATATGCTCGCGACACCACCAACATGCGCATCGTGGTCCGCCGTACCGATATCGAATCTACGCTGATGCCAGCTACTGCGGCGTCCGCTCAATCCATGGTCGCTGACGGCACTGGACAGGTCGATATCGTCGAACTTGTCCGAGACGTCACCTTCAGTGTCTTCTGCGATTATTTCGGCACACCTGGTCCTGCGGATGCGGACCTCCGTGTCTGGGCTACGCGCCTCTTCGAGTTTCAGTTCGCGGATCAGGCCAACGACCCCTCGCTTCGTGTGGAAGTCGATCTTTACGCGCCCGCCTTGCGCAACCATGTAGATGCGCTGCTCGCCCTGCGGAAGTCGAGCCCGCCCAAGGACGACGTGCTCGGTCGCTGCCTCGACCTCCAACGCCTCAACGTTCCGGGAATGGACGACACCGCCATCCGCAGCAACCTCGTTGGCCTCATCGTGGGAGGTCTGCCGCAACCGGCGATGGTTGCACCGAAGGCGATGGAGCAGCTTCTGCTCCGCCCTGCCGCGTTGGCGCAAGCGCAGCAGGCAGCCAGCGAAAATGATGACCGGAAGCTCTCCGCTCTCCTCTTCGAGGCCATGCGCTTTGACCCCTTGACTCCAGCGCTTATGCGCGTCGCTGCTGAAGATTACAAGATCGCCGCTGGACACTTCCGTGCCCGGACTGTGCGGAAAGGAGCCACGGTGGCTGCCAGTGTCCGGTCCGCCATGCACGATGGCCGTCGTGTTCCGCACCCTGGAACTTTCGATCCCGATCGCCGCCCTTACCAGTACATGCACTTTGGCTATGGACTGCACTCCTGCTTCGCGGTACACATCGCCATGGCACTGCTACCGCTGATGTTGAAGCCGGTATTGCAGCAAAAGAATCTGCGTCGTGCCGCTGGACCCGCAGGACATCTGACGAAGCAGGGCATTTTCCCCGAGCGCCTCGTAGTAGCTTTCGATAGCTAAGCCCTGGTTCTTACCGAATGATCTTCTACTCGATCTAGAAACTTCGCGCGCTGGCGCGTCCACTATGCGTCACGCCCGTCCTGGATGGAACTAGACGGAGTAAGGCTTTCCGTTGACGATGACGTTCTCGAACTTGAGGCCGGTGACGCCGGAAGTGTTGAGCTTGTCGTTCTTGATCGTGACGTCGAAATCCTTCAGGAGCACGTCGCTTATGTCGGTCTGACCGGGATTAGGCTTCATGGTGCCGAAGGAGGTGAAGGTACCCTTGATGTCGATGAACTTCAGGTTCTTGACAATGGATTTGGGCGGTTCCATACCCTGCAGATCGAAATACTGCGACCACGGCGCCATGTTGATGATGCCGCTGGAGGGGCCTTCGGAGATAATGTTGCGGAAGGTGATGTCTTCGTAGTGCTGGGGGGTATCGGGCCGTAGCTTCAGCGTTGCGATGCGCACGCCGCCCGTGATCTTGCAGTCTTCCGCGATGACGTCGCGGACCAAAGTGGCTTCGCTGCCGCAGGTGAGAACGCCGCCGCCACGCTTGAACGTGCAGTTGCGCACGCGGATGTGCTCGACGGCCGGGCTGTCCTTGTCCTCCATCGCGCGCGGGCCCTTGGAGCCTTTGCACGCAATACAGTCGTCGGTGACGGAGAAGACGCAGCTATCCACCGTGACGTTGCGGGAGCTGTCGATGTCGATACCGTCCGTGCTGGGAGCCTGCCTGTAGTCGTCGGGCACCTGGAAGTGGACCTTCTGCACCAAGACACCATCGTTGTTGTAAAGGTGGCAGTTCCAGAACTGCGAATCCTTGAAGGTAATGCCCTCGATCCTGACGTCCTTCGAGCCTTCGATGAGCGCGAGCCGGGCGCGGGGCAGGCCGGTATTGGTGAAGCCCTTGTTCTCGGCTCTGCCTTTCCAGAAAGCCTCCCACACAGGCATGCCCGCTCCGTCGAGGGTGCCATCCCCCGTGAGCTGAAATCCGTCGCAGTGGGTCGCGTTGATGAAGGCCGGGGTGAAGTGGTCCATGAAGTGGCCTTCAATGCGGGTGCGTTGCGCGGGGAAGTTCGCAAGGTCGGTAGAACACTTCAGGACAGCGCCTTCGGTGAGGCGCAGGTTCACACGCGGCTTGAAGAACAGAGCACCGGAGACGAACACACCCTTGGGGACGACAACCGTGCCTCCGCCCTTAGCGGCAAGCTGATCGATGGCAGCCTGAATGCTCTTGGTGTTCACGGTAGAGTTGTCGGCGACTGCGCCGGACTTGGTAATGAGGAGCTCGCGAGTGGGCGCGGCGAAGGCTTTCGCTGCGAGCGGCCAAAGAGGAGCCGAGGCGATGAGGGAGTTGAAACGGCGGCGGGAGTAGCGCTCGATAGACATCAGCAGATCCTTAGGACAGGAGGGCGGGGCCGAGTCATCTCCAGTCCGGCTTCCGATGATCCGCTGTCGAGAGGTTTGTTGTCCAATATGAATACGAATTGGGCGGGTTTTGCTGGAGTGCACCAATAGACCCTGCGCCACTTTTCGCGTGACCCGCCTTGGCTCGGTGCGCATATGCGACGCAAAATCAGCATGCGAAGCAGCTTCGCGCTCTGCTATAGTCGCGCGATGATTTTCCCCAAAGCTATAGGCACCGCTCTGCTTGCGGTGCTGGCCATTCCGGCGGCCACGCTGGGCGCTCAGTCCGCGACACCGCAGAACTCCGCGCGCAATATCGCGCAGCAGGTCGCCAAGGTCCGCGACACGACCGCCAGCCATGCCGCTCCCTTCAACGCTAACTGGGATTCGCTTGCCCAGTACCGCACACCGGAATGGTTCCGCGACGCCAAGTTCGGCATCTTCCTCCACTGGGGCGTCTACTCTGTGCCCGCCTTTGCGAATGAGTGGTACTCGCGCAACATGTACATCCCCGGCAATCCGGCCTATGACCACCAGATCGCCACCTACGGCCCGCAGTCCAAGTTCGGCTACAAGGACTTCATCCCGATGTTCCGGGCGCAGCAATTCGATCCCGCCGCGTGGGTCGATCTCTTCGCCCGCGCCGGTGCCCGCTACGTCGTGCCTGTCGCCCAGCACTGCGACGGCTTCGCCATGTACGCCTCCGATATGACTCCCTGGAACGCCGCCGCCATGGGTCCTCATCGCGATGTGGTCGGTGAGCTCGCCACGGCGACACGCGCGCGCGGCTTGCGTTTCGGTGTCTCCTCCCATGTCGCCGAGCATTGGTGGTGGTACGGCGAGGGCCGGTCCTTCGACTCCGATGTGCGTACCGCAATGTCGTCCACGCCAGCCCCGCTCGACGCTCAGCTCTATGGCCCGGCTGAGGCCATGAACCCTCCCGGCCCGAACGGCGATGTGGTCGGCACGCTCGCGGACGCAAAGGAACCCAACGCCTCGCACCTCGAGCTTTGGCTGCCACCCAACCAGGCATGGCTGGACGATTGGCTCGCGCAATCGACCGAGCTGGTCGATAAATACCACCCCGACTTCTTCTACTTCGACTTCTGGATCGGCCAGCCCGCCCACAAGCCCGACCTCCAGCAGTTTGCTGCCTATTATTATTCAACTTCCGCACAGCACCACCAGCAGCCCGTTCTCACCTACAAGGGAGAGGACATGCCAGCCAACACCGCAACTCTCGACATCGAGCGCGGCGCAGTCGGCACCCTGCGGCTCCTGCCTTGGCAGACCGACACGTCCATCTCCATCCACTCCTGGGGTTATGTCGAGCACGATGAGTACCGCACAGCGGACTCGCTCATCCAGCAGCTCGTCGATACCGTTTCCAAGAATGGCAACCTGCTGCTCAATGTCGGCCCCAAATCCGACGGCACCATCCCCGAGGAAGCCCGCACCGTTCTGCTCCAGATTGGCACCTGGATGAAGGTCAATGGCGAGGCCATCTATGCCTCGCGGCCATTCACCGTCTTCGGCGAAGGCTCCTTTGCCAGAAGGCCCAGGGATCCGACCGCAAAGGGCTCCGACATCCAGACCTTCACGGCGCAGGACATCCGCTTCACCACCTCGCACGACGGCAGTGTTCTCTATGCAACCGCTCTCGGCTGGCCCCCCGACGGCCCACTCACCATACACACACTGTTCCGCGACAATCCCTACTTGGGCGTGCCCGTCTGCCGTGTGGGTGCCGGCGACGGCCCAGGCGTTGCTCCCGG
>CAXSHQ010000044.1:0-1202 GCA_964236875.1 uncultured Acidobacteriaceae bacterium | reverse complement strand
CCCGTCTGCCGTGTGCAGCTTCTCGGCTCGCCTGGCGACATCCAGTTCACGCAGCAGCCTGATGGACTTCACCTCACCCTCCCCGCTGCCGCGCCGTCGAAGGAGGCTGCCTACGTGTTCCGCGTCACGACGAACTGTCAGCCGGGTCATCGTTCTTGACGTCGCGTGTTCGCTCGACGAGCCGGCAGTAGGCGTGAAAGGCACGTCATGCAGATCGATGTGTTCCAGGATTCGGATGGTCCGCAATGCGGCATTGAGGCGTACCGTTTCTAGAGTGCCGCGCCTTTCAGCCTCTGCACTTTCTGGCTCTTATCGGCGTGTGTACATTCCACCGTTCCACTTCGCGGCATAGAAACCCGCATGAGGCCCGCACTAGCCGCGCATCTGTATGTTTTCTGACGCGCCCCCCAAGTGGTATGAATACGCGCCTATGAAATTGCTCGCCTGCCTCCTCCTGCTGATCGCTCTCGCTCCTGCTCACGCGCAGGAAGTCGCGTCGAATCCTCCGCTCGCTGACTTCGCGATCGACCACTTTGCCGCCACCAGCTCACCCGCGGACGTCCGCTTCCTCCTCGATGCTCCAGCTGGTAAACGTGGCTTCATCGGCGTCTCCGGTGGACATCTCGCCACCGCAGACGGCACGCGCTTCCGTTTCTGGGGCGTCAATCTCGCCGGCTGGACCACAGGCTCCGCACTGCTGCCTCCGCATCATGACGCGGAGGTCTATGCCTCCACACTTGCACGGCTCGGCATCAACTGCGTCCGCTTCCAGTTCCTTGACCTGACAGACTCGCAGCGGTCTCGCAACGGAAGCGCGCGTGCAGCAGGCGGAGCCGGTCCAAGGGCGGGTGCGGCAGGGGCGGGCGCTGCAACCGGTGCAGCCGGCGGCGCACCTGCCACGCAGCGGCCCCGCGAGGTAGGTGGCGAACCCCAGAGGCCCGCCGGCCTCATCGATGGATCCCGCGACGACAGCCGCTCCATGAATCCCGAGCAGCTCGACCGCATGGACTATCTCGTCTATCAGCTCAAGCTGAACGGTATCTACGTCGACTTCAACCTCAACGTGGGTCGCGTGTACAAGAGCGGTGACGGAGTGCAGGATTCCTCACTCATCGGCGTCGCCAAGGCCATTACGTACTTCGATCCTCGCCTGGTGGAACTGCAGAAAGAGTACGCACGCCAGCTCCTTACCCACCACAACC
>CAXSHQ010000043.1:14973-18845 GCA_964236875.1 uncultured Acidobacteriaceae bacterium | reverse complement strand
GGGCTTCGGCTCGGAAGCCCGGGCGCAACTTTCCCTTGGTTTCAACACGGTTGTGGCCGGGGATTACCTATACCGTCCCTACAAGGCCAGCGGCTTCTTCCTCGATCCCAACGCCAACCTGAACCGGCAGCCTTACTACATCTACGCCGGCAACACCCGTCTCGCCGAGCGGCAATCGCAGTTCGCCGGCGGCGGGGGTGATATTGGCTGGAGCGACCGCAAGATTCAGGAAGTTCGCTTTGGCTGGCAATACCAGACGGTCCAGTGGTCGACCACTACCGGATTCGACAACCTGCCTGACTACGGCGGCAGCTCACAGAAGATTCGCGCCCGCTACGTATTCGACGACCAGGATCGCGGCCTCGTGCCCCGCTACGGCATTCGCTCGATCTCCGACCTCGGCTACCTGTACACCATCAAGGGCAGCACCGCGGCGCCGCAGCTCTTCGAGGAGCTTGAGTATGCGCACGGTTTTGGCGCAAAGATGGGAAATATCCAGAAGAACGTGGCCCTGCTGAAGCTGGAAGCCGGCACCATGTTCAACCGCAATGTCCCCCAGCCGTTCCGCTATACCCTGGGTGGCCCCCTGCGCCTGGGCGCCAGCGCGATCGACCAGTATCGCGGCACCGACTACTTCCTCATCACGCCCGGCTATCTACGCCAGCTTGCAGCCCTTCCCGCTCCGCTCGGCAACACCCTCTACGCTGGCGGCGCAGTGGAATTCGGCCAGATGCGCTCTCCCGACGGGCGAACCATCACGCGGGGTGACGTTTACATCGGCATCATCGCTGAGACGCCCTTCGGCGTCATCAGCATCGGCCCCGCGATCGGCAACGCCGGCACCCGCAAGTTCAACTTCACTCTCGGCAAGCTGTTCTAAGGACGGCTGAAAGAGGCCTTCCTTCTACATGTCCCGCTGCCCGGTGTCGTCATCGGCGGAGCGGCCGCCGAACTTGCGCTTGATGGCCGCGAAGATGTTCTTGATGCGGGTGAGGAGCGCGGCGAAAGCGACGGCAATGACCTTCCACAGGGCGGCGAGCAGCCCGAGAAGCTTGGTAAACAGGCCAGTCTTGAGTGCGACGGCGGTGGCGCCGCCTGCGATCAGCGCGGTGAGTCCATATTCGGCGACCTTGTCGCCCTTCATGAAGTCGGCGTAGCGGCTGCCCTGCGTGTAGGTAAAGCCGGTAAGGAGCGAATTGAAAGTGGGCACAACGGTGTCGACCTGGGCGGGGTCGAGCACGAGGTCCACGCGCATGACGCCGCGCCGGCCCAGGATGCGGGTGTTGTAGTTGACGCTCTGGCTTTTCTTGTCGTCATCGGCCACACCGACGGTAGCCCAGGTGAGGTTATGGGTGACGTTGTCGTAAAAAGGCGGCTTGACCCAGCCGGTGAGGTGGTAAGGAGTCCAGCCGCGGCTTACACGCTCCTTGTTTTCTTCCTCGGTGCCGTCCTGCATGGACTTGAGAAGCTTGGGAGCGTCGATCTTGGCTTTCTCGTCGTCACGGACGTAGCCGCTATCGCTGAACTCGAACAGGATGAAATAGAACTTGCTGTCGGGATCGTTCTTGCCGAGGATGGGCGTGACAATGCCGACCTCATCCTTGGACGCGGGATTGCCGGTGAGCTCAAGAAAGCGGCGCGCGCCGTTGCCATCCGCGAAGCGGAAGCCGGCCGGTATTTTGAACTGCCCTACACCGCCCAGATCGCCGTTGAACGGGCCGGGGTGCCAGTCAATGGCAGGGCCTTCTGGCTGGTCCGGCTTCGTGTCAGTCTTAGCGTCCGCCTGGGGCTTTGCGGGATGGGTGGGCTTGGAGGCTTGAAGCGTCAGCGCGGGCGCAGCCATGAGGACAAGCGCAAGGGCAGCGCGGGAAAAGCGCATGGAGGAAGGTCCTTGGAGGAAGTCTGCGGAAGGATAGCACGGAGATTGGTGTTGTTGCGGGACTCCACTTCAGAGGGCGTCATCCTGAGCGAAGCGAAGGATCTCTGTAGTTTGCCTGTGCCAGCACACCTGTTTGCTACCCCCCAAAACGCTTCGCCGGCCGCACGTCTTCTTCGCGGAACGGCTTCACCGGCTTACCCCACTCCAGACTCAAGTCTTCCCACCTCGGATTACTCGCTACGATCAACACAATCTTCCGTTCCCGCTTCCAGCCCTTCAACTCCTTCTCGCGCGCGATAGCCGCGCCGATCAGATCAAAACGCTCGAAGTACACAAGCTGGTTGATGTTGTATCGGGCTGTGAATGAAGTTGGGTCGGCTTTCCGTTTGTGCTGTGCGACACGCACTTCGATCCCAGTGGTCATCCCTACGTAGAGCCGTCGTCCCTTGCTGGCCATGATGTAAACGTAGGCGCTCGTAGACATGCTCTCCCACTCTCGTCATCTTCGCTGACAAACACTACAGAGATCCTTCGCTTCGCTCAGGATGACGCTTTCGTAAATTGCTCAGGATGACGAGTTCGAATGAGGGACAGTGCAGCCGAGAAAGAGAACCCTAACCCAAGTCGAAGGCCTCCGCCAGGAGCTCGTAGCTGCGCAGGCGGGCCTGGTGGGAGTGGGTGATGGTGTTGACGATGAGCTCGCTGATCTCCAGCTCGCGGGCGATGTGGAGGAGCTGGTCGCGCACCTTCTCCGGCGTGCCGACGACATAGCGGGGAAACTCGGCTTCGGGCTGGTCGAGGGCGCCCGCGCTGAAGGAGAGGAACGGGTTGGGGGCGGTGGCCTTGGCGTTCAGCTCGCGCAGGGCGTCCTCCGGCGTGGCGACAGGGCGCCGGTCGTCGGAGCGGATGCGGCGCTGCAGCAGGCGCACGGACGCATGCAGGTGGTCGGCTTCTTCCTGCGTGGGCGCGCAGATGACGCCCAGGGCAATGGTCGCTTCCGGGGTCTGGCGGCCATCGGTCGCCGTGATGGACGGCCGGAAATTGCGGCGATAGTGCTCGATGGCCATGCGCGTGTTCTGGCCCGCGAAAAAGTGCGCAAAGGCGTAGGGCAGGCCCTCGTTCGACGCCGTAACCGAGGACCACATGGAAGAGCCGAGCAGCCAGATATCGGGCGCGCCGGGCATCTTGGGAGCGACGCGGATCTTGGCGAACGGGTGGAGCCCCGGGGTGCCGGTATCGTCCGCAACCGCCCAGCGGACGGGGTTGAGGAACGCGCGCAGCTCGGCGAGCTGCATGGGGAAGTCGTCGGTCTGGGGGGCCTCACGGTTGCGGCGGAGGGCGAAAGCTTCGAGCTGGCCGCCGCCGGGGGCGCGGCCCAAGCCGAGGTCGATGCGGTTCGGGAACATGGCGTGAAGCGTGCGGAAGACCTCGGCGACCTTGAGTGGCGCGTAGTGCGGGAGCATGATGCCGCCGGAGCCCACGCGGATGCGGGTGGTCGCGGCGGCGGTGCGGGTGATCAGGATTTCCGGCGCGGTGCAGGCGAGCAGGTCCATGGCATGGTGCTCGGAGTACCAGAGGCGCGTATAGCCTAGCCGGTCGACGCAGCGGGCAAGGTCGAGCGAGTTGCTCAGGGCGTCGGCGGGCGTCGAGCCATCCGGGACGGGCGTCTGGTCAAGCACGGAAAGGCGGAGCGGTGAAGCCATGCGGATTCGATGATACGAGGAAGAGGGTGGGTGCGAGGGCGTGACATTGCGGCGGCTGCTTCGTCAGGAGAGTACGCTGGAGGACCTGTGATGATGGGGCGCACAAAGCAGAGGGCGGCGGTGATTGCGTTGGGGCTGCCGCTGGTGGCGTGCGTCGCTCATGCCGTTGCACAGGATGGCGGAGAGGGCCAGCAGCGGGATCTGACGGTGTGGATCGTTCGCCCGGTGACCGCGGCCGAACGCGCGGTCGCGCGCGCGCAGAACGACCTACGCGACATTGCGGTGTACCG
>CAXSHQ010000043.1:0-14963 GCA_964236875.1 uncultured Acidobacteriaceae bacterium | reverse complement strand
GGCAGGGAGCTTTGGCAAAAGTGCCAGCGACGTGGGGCAGACGGCGGGGAGCTACGGGAAATCGGCCAGCGAAGTTGGGAAAAATGCCAGCGACGTGGGAACGAACGCAGGCGACTACAGCCAGACGGCCAGCAGCCTGCCCAGCAACGTGAGCTCGCAGACGGCAGGCAGCTATGGGCAGACTGCCGGGAGCTTCGGGATGTCGTCGAGCGACTTCCATGGCCCTCCGCCGGCGCGGGCGGCGAACGCGACGGAAGGCACGGCATCTCGGGACAGCAAGGCCGGCCAGTGGGTCGAGTTTCAGCGGCGGCTGCATGAAGCGTTCCCGGAGCTGCAGGTAAAGTTCGTGGAAGTCCTGGGGGTGGAGCTGCGGCAAAGGCTGGCTGCCGCCGCCAGTGCAGGCGTGTACCCGGATGTGCTGCTGAGCGACCGCATGCCGGACTGGTGGGCGGGCGCGGCGCACGGGAATGTGCTCCTGGCGCTGGGGGCGGGACGGACAAGCTTTCCGGGAGAGCGGGGCGGCGGGCATGCGCGCCAGTCGGTGTACCACGATGCGTACGGGCTGGCCGGAGCGCCGCATCCGGTGGCCGCGCGTGAGTTTCTCGAGTGGTGGAACGGGCAGGAGAGCGGGCCTGGTCAGCATGAAGCGGTTGCAGGTGGGAAGCCTTCGCCGGCGGCAGCAGTGGCCATCATGGCTGTGGCGCAGGTGCTGTCGGGCGGGGCTCCGGATGGGCTGGCGGACAAGGACATGGCCCTGTTCTCAGGCGCCGCGACTCGATCGGAGCTGTTGGGCGCGGAAGACAGTCTGCCGGGCGACCTGCGGTTCCATACCGATGTGGTGCGGGAGCAGCACAACCAGCATCTCGCAGTGGTGCTGTTGCGCACCGCGTGCTTATCGCGGACGGCGTATTGCGAGCTGCATCCACTGGTAATGCTGCGAGCCAATGAGCGCGGCATGTGGAAGATATTGCACATATCGCTGGGCATGGATGCAGGCGAGGCGGCGGGGGGCTTTGAGCTAACGGCGACAAGTGCGCAACCAGATGCGAAGCCGAAGGAGGCACTCGCCGAGGTGGCGATGCCGAAGCTGGCGGCTCCGGTGGATGGCGACCAGCGAGCGGTGCGGTCAGGGCTGAGCCTGTGGTTCGATAATGGCGGTGGTGGATCGTCGCTGGTGGTGGAGTGGCAGCAGGCCGGGGGCCGCAGCGCGCCGGCCTCGCACCTGTTGGTGGTGAGCGATACCGGGGGCAAGCTGCGCAACGAGGTGCCCGCGCCGTTTGCGGGGATTGCAGGCGCCGTGCGGTGGAGGGTGTGGGCGGTCGGCGAGGGTGGGGTGGTTCGGCTGAGCGAGTGGCGCGCGGTGACGATGGTCCAGTGACGATGGTGCAGTGAGCGGCTCGGCTATGCTCTCGTAGAGGACCGCGTGCAGGGGACGACAGACGAGAACGGGCGGCTGCTGGAAGTATCGGATCTGCGGGTACGCTTCGGAGATCGTGAAGTGGTCCGCGGTCTCACGTTCGAGGTCCGCCGAGGCGAAACGCTGGGGCTGGTGGGGGAGTCGGGCTCCGGGAAATCCGCGACCAGCCTGGCGCTCATGGGCTTGCTGCCGCGGGAAGCCACGGTGAGCGGGCAGGCTCGGCTGTATTCGGACTCCCGGGGAGAGATGCCACGGGCAGGCGCTCCCGCTCACCTCGTGCGCACGGAGGCTGGACTTGTGGATGTGACGCCCCGGCCGGAAGGGCCGCGCCAGGTCGTGCGAGGGATGATATCGGGCGTGTGCGCCCCGCTGGTGGGCTCCCCCCAGGGAGACCTGCGAAGAATCCGGGGCAGCAGCATCGCCATGATCTTTCAGGAGCCGATGACGGCGCTGAACCCCAGCATGACGGTGGGGCGGCAGATCGGGGAGGCTTGGCTGGCGCACCATCCTAAGACGGCGCGAGCGGAGGTGCGGGAGCGGGTGTTGGCAGCCATGCGCGAAGTGGCCCTCCCCGAACCGGAGCGGCGGATGGGGGATTACCCGCACCAGTTTTCCGGCGGCCAGCGGCAGCGTGTGCTGATCGCGATGGCCCTGGTGAACAAGCCCAAGCTGCTGATCGCGGATGAGCCGACGACGGCGCTGGACGTAACGGTGCAGAAGCAGATCCTGGAGCTGCTGCGGCGTTTGCGCGAGGAGCACGGGCTGGCGATGCTGTTTATCTCGCACGACTTGGCGGTGGTGGCGCAGGTGGCTGACAGGGTGGCGGTGATGCAGCGCGGCGAGATCGTGGAGCAGGCGGGCGCGCGGGAGATTTTTACCAACCCGCAGCATGCCTACACGCGGCGCTTGCTGGCGGCAGCGCCTTCCATGACCACGAGGCGCGACCAACCGCTGGCCGTGTAGAGCGGCAGCAGGTCACCATTGCGCAGGGCTCCGCGGGCAGCACCGGCAGGAAAACACTTTCAGCGGGTGGTTGCGACGCTTTCCGGAGTGTCATCCTGAGAAGGGGGTACACGTCCGGGGCATTCTCCGGGAGCGGCTCGCTCCGGTACACTTGCGCAGCACGCGATGCGCATCCTGGTGGTTTCAGACATTCACGGCAATCTTCACGCGCTGGACGCCGTTCTGGAGGCAGCGGGCGAGGTGGACTCCGTGTGGAACCTCGGCGATACGGTGGGGTACGGCGCGTTCCCGAACGAAGTGGTGGAGCGCATGCGCGAGCGCGCGACCGTGAACGTCCGCGGTAACCACGACCGGGTATGCTCCGGGCTGACCAGCTCCGAAGGCTTCAACCCAGTGGCGGCGCAGGCGGCCGGGTGGACGCACCGGAACCTGACGGCAGAGAACCTGGAGTGGCTGCGGGAGATGCCGCAAGGTCCCGTGAACGCCGCGCCCGGCGTGCAGTGCGCGCATGGATCGCCGCTGCATGAGGACCACTACATCATCTCCATGCGGGACGCCTGGACGCCCCTGCAGCGGATGACCGGCAACATCACTTTTTTCGGCCACACGCATGTGCAGGGCGCATTTTCGCAGTGGGGCGAGGAGTGGGCCGAAGATCGTCCCCGCTACCGCGAACACATGGAAGCGGAGCAGTTTGCGGTGCCGCTGCCGCCGGGGTCGCGGCACCTCATCAACCCCGGGTCGGTGGGCCAGCCGCGCGACTGCGATTGGCGGGCAGCATTCGCGATCTTCGAAGACAAGGCGGAGCGGGTGACCTTCTGCCGTGTGCCCTACGACGTGCTCAGCGCGCAGCACGGCATACGGCTGGCGGGGCTGCCGGAACGGCTGGCTTCAAGGCTAAGCGTGGGCCGGTAGCAGCAGGTAGAGCGGCACGAAGATGCAGCCTGATCAGCACAGCGATCTGGCCTATGCCAGCAGCCACAGGACGACCGTTCCAGCCCTGGAGGGCGAGTCACCCATGACCCAAGCCGAAACAGAGCTTCTCCTCGCCCTGTTCGCTCTTTACGCGTACGAGTGCCTGTTCTGGCTGCGTCCGGACGAGCAGGGCTACACGCGTACCGGCTCCTCCTGGCGACCCCACCCGCTCAACCCGCAGAGCTTCACGATGCTGCGCCGCCGAGCCGTCCTGGCCGACCCACTGCTCCTCCATCCCGGCTTCGTCCGCATGTCCGTGGAGGACGGCCCCGGCCCTTCGCCAAGCCCATCCGCCAATCCGACATTCTCAGGCGCCTCCACCGGCAAAGCCGTCTCCGAACGGCTTGCCCGCATCGCCCAGGACCTCGATGATTTTTCACTCCTCACCACACAGTGCCGCATTCAGGCGGTCCTTCTCCTGCTCGTGCTGCCCGCGCTTCTCTGGACGCACCACCTCACCCCGTGGTGGCGCGAGTACGCCGGCCTTCTTCTCTTCAATCACGCGCTGCTGTGCTGGTGGCTGTTCCGCGCCCTGCGCATCCTGCCGCAAGCGACCCGCCGCAAGCTCCTCGCCCCCGCGCTCCTCAACCCCCTAGGCGCGACCCGCGTGTTCGACCCACTCGGCCAAGCTTTGTTCGAGGCATCTCTTCATAGCTTGCCTCCTAAAAAGAAATAATTCAGAACTCTCATTTGTTGTCATTCCGCAGCGAAGCGGAGGAATCTGCATTTCGGACCACCGCTACACCTCCAGGAGAACAGCCACATACCCTTCTCGGAAGTGCGGCATCCTGAGCGGAGCGAAGGAAATCCGTAGTTCGTCCTACGTGCCGTGACTCGCGCGCCGACTCTCCCGGGAACAGCCTGTGCCCAAGCGGTGTCTAACCCACATGCGCGTCCGCGCGATCGCCTTCCGCGTACTCCGCATCACCACGGTCTCGCTCCTTGCGCTGCTGCTTCTCGCGTTCGCGCTGGTTCAGTTCCAGCAACACCTGCTGCGCCGCCGCGCTGAGCGCCTGCTCGCCGACTTCCACTCCATCCGACTCAACCAGACCACCTGGCCCGAAGCCGAGGCCATCATGCACCGCTGGGGAAGCTTCGTGTACACGAAAGACGCATGCAGCGCGGATTCCTGTGTCGCCGTGATCAACCTCGCTGACGCTTCAAGACGCACAGTAGACCACCTCAGCGAGGCCATCCTGGATTGCGCTGTGAACCTGCGGCTCGTTGGACTGTACGAGCTTCTCGGTGGCCGGCCCGCAAAGGTCTCCCTTGCCATGGCGATGCAGGACGGTCGGGTTGTGAATGCTTCGTTCCTGGTAACCATAGAAGTGCATAAACACTGGTTCTCAGTAAAGTCCGAGGAGAGCTACATGCTCGGTATCCGGTTGCAAAGCGTATCCTCCTTCGGCACCCACGACCCATGGTCCAAGCACCGTCTGGCCGCTCATCCGGACTACGACGTGACCAGCCCACATTGCTATGGCTGTGAGTTCGCGACGGTCAGGTATTCAACGGCGCTCGCCGCCGCAGAACTGGACCAGCTTTCAGCCTTCCACCTTGACTGCATTACCCGCACGCATGCCTGCACGTCGCTCCCGGAGTTGTTACCGTATGCAGCAGCATGGCACCTTTATGAAGACGTGGCAGAGAAGCCCGCCGCCGTCACACCGGCGAGCCAGGGATGCAACCTGCCGCTCCGTGCACTCGGCCGTGAAGCTATCGACACGATAGAAGTGGAAGCGCTCTCCGCGGAACGCCAGTTGACCGTACACGAAGGTGCAGCCTCGGAGGAGCAGCCCGTGTACGCCTCCTCCGTCCGCCTGCTCGATGTTTTGCATGGATCGGTGCCTTGGAGGCGGGGAGAAGTCTTCGACGTTATACCGTACCGGGCGGAGGCTGGCGAGGCTTATGCGTCGGAGCCCATGACAGCAGGCACACGCTACATTCTCCTGCTGAATGAGCCGCCTGTCTCTTCCCGGTACGCGGTAGGGCTCGAGTGGTGCGGAGTTCTCGAGGATAGCGCTGCGGTGCTTTGGGGCTTGCGAGAAGGCTTCAGGGCCGACCATGCCTATCCGCAGGCGGCGACAAACTGGTGGTAATGTCGAAATCTCTCATGCGCCGCTAAACTTGTCAGGAATGCTCTACACCACAGATATCCTCATCGTCGGCGCCGGCCCGGCTGGCTGCGCCGCGGCCTATGATCTCGCTCGCGCCGGACGCCGCGTCCTCCTGCTCGACAAGCGCAGCTTCCCGCGCCACAAAGCCTGTGCCTGCGGCCTCACCCGCAAGACCCTTAAGGTTCTTCGCTACTCGGTCGATCCTGTCGTCGAGCGCGTCTGCCGCGACGTCGTCCTTCAGGAAGCGGGCACCGCCGCCTTCACCCAGGGCGTCCGCACGGCAAACAAATCGTTAGAGGTCCGCGTCCACACCCGCCAGCCCTTCTGCGCCACCGCCGTGCGCGAGCGCTTCGACGAGTTCTGCCTTCGCCAGACCCTGGCCGCCGGCCCGTACATCGCGCTCCGCAAGATCGAAGGCATTGCGGCTCTGCGCGAGTTTCCGTCGCACGTCGAGCTGGACGTGATCTTTGCCGACGGCAGCACCGAGACACTCACCGCGTCCGCCGTCCTCGGCGCCGATGGCTCCAACGGCCAGATGCGCCGACTCGCCGCCGGCGTAGCAAACGTCCGCCACGCCGAGGCCGCACAGCTACCGGTCGAGCCAGCCTGGTACGCCCGCGGTTTCGCGCTGGAAGCCACCGTGCCCTACGCCGTGCTTCCCGCGCCGCTTCCGGACGGCGACGCCCCCGAGGACCTGATCTTCGACTTCGCCCCCATCTCCGGCGGTTATGGCTGGCTGTTCCCCAAGGGCGACCACATCAACATCGGCGTCGGCGGCTTCGTGCCGCAGGCCCATGCGGACGGCGAGCAGGCGCTGCCGCTACCGGAAGCTCCGGCTGCGGGGGCGGACTCCTCGGCGGGCGCTAAACAAACCGAGGACGGACGCGCGTCCATGCGGTACGAGAAGGTCACCCGCACCCTCCTCGCGAACTACACCCGTCACAAGCTGGGCGTCGACCTCGCTGCCATTCCCGCCGCTCACGTTACGGGTCAGTATCTCGGCCTGGGCGGCCACGCCTACATCCCGCAGGGCCGTGTCCTCCTCGCCGGGGATGCCGCCGGTCTGGTCGATCCTCTTACCGGCGAGGGCATCCACTCCGCTATCGTCAGCGGCCAGGCGTTCGCGGCGGCCGTTCTTGAACACGTGCATGCCACGAACGCAGCTCCTCTTCGAACGAAGCCGGAAGCGGCTGCCGCCGCGGAGAGCCACGTGCTTGCTGCAGCCTACGCCCGCAACCTGCGTCCGCTGCAGGAAACGCTCGCCTTCAGCTATCGCGCCGCGCAGAGTTTCTACCGGGAACCCTCCCGCGGGTTCCACATCATGCGGACGCCCCTGCTTCGCCGCCTGATGCTCAAGACCTACGCCGACGGCCTTCCGCACACCGAACTGCTCGCTAGCCTGGCCCGCCGCGTCGACCGGTCACGCAGGGCGCTGCGGCGAGCATGACAGAATGGCTCCGGAAGCCATGCCCGACCCCGCTCCCCACATCGAAGGCACGCTTGAGACAGCGGCAGGAGACGCGTCCGCCGATACTTACGGCGTCTACCGCGTCGTGCGCCCTCTGGGCGAAGGCGCCTCAGGCCGTGTCTTCCTCGCCGAGCGCACTGACTTCCCGCAGCGCGTCGCCCTCAAGGTCTTTCATTCGGGCTTCCTCACCGCCGGTCTCGCCTCCCCTGGCGAGCCGCATCTGCTAGCCTCGCTCGATCACCGCCACATCGTGCGTGTGCTCCAGCAGGGCGTCACGCCGGCAGGTGTTCGCTTTCTTGCGATGGAGTTCATCGACGGCGAAGACATCGTGACCTTCTGCGACGCGCAGCGCCTTCCACTCGCGGAGCGCGTGAGGCTGCTGCTGCAGGTGGTGCATGCCGTGGAACACGCGCACCGGCACCTGGTCATCCATGGGGACCTGAAACCAGCCAATATTCTGGTCACCCGTGAGGCGAAAACTGAGGTGGATGGTGGTGGCGGTGAGGTGAAACTCGTGGACTTCGGTTCCGCGGCCCGCCCGGGCGACCGTAGCGAGACCACGACCGCCCACACCCCGGCCTTCGCCAGCCCCGAGCAGCGGATCGGAGCCCGCATCACAGCCGCCTCGGACATCTACAGCCTCGGACTTCTCGCCCGGCTCCTGCTCGCAGGCATACCGCCGACGGAAAGCTCCACTGAGCTTTCCAGCCGGGCTGTGCTGCGCCTCAGCACGCGCACGCCGGAGGCGGTCGAGGCGTCGGCAGCCGCGAGAGGGACGACGACGGCTGGTCTCGCGGCTGCCCTTCGCGGCGACCTGGATGCCATTCTGGGCAAGGCGCTCGGAGCCGCCCCGGAAGACCGCTACGGCACTGCCGAAGGGATGGCTGCCGATCTCCTCGCCTTTGCCGAAGGCCGCACGCCTGCCGTCCGGCAGGCGCCCTTCGCCGAACGCCTGCGCAAATGGACGCGTCGCCACAAGCTCGGAGCCGCCATGACCGCGGTGCTTGCCTGCGCGCTGCTGTTCAGCGCCGTGGGCGTCACCCTGAAGGCCGCGCAGGCCCGCCGCAGCCGCCGCGAAGCGCAGGTTCGGCTTCGCGAGCTCGTCCAGCTCACCGGCACGCTCCAGTCCGAGCTCTACGGCTCTGTCCGGGCCTTGCCCGATGCCGGCGCGTCGGAAAAGCTCCTCACCGACTCCGCCGCCGCCACCCTCGACAAGCTCGCCACCTCGCCGCTTACCGATCCCACGCTCCGCGCCGAGTTGGCCAGCCAGTACGCGCAGCTTGCCCGCCTGGAGCTCGAGCAGGCGCGGGCCGCCACCCCGGCCCATGCTGCCGCACCGCCGCTCGCCCTCCAGCATCTGGCCCGGTCGCTGGAGCTCACCGCACCCGACGATCCGGAGCGGGGAGAACGCGCGCACCTGCTCGCTTCCCTTTCTCCTGCGCGATAGCCGAGTCTATGAAACCTGTTGACTCCCCCGCTCTCCGGGCATAGCGTTGCACCACACCCAATCGCCACAAGCACCAGGCACGGAGAACGACCTATGCAAATCATCGAAAAGACCGTGAAGATCGAAGCCATTCACGACGACCTGACCGGTTCCAGCTTCAGGGATGTGAACCTCACGTCGGCGACCTTCAGCAACGTCAACTTCCACGGTGTGCGCTTCGAGTCCGCCGGAATGCAGGGCGTTCACCTGCACAACGTCACCTGCACCGGCATGCAGATCACCGACGCCGACCTGAGTGGCGTAGCGATCTCCGCGTCCAAGGTCGACACGATGACCATCAACGGCATCCCCGTGGCCAAGCTCCTCGCCGCGTATCACGGTCATTGAGCCAGCGGGGCTTCTAGCTGTGTTCCTTGAGGTTTAGTGCTCGCACGAGCAAAATGCGGGGATCCTGAGCTTCGCTCAGGATGACACCCGTATCTGAGCATGCCGTGCATCTGAGGTTAGCGGCTCTAGCGCGGCGCCGGGAGACCCCGGGCCAGCGCCGTATCAATCGCCAGGTTCTCTCGCTGCCTAGCCGTGGCGACCTTCTCATGGCTGAGTTCTTCCAGCCCCCTGGACGCCAGTTGCCGCGCTTCGGCGTGCTCCCCGGCTGCGTCCGCGGCCTGCGCGCACAAAGTGAGGCCATAGCTGTCCAGCCCCGGTGCAGCGGCCAGCAGCCGGTGTGCGAACGTGAGTGCCAGCGCGGGTTCGGTTCCTGTGGAGTGCATCGCAGACAGCACCTCCGGGAGGTCCGGCGCGTTGAAGCTCGGCTTGCGGGCAAACTCCAGCATCTGCGCTACGCCTTCGCGAGCTTCCGCCGTGCGCGGGCCGGCGGCGGCCACCGCCAGCTCGTAGCGCAGAAACGCTCCACGATAACCCCAGTTCAGGCTCTTGGGATCGTGCTTCAGCAGGACCGCCACATCGTCCACCGCCGCGCGGTAGTGGAGCACGCACTTAGCTTTCATGCCTGCTGTGCAGTACGACTCCCCCAGGTTCGCCTCCACGTCGACTAGGTCGAAGATTGCCTGGTCGTTGATGGGGTCCGCCGCGGACACCGCCTTGTAGCGTGCCAGCACATCCTCTATCCGCGGCAGCCCTTCCCGGGCCTTGCCGATGCCGACTTCCACGAAGCCCATATGCTGCTCGATGGCGTAGTACAGGCGCGAGATGGCGGGCTTGGCGCGGTCCGCCGAGCTTAGCTGGTTCAGCCAGTCCAGCGCTTTCTGCTGCCACGCAGCCGAAGCTACGGGATCGCTCGGTTCCAGCAGGACACCCAGCTTGTGGTACTCCACCGCCACGCCGCGGCGGGCCCGCAGAAAGCCCGGATCCATCGCCAGCTCGCGCCGGTCGAAGGCAAGCGCCTGCTGGTAATACTGTTCCGCCTTCACAGGATCGAAGGAGTCCGAGCCGTCCCGTCCGCTGAGGAGGTCGCCCATCGCGTCATGCGAGGAGGCCGCCACCGCCAGGTCTGCCACCGTGGCTGTGGTCTGCGAAGCCAGGCGCTCACTCGCGGCCGTTGCCTCGTCATTCGCGGCCACCGCTTCCTTCAACCGGATCTGCCCCACATACACGTTGGCCAGGGCCTGGCTCACGCTGGCCTGCGCCTTCAGCACGTCCGTGTCGTTGGGATAGCGCGCAGCCAGCTCGCGGGCGAGCTCCACCCCCTGCTTGAGCACAGTCACGGCGGCATCGGGCTGGCCCAGGTTGTCTTCATACGGGCTGCCCAGCACCGAGCCCATGGAGGTGTAGCCCTGCACCTGATCCATCTCCAGCTCACGCGTGGACTCCGTCCGGCCGCGGCGGCCCTGCGTTGCGCTCAGGCCATTCAGGTAGGCCAGCGCCTCGGTCACGGCGCGCTTCTGCGCGTCGGTCGATCCGGGCAGGGCGCGCAGCTGGTCGAAGTAGTCGAACAGCAAGGTGTGCGCCAGCAGCCGTTCCTGCTCCACGCCCGCGCTGGCCGCGCGCTCCTGCGCCAGCGCGACGCCGGTCTCGTGGCGCATCACCAGCAGCCCCGCCAGCAACACCGCCGCCGCGGCCGCGCCGGCCCAGAACACTCCACGGTTGCGCCCGTACCATTTCCCGAGCCGATAGCGCGCGCCTTCGCCGCGAGCCAGCACAGGCCGGCCATGGAGCGCACGCCGCAGGTCCTCGGCCATGGCCTGCGCGCTGGCGTAACGCGCCTCCGGCTCAAAGCGCATGGCCTTCAGCGCGATCGCATCCAGATCGTCCGCCAGGTCCGGCGGGAGCGCCCGCTTCGCGATGCTCGAAGGCGGGGGCACGCGCCCGGCTTCCAGCCGCGCGAACCATTCCGGCAGGCTCGCCCCTTCCAGCTCCGGCGGCAGCCTTCCAGCCAGCAGGCGGTACAGCACCACGCCCAGGGAGTAGACATCCACGGCGGTGGTGACCGGCGCCGCTCCGCTTTCGCGGAGCAGATGCTCGGGAGCCGCGTAGCGCAGCGTCACGGGACGCATACCGGCCTGCGTCATGGCCGAAGGCTCCGCGGCTCCGCCCAGCATCTTCAGCGTGCCGAAGTCGAGCAGCTTCACCACACCCTCGCCGGTCACCATCACGTTGCCCGGCTTCAGGTCGCGATGCAGCACGAGGTTGCGGTGCACAAAGCCCACGGCTTCGCACAACTGGAGCATCAGCCTGACTACCTCGTGCGCGTTCGTCTCCGGCGCGTCACAGACCTGGCCCAGCCGCTGGCCTTCGATGAACTCCATCACCACGTAGGGCACGCCGGGGCCGAGATCGCTGCCCTCCTCCAGAGAAGTCCCGGAGGTGACGCCGGCAGCAGCAATCCCGGAGGTGACGCCGGCGTCTAGCAGGCGCGCGATGTTGGGGTGCTGCAGACTCGCCAGCGCGTCCCGCTCCAGCAGGAAGTGTTGCAAAGCGGGCGAACCCTGCAGGCTGCGGCGCACAAACTTGCTCGCTACCTGCTCCCCGCTGGTTTCGCCTCCCTCGCCGAGCCGCTCGGCCAGGTAGACCACGCCCATGCCGCCGCGGCCCAGCAGGCGCAGCAACCGGTAACGCCCCACCAGGCGCCCGGCCCAGTTCTCTTCACTCCCTTCACCAGCCGGGGTCGCAGCCATGGCTTCCTGCACGGCTCCTTCCGCCTGCAGCAGCTCCAGAACTTCCCGGCGGAGCGCTTCATCCGCGCCGCACCACTCGGCCAGGCGAGCGTCGCGCTCGGCGGCAGGCTCCTCCATCGCACGATGGAAGAGCTCTTCAACCCGCTGCATGCGCTCCATCCCTGTCATGCTCAGCCCCTGCTCCATTGCAACACCAAACCCGTTACCAACCATACTATGATCAGACAGCAGTCCTTTGCCCCGATGAAGCGCCACATATTGATCTGCGGGATTGGCGGCGGCCTCCTTGTCGCCCTGCTCAAGTGGTCGGAGTATCAGTTCCTGGTCATCGACCGCTCGATTGAAATCTATGCCGGTCTCATCGCGGCGATCTTCGCCTTTCTCGGCATCGTGCTCGGGCTGAAGCTGACGCGGACCAAGGAGCGGGTGGTCGTCAAGGAAGTCTTCGTTCCCGCACCCTTTGCGGCTGAACCCTCCACGCCCGCCGTTGTGTCCTTCGTTGCCGACGGCCGCAAGCGCGACGACCTCGGCATCACACCCCGGGAGCTGGAAGTGCTTCAGCTTGTCGCGAGGGGGAAGAGCAACCGCGAGATCGCCGGCGAGCTGTTTGTGAGCGAGAACACGGTGAAGACGCATTGCAGCCGGGCCTTCGAGAAGCTCGGTGCGCGACGCCGCACGGAAGCCGTGCAGCTCGGCAAGGAGTTCGGCCTGCTCCCGTGACCGTCGCCGGGTTCCTCACCAGTGCGTGTGCGGCGGTTGCGCCGGATCTACCGCGCGACGGCCGGTGTGTCTGGATTCAACTCGCGGTATAGCCAGCTGCGCGAAAACTTAAGGTCGCGCTCCGCCGTCGCCACCGAGACGCCCAGCACGTCGGCGGCTTCGTCCATGGTGAGCGCGAGGAAGAAGCGCAGCTCCACCAGTTGCGCCTTGCGCGTGTCGTAGGCTTCCAGCTTGTCCAGCGCCATGTTCAGGTCCAGCATCTGCTCGGGCGAGCTGCCCACCCAGGCCATCTCTTCGCTCAAGGGGAGCTTGATGGCGTCATGGCCGCCGCGGCGCTCCGCCAGATGCGCGCGCGCGTGGTCCTTCAGGATGTTGCGCATCATCTTGGCCGCAAAGGTGAAGAAGTGCGCGCGGTCGTTCCAGCTCACGCTCTTCTGCCGCAGCAGCCGCAGGTAGACCTCGTTGACCAGCGCGGTCGGCTGCAGCGTGTGATCGTCGCGCTCGCGCCGCATGTAGCCGCTGGCGATGCCGTGGAGTTGGTCATAGACCAGCGGCATCAGCCGCTCCAGCACGGCCGGATCGCCACCGCGCCAGCGCTCCAGCAGCACGGTCACTTCACCGTCTGCCGAACCCTGTGTGCGGTTCGCCGCCTCCATGCTTGCCCCGTCTTTCATCCGTCCGGCCGTAGGTGTGTTCTACTCCGCGCTCGACCGCGGCGCAAGCAAACGAAAGTCACCTCCGCATGCGAACCCTTGATCGAGAGCCCCGCGGTCCCGTTCCAGGGAAGCACTGATTAAGCCTCGGCTGGGCCAGCGAAACGCAGATTCCCTTCGGGAATGACAACAAAATAGCGCTGCGAATATAAAGGCCCCGTTTTATCAGACCCGCTCTAGAACTGGAGGTTCATCTGGAGCGAAACCGTTCGGTTGGCCGCGCCGTTCGGCCCGAACGCGGAGCTCAGCGAGAGGGATTTGCCGAAGGATGGCGAGCTCAGCACACCTACCGGCGGTCCCGGATTGGTGTGATTGAAAACGTTGTCCGCTTCCAGGCCAAGCTCCAAGTGGAAGGGCTGCTCCGGCCGCGGCTTCGGCTTGCCGGGCAGGGGCTTCGCCGCCGCTGCTGCTTTCACTGCCTCGGCGCGGGGTGCACCAAACGAAAAGCGCCGGCTGAGACCCATTTCGGTGTAGACCATTCCCGGTCTCGGCGCATAGTTGATCGGGATGATGGTCTGCCCGGCCATGGGCAGGGTGTCGAAGTTGCCCCACGGTGTGCGCACCACGGACGCACGCGTCAGGTCCGTGGCAAACGCCGGGCGGTCGTTATAGGCGGTATCGCCGTTCAGGTCCTGCCCTGTGGTGATGTTGAAACGCCGCCGCGACTGGAAGGAGACATAGAAGTTGCCGGTGAAGCCCCAGGGCAGGCCCCCGCCGCCGCCGCAGTAGAGCTCCTGGCCGCTGGTACCCGAGGAAGGTCCGTAGTCCTGCCCGATGTTGTACTGGTTGGAGGGCAACGAGCCCGCGCCGCTGGTGTCCGCCTCGCGTTTGGAGAGCGAGTAGGACGTGTAGATAAAGGTGGAGCGCGTGGGACGCAGGTTCAGGTTCGTCCGCAACTGGTTCGCCGAGCGCACGCCATCGGAGGAGTACTGGTATACGTTCTGCGTGCCGCCCAGGGGCCGCGTTCCACTCGCCGGATTGCCCACCACATACGTTCCGGGCAGGGGCGCGTTGATGTTCAGCAGCTCGAACTGATGCACGCCGCGCACACGGATCCAGTTCACCGCGATCGAGCCGCGTTGGCCGAAGCTGTGCTCGCCGCTCAGGCCGCCCTGCATCGCATACTGCGCATGCAGCCGTGGGCTCACCTTGTAGATCGAAGGTTGCAGCGCCGTGAGGCTCGCGGCACTGGGGACCACCGGCGTGCAGGCCGGCCCCGCTGCCATGCCCTCCGCGCAGGCGAAGGTCTGCGGGTTGGCGAGGTAGTAGCCCTGCTCCTGCTTTCCGTTCTGCCGAACCGTCTGCAGCAGATTCCCTGAATCGAAGCGGTCATAGAACATCCCAAACCCGGCCCGCAGCGTCACGAAGGGCGTCTTGCGCTTGTGCCAGAGCGGCGCCCACGCCAACGCCAGACGGGGCGCCAGGTTCAGATGGTCGGGGATGGCCGACTGGCTTTCCAACCGGCCGCCATAGCTGAACGTCATGTCCGGCCGCGCCTTCCAGTCGTCTTCCGCGTAGGCGCCCACATCGCCTGTCAGGATGTTCGCGCTAGTCTGTCCGAGCGTCACGTTGAACAGGGACGGCCCATCCCCTTTGGCGGCGATCTGCGCGCCGCTCAGCCCGCTGCGCACATCCGCGAGCGCGCGCTGGTAGGTTCCGATGTCCGGGAAGATGTACTGCCCGTTGAAGCCGCCGGTAGCGAGGTTCGCATCGCGGGTCATGCGGTAGCGCGCCCCCGTCCGGATGAAGTGCTTCTTCAGCGCGATCGACACGTACTCCTGCAGTTCCAGCCGGTCGGTGTGGTCGTGCAGCGCCTGGCCCGGCGCTCCGCCGCCGTTGAACGCTCCCTGCACAATGAGCGTCGGCGCCGTGCTCACCGGGTCGTTGTTAGCCTTGCTGCGGCTGTACTGCGCGCGCGACTCCAGCACCACCCTGGTCCCGAATACATGCGTGTCGCCGGCCTGCAGCGTATGGTTCAGCGTGCTGGAGTTGGTCGCTTCCGAGGCCAG
>CAXSHQ010000042.1:8884-19523 GCA_964236875.1 uncultured Acidobacteriaceae bacterium | reverse complement strand
CAGGTAAAGTCCTCCCCAATCGTTCAGCTCCGCTTCCAGCACTGCTGCGTACGTACCATTTGTCGTTCTGGCCAGCAGGGGTAAGCCGAGCAGCCCACCTTCCGGCAGAGCAGAAAGCAAACGCCTGGGGTACTCCTCTTCGTAAGCGGAATAAAAGTTCTTGTAGCTCGATGCCCATACTTCAGGGTTGCCGTTGAATCGCACTTCGGTCAGTTCACGAATGAGTAGAAAGGCATGAAGATGCGGCTGATCCGGGACGACATACCGGAACGCCACGCCGTCGGAGTAAGCGCGGACGACCAGCTCGATACTGCGATGAGGGCTCAGCGACTCTTCCAGCTTGAGAGTCAGCTCGTTGTACCGGTTGCGAACGCGGCCGTTCTTTCCCCAAACAGGTTTCCACTGGAAGTCGGAGGAGTGCCTCTGCAGCGAAACCAGCCGGAGCCCGCTCAATGGGCCGGCTGATTCGAACTCCAAACCCAATCGAGACGGCTCGACGACAGATCGATTGTGCGCACGCACCGCGAACTGAAACGGGTCAGCGAACACCGAGCAGACGGTCCCACCGTCGGGTGAGTGAACCGTCCAGTGGCGCGGCGCAGCGGCACAGCTACGGCTATCGCAAAGGAGCAGCGCGCATAACGTGCTTACAAGAGCCCAGCGACGAAACTCATGGGAGCTCGTTCTAATCATGTGCACTTATCTACCCGATGAATGCTTAGTGAACAGCCAGGTGAAGGAGATCGAAAGCATCGTTGCGCCTTCGGCCTTTCCAAAGCCTGCGGCCCACCTTCCTTCTTTACATGGTCGGGGGAGAGGGATTCCCAACGGCACCTAAGTGCCTTATTTGCAATTAGATAACAAAGAAGTTGCCGAATATACCCCCAAATGTACCCCCAGAACTGGGCGACTGGCTTGAAATGACCCCGCAGCTTGCAGGGTGTCAGGGGAGTGGTCGGTATGATCTCTCAGTGGAAAACATCGACTACTGGCGCTTCTGCGACGAGCTGACCATTGTTCAGGCGGCATTGCTCATGGTGGGAGTTGACCCGGCGGGTAACGCAGAGTACATCTCGGACTGGGAACCGCACCAACGTCCCAATGGTTACACTGCGGTTTCCTCAGCCCTCCGCCACGCGGTTTCTTCCGGGACGCTGAAGGCCACCATCGTTCGGCAAGACGCGCCCTACGGCACGATATCCGACGACACAGATTGGGTGGCGACGCGCATTGCGGTTTCTGATCTCAAGGAATGGGTGCTCAAGCGAGGTTTCAAACCAGATTTCTTCTTTCCTTTGGGTGTCGAGACTGCCGAGTACCTAGATCGTGACAACCCACAGTTCTCGCAAAAGCTCGCGGCAGCAGTTGAAGCATGGAAAGCCGTGAGCACGGAGCGACGCAGATGGAACTCCGGGAAGAGCGTCAAGGCCGACCTCACGAAATGGCTGAACCTCCATGCACCCGACTACGGACTCACAAACGAGGAAGGCGAGCCGAACAAGCAGGCCATCGAGGAAGTCGCGAAAGTAGCGAATTGGAATACCAAGGGGGGCGCTCCTAAAACTCCTGGCGAGCCGGTTGCAGACGCTACGGACGAAACCATCCCCCCATTCTAAACTGCATGAACCATTGAGGTTTCTCGCCACAGCAGCCTGAGCATTTCCGCTGGACTGGTACGAATGGGTCTACCTCTTCCTCCTGATTAGGGGTGGAGTTTTGTTTAGCTGCCCATCTATTCAGCGGGTTCTGCGGGCCGCATTATCGCTCTAGTCCGAAGCGGTTCCATAGCGGACAAAGGGAGCGATACATGAACGATCACGGCCATAGCCGCCCGCGCATCCTGCGCCGCAAACAGGTGCAGGAACTCACCGGGCTCTCTCGCAGCACCATCTACCTCCGCATCGCGCAGGGGACCTTCCCTAAGGCAATCTCGCTCGGCACCCGCGCCGTCGGCTGGTTGGAGTCCGAAGTCGATGAGTGGCTCAATTCCCGCGTTGAGTTGAGCCGTGGCTAGCGCGGGCGCGACAGAGTCTTCAGCGCGTCAGTCATTACTGGAAACCGCCCACCTCTTGGGGGAGCCAAGTCGGTCAACGGCGGCCGAGATTCGACGTGTGGACAGTTTGGTGGCGCACCCCGGCCTCCTCAAATACACGCGCGGATTTTCTACGCAGGAGCTTTCGGTTTTGAGCGAGCGCGGGGAGGCCGCTTTCGCTGACCCTCTCACGATCACTCACGAAAACGTCATTATCGAAGGCTATGCGGTATGGCACCTCGCCAAACTTCGGCATCGCGTCGCCCTTCCCTGCCTAGTGCGCCACATGGATTCCGAGGCCGCGCTGCTTTTCCTGCTCTGTCGGAATCGAGGTTCCAAAGGCATCAATGATTTCATCCGTATCCAGATAGCTCTCGAATTGGAGCCTTGGTTCAAAGAACAGGCGAAAGCAAACCAACGAGCGGGGGGATTGAGGAAGGGTTCGTCACGATTGACGGAAGCTGACAAGCTTGATGTGCGTTCCGAAGTGGCACAAGCCGCTGGGGTGTCAGCCGGTAACGTATCGAAGGTAAAGCAGATTCTTCAATCTGCCATCCCCGGTATTCGGGACGCCCTGGCCGCTGGCGATGTCAGCATCAGCCGTGCTGGAGCATGGGCTAAACTCACTCCGCACATGCAGGCTAGGGTCCTGTCGGACTTCCAAAATCAGAACGGCATCCGCAAGAAGATCAATATGCTCCTCAGCAAGCACCAGAAGCGATGCCCGGAGGTATGCGACGGGCTCCGAGACTGGCAGCAAGGTTTACGGAAGCTTCGCGCATCCTCTTGCCTGGCTGCGCTCAGGGTCCCCATACTGGCGATGCTTGACGAGATCGACCGCCTCCTCAGTGCGGAAGAGGTGAGCGGTGCATCGTAAGGAGCCACTGCGGGAGCTTCTCGCGTCCACGCGGGCGCTGTGGGATACAGACAAAATGCGCCCATCGGTGCGGGTAAACTTTTCTAAGGTCTTGATGTGCCGCACGGAAGCGCTGGGTTCCGAAGTGTACGCATCGAGCACTGAGCAGAAGGTCGTTCATCACACCTGTAAGTCGCGAGCCTGCCCAAGCTGCGGACACCGCGCAACGCGACTCTGGCAGCGCCAGATGTGGGCTTCTCTGCCTGATGTGCAGTTCGCAGGCGTCGTCTTCACGATGCCCGATGTTCTTTGGCCGATCTTTCAGCAGAATCGCCGCCTCTCGGATGACATCCCGGCCCTTGGAGCGGCTGTCATCGCAGAGTGGGCAAGAGACGCCCGTGGTGTCAACCCAATGGTTCTGGTCGTCCGTCATACATTCGGAAGACACCTGAACTTCAATCCACATCTTCACATCCTTATCTCCGCTGGCGGTCTTGATATCCAGGCGGACGAGTGGCGTTCCGGCCTCCCCTTTGACAAGGAAGTGTTGATGAAAAGGTGGCGTTACGCCCTCATTACCTACCTGAGAGAAGCACTTCGAAGGGGGCTCATCCAGTCAGCCGACTGTCCGCGACAGACGCGGGTGATGCTGACAGCGCAGTACGAACGGTGGTGGAGCGTAGACATTCAGCCATGCGCTTCGAAGGAGCACTTTATTCGGTACGCGGGGAGATATGTGCGAAGACCCCCACTCGCCCAGTATCGCCTTTTGGAAGGGGACTCAAAATCCGTAAGGTTCCGGACCCAAGACCATCGGCTGCGTAAAGAAGTGGTCACCGCGTACACCATCTGCTCCTTCATTGATCTTCTTCCGAGCATGTGCCGGACCACTATCGGCATGGCATTCGACACTTCGGACTCCTATCGCCTCGTACAAAGAGCCGGACGTTCGGAGTGCTCTTCGCTCAACTCGGCCAGAATCGCCGGAATCGACCGCCTCACCTAAGCTGGTCCACATCCGTTGAGCGGGAGTTTGGCGTAAATCCGCTGCGAGACTCCAAAGGCGAAATGATGCGACTCGTCTCTCGGCGACCGCCAAGCCGAAACGCACTCGCCTCGCAAACAGAAGTTTGATCTTCCTTAAGCTTCAATGCCGCGCGCGGATCGTAGAGGATGTGGCTCAACCAGCTAACCGCTATGAGCCACATCCTCAAAACCATCATCTACCTGTTCATTGACACGAATATCCTGCTCAACTTCTTCGCCTACTCTAAAGACGACCTCGATCAACTTGAGAAGCTCGTCGCCCTTATAAAGACAAAGAAGGTGAGGCTAGCCATGTGCGACGGCATAGCGGAGTATCTGCCCGGTCGTCTCCAGGGCACGCTTCGCGATATCCACCGCCCCACGCGACTCGATGGACTTGACCATACCGCAGATTTCGAGTGCCTCGATCTTATCGACGGGGAACTCGCCCAGAGCCGGAAGTACGTTTGTGTCCAGGCGGCGGCGAGTCGAATCGACGTGCCTCGGACTCTTGCCCACCTGCCAGTGATTCAGCCATTTACCGGCCACGGTCGCGAAGGAACTTTCCTCTGACACCCGCTGTGCGACCTTGCTTGCCTTGCGTTCGGCCATAGGGTCAGTTCCCTCGGCTAGAGCGCGCCTCGCGGCAGCGTGGCGCTCCCGCGCGGCGGCAACGGGTACATCCGGATACTTGCCCAGGGACATTAGCTTCTCTTTGCCCTCGAAGCGGTACTTCCAACGCCAAAGGCGACCGCCGGAGGGCGTCACCCAGATATAAAGGCCTGCCCCGTCCGCAAGCCGGTATGGCTCTTTAGCTGGCTTGGCGTTACGAAGCTTCAGATCGGTGAGCGGCATGGGAGAGGCACCCTTCCAGAAAAATACCCCCAGCTCAGAATCCGTGTACCCCCAAAAGTACCCCCAGGTCGGGACGGCTTCGGCTGGACGTCTTCGGACGATGATAGACGAAATCCCAGCTTTCACTGGCATTTTTGATTGATTTTTGGATTGTCTGGGATCGCTTCGGAAGCTTGATGGCGGAGGGAGAGGGATTCGAACCCCCGTTGCCCGTTAAGGCAAAGCGGTTTTCAAGACCGCCTGTTTGAACCACTCACACATCCCTCCGCGTGAGGAATAGCGACAGTTTAGCAGGCGGAATCTGCTCGCAGGGCGCAGCGTCGGGAGGTGCGTCTGCGGCGGAACGCATGCAAAAGTTACACTAATGCCATGCACGCTCACGGCAGGCCGGGCGGTTCCATGCAGCGCGTTCTTCAGTTCTCGCTGGGGCTGACCCTGCTTTACATCCTCGCGACGTTCTACTTCGGTTTGCGTGCGCATTCGTTGGCGCTTCTTTCAGAGGCGGGACACAATGTTTCCGACTTCGCGGCGTTGGCGTTGAGCTTCGTCGCTGTCTGGCTGCAAGGCCGTCCGGCTACAGACCAGCGCACTTTCGGCTTCCAGCGTGCCGGTGTGCTGGCCGGCTTTGTGAATGCGCTTTCGCTCATGGCGCTGTCGTTGTGGCTGCTGGTGCCGGCCGTGCACCGCTTTGCCGCGCCGGTGACGGTGGAACCCAAGCTGATGATGCTGGTGGCTGCTGCCGGCGTGCTGATGAACGGCCTGATCGCCGGTTTCCTGTGGAAGTTCTCCGGAGACGTGAACATTCGCAGCGTGTTCGTGCACATGCTGGGTGACACGGTTTCGACGGCTGCCGTGATCGTGGGCGGCCTGCTGATTCGGCTTACAGGAATGCAGTGGATCGATCCGCTGCTTTCCATCCTGATCGCCGCGATGATCCTTTGGAGCTCCTGGGGAATTGTGCGCGAAACGCTGCACATCCTGCTGGAGGGCACGCCACGGTCGCTGGACCTCAACGAGGTGCGAAGCGCGATGCGGGCGGTGCCGGGCGTGTTGAACGTCCATGACCTGCACGTTTGGAGCCTCACCTCGCAATCGCATGCGCTGGCGTGCCATGTGCAAGTAACGGAGATGCAGCTTGGCGAGTGCCAGGCGCTTCTCGAACGGCTGAACCACGAACTGCGGGAACACCTCGGGATCCACCACACGACGATCCAGATGGAAGTGACGGACTGCGCGACCGTGGATGGCTGCTGCTCTCCGCCGGTGCCCGAGGTGGTGGACGGGCACTCGCACCATCACCATGGGCCGGGTGGGCATCAGGGGCACGCCCACGCTCATTAATAGGCTGATCTCCTGAAGGAAGAACGTCCTTGTTACTTGGCAACTGCTCTTGCCAAAGTTAGCGTGCCACCGGTACCCCTCCCCCTCCCGGGTGGGTATCTTGGGGCTAAGTAGCAGGGTCTTGTTGCTCTTAGGTGCGGTGGTATCCCGCAAAGTCTTGCAATGCAAGCACTTATCCGCAAAGTATTGCAGGCAAGGGTTTAGACATTTTCCTCGAGGTGTAGCGCCACTGCGAGCAGAATGCGCGGCTGGAAAGTGATCTATTTCCATTCTAGCGAAACGGGCGAAATGAACATGCAAATACTTTGAGGTGACAATCCCCTTTGTTTTGTTGGGAATGAGGGATTCGTGAGAGTGTGGGGGCTTGACAGCGTTCCGCAGCAGGCCGGACCGGGTATGCGGGAAGACCTCAGCGGCTGAAGCCTCGGTGATTTGGCTGCCCTTAACAACACGGACTCGAAATCAAAGGGCATTTAGGGCAGTCCTGACCAGAATCCGAAAGCGTTCCCTCAGCGGCTAAAGCCGTGTCAATTTTGCGGCGCGTACGGCGGGGCTGAAGCCCCGCCCTGACGAAACGGAGACTTGTTCAGAGATTCCTTATAGCTGTTCTCCTCGAGGTGTGGTGCCACTGCGAGCAGAATGCGGGGATCCTGAGCTGCGCTCAGGATGACACCATAGTGGGGGAAGCACTGTACCCTGGAGGAAAACGGCTTCAGCTCCAGAGAGCCCCGCAAGTGGCGACGCGGAGGGCCGATAGGGAACCGGGAGGTGCTTCCGAACGTATGCCCTTCTACGGCGGCGTGCGCCTGCGGGTCCATCGCGGGCTGAAGGGAAGTGTTTTCACCTCTGCGCGGTAGACTTGGACTGCGTCTTTGCACCTATGGAAACGAAAGAAGCTTTTCAGATCGCGCTGCAATCGCTTTGGGCGAACAAGCTGCGCAGTGTTCTCACGCTGCTGGGCGTAGTCATCGGTGTGGCCAGCGTGATCGCGGTCGTGACGCTGATGAACGGCGCGAAGCTGTATATCGCCACCAAGGTCAACAGCTACGGCGCGGACGTTTTTACGCTCTCGCGCTCTCCCAGCTTTGTGTCCAATTACAAGGAGTACCTGCGCTACGGCAAGCGCAAAGTCATCTCGCTGGATGAGTACAGGGCCATACGGACAGGGTGCACAAGCTGTGTGCAGGTGGGCGCCTTGCAGGCCACAAGCGGCAAGGTGGTGTATGGCCGCGAGTCTTCGACCGGGACCCAGATTCGCGGCTATACCGCGTTGATGCCGGAGATGCAGAACCTGAATATCGTGCAGGGCCGCGGCTTCACGCAGGCCGATGAAGACCACTCCGCGCATGTGGCGCTGATCGGGTCCGATATCGAGGACAATGTGCTCAAAGGAGCGGATCCGCTCGGCCTGGAGATCCGCGCTGACGGCGTGCCGTACACCATCGTCGGTATTGCAGAGAAGCAGGGGACGACGCTGGGGCAGAGCCAGGACGACTGGGTGGCGGTTCCGCTGACGACCTACCAGCGCACGTACGGCACGGCCAAGTCGATCACCATCTATGCGAAGGCCCCGGGCGGCGCGGTCGGCATGGAGAAGGCAAGCGACCAGGCCCGCCTGGTGATGCGCAGCATGCGGCACGATCTGCCGGGTGCTGATGACAGCTTTACGCTTTCCACGAGCGATGCCCTCGCCGGTCTGCTGGGCCAGGTAACCGGAAGCATCGCGGGCGTGGCGGTAGCGATTGCGGCGATCTCCCTGGTGGTGGGCGGCATCGTGATCATGAACATCATGCTGGTGAGCGTGACGGAGCGCACCCGCGAGATCGGCGTACGCAAGGCGCTGGGTGCCCGGCGCAGCGATGTACTGCTGCAGTTTCTGCTGGAAAGCGCCACGATGGCTCTGGTGGGGGGCGCCGTGGGTGTGCTGTGTGGCGTGGGTGTGGCTGAGGCAGTGACCATCGCGCTCGGATTTCCATCCAGTCTCGCGCTGTGGAGCATCTTCGCGGGGCTTTTCGTCGCTACCAGCGTGGGTGTGTTTTTCGGCGTATATCCTGCACGAAAGGCCGCCGACCTGGACCCCATTGTCGCGTTGCGGTCGGAGTTTTAATCACGATGAGAGTGAGCGATCAACGCGAATCGGTGCGCATGGCGCTGGATACCCTGCGCGCGAACAAGCTGCGCTCCGGACTCACGATCCTGGGCATCGTGATCGGGGTGATGACGGTGATCACCATCTCGTCGGTGATCAATGGCCTCAATAGCCAGGTCTCGGGGCTGGTGGCGTCGTTCGGTTCCAACGTGCTTTGGATCTTTCGCTTTCCGGTAGTGGGCGTGCGCCCCACGACGGAGATGCTGGCACGCAAGCAACTGACCTACGACGATGAACAGGCGCTTGCGACGCTGCCACACATCACCGCTGCCTGTGCGTCGCTGCGCTACCAGAACTTCCAGTTCAATGCTGGCTCTGTGACTGCGAAGTTCGGTCAGCACAAGGCGGAGAATACGTCCGAAGCCGGGGACACGGTGAGTTGGAAGGACGTGAACGATGTGAATCTCACGACCGGGCGCTACTTCACGCAAACCGATCAGGACCGCGCCGGCGATGTGACGGTGCTGGGCCATGACACGGCGCAGAAGCTGTTCGGCCCTGTGGATCCGGTGGGGCAGGAGATCCAGGTGGAGGGCCGCACCTTCACGGTGATCGGTGTTTTCGACAAGGTAAAGGATGCGTTCGGGGGCGGAGGCGAGAACCCGCGCGACAACACGGCTTACTTTCCCATCTCGACCTTTCACAAGCTGCACCCGGAGATCCTGGACTACTGGCTGAGCGTGAAGTATGACGATGTAAAGAACAAGTCGCTGGTGGAGGACGAGGTTCGCGAGCTGCTGCGGCGGCGCCGCAAGGTTCATAACGAGGCTGAAGATAACTTCTCGATTTTTGGCGCCGACTCCATCACGAAACTCTGGACTCAAATTACCGGGAGCTTGTTTCTCCTGATGTTTGGGCTGAGCGCCGTCGGCCTGATGGTGGGCGGCGTGGGCGTGATGAACATCATGCTGGTCAGCGTGACGGAAAGGACGCGCGAGATCGGCGTGCGCAAGGCGATCGGCGCGAACAGAAAAACGATCCTGCTGCAGTTCACGGTGGAGGCGGTGGTGCTGTGCGCGGTGGGCGGCATCCTGGGCATCCTGCTGGGGTCGGGCCTGGGATTGCTCATCCAGATCTGGTTCCCCAGTGGCGTGAGTGTGTTCTGGGTGGTGTTCGCCTTCATCTCATCGTGTGCGATCGGCCTAGTCTTCGGGATCTATCCCGCGTACAAGGCCGCCAATCTTGATCCCATTGAAGCGCTGCGCTACGAATGATCGCGCGGAGTGAACTGGGAGTGATTGGCTAGACTAGGTGCATGGAAGCGCTGGCGCTCGCGGCTGAAATCCTGACAGCATTGCTGACGCTGGCTGGCATCGGCTACGCCGCGCTCGCGCTGCTGGGGGCTCGCCAGTTTGCTCGCGAGTCGGCGCAAACCGGTACGGCGCAGCAGGGCAGCTTCTCGCCGCCAGTGTCCATTCTGAAACCGATCAAGGGCGTTGATCCGCGTATGTATGCAGGCTTTGTAAGCCATTGCCTGCAGCAGTATGACGGCCCCTGGGAACTGCTGTTCGGTGTGCCGTCGCTCGAGGATGCGGCGGTGCCTGAGGTGGCACGGCTGCGCGTCGAGTATCCGGACGTGTCGATCCGGCTGATCGAGTGCTCGGAGCGATTGGGGACCAACGGCAAGGTTTCCACGCTGATTCAGCTTCTTCCTCATGCGCGGTTCGAGCATGTGCTGGTCAACGACAGCGACATCGTGGTGTCACCGCAGTACCTGCAGCGAACCATTGCCCCCTTTGCGGAGGCGAAGACCGGGCTGGTCACGGTTCCGTATGTCGGCGGTGCTTCCGGGACATTGTGGTCGCGCTTGGAGGCCCTGGGGATCTCCACCGACTTTATGCCGGGGGTTCTGGCGGCGCGGCGTCTGGAAGCCGGTGTTCATTTCGGTCTCGGCTCTACCTTGCTGACCACCAGGGAGGCTCTGGCGAGCATCGGCGGCTTCGAGGCGCTGGTGGAGCAGTTGGCCGACGACTATGAGTTGGGGGCTCGCCTGCATGCGGCCGGGTGGCGGGTAGAGTTAGCCAATGAGCCGGTTGCCACCAGTGTTCCGGCGTACACGCTGCGCGGCTTCTGTGAGCATCAACTGCGCTGGGCACGCTCGACGCGCGATTCACGCCGCGCCGGTTACCTGGGGTTAGGTGTGACGTATCTGCTGCCGTGGGCCTTCTTTACGGTTGTCGCCACCGGCGGGGCCCTTTGGAGCTTCTCCTTGTTCTCCGTTGCGCTGCTGATGCGTGTTTCGCTGGCTCTAAATGTGGGTGTGGGCATCCTGCGCGATGGGCAAGTGCTCCGCGATCTCCTTCTCCTGCCCTTGCGTGATTTCTTTGGCGTCTGGTTCTGGCTTTGGAGCTATGCAAGCGATGAAGTGGTGTGGCGAGGG
>CAXSHQ010000042.1:7718-8874 GCA_964236875.1 uncultured Acidobacteriaceae bacterium | reverse complement strand
TCGTCTGCAGCGCGGGCGTTTGGTGAAAATGTGAATGCGCGTTCACAAACCGTGGCGGAGCGGATGGCGGGCTGGGCCGCCGCGCGGACTGGGTGCTGCCAACCTTGTCGCTGGACTGGCGCAACGGTCGGTACGGGTGCTGCGGGAGCTTGCTGCCGCTTAGCTCTGCAGATCATCCTGCCGGAGAGCTTCGCCGGGTCTGCGCATTCGGTCGTCGATGTCGACGACACGGTCGGTGAGCTGGTTGAGCTTGCGGGAGAGCGACTGGATCTCCGCTTCGGCGCGCCGGTTCACATCGAAGCCTGAATCGCAGCCAGCATGGAAAGGAACAGGTTGAGCAGGATGAAGGGGTACGGGTCCCACGCCTTGCCCCTCAAGATGATGTTGGTGAGCGTGTAGGCAGTGAGCACAACACCGAAGGCGATGATGAAGGTCCACGATCCGCCAAAGGAGGCGACGCGATCGGCGAGGCGCTCCCCCCAGGTCTCCTGCTCGTCGATGATCTGATTTGGGTTGCGCATGGCGCGGCCACGGATCATCGCCTGTGCGGCATGGATCTCGCGGGAAAGCACCGTGAGCATGTCCAGACCCGCCATGGGCTTGTGGGCCAGCAGCTCCGACAGGTCATGCCGGTCCACTTCAAGGCACGTGGTGGCTTCGAGCGCGTAGGCAGTGGTCTGGTGCGGGGAGCTTTCCAGCATTGACGCGAAGCCGAACGGGTCGCCGTGTTGGGGCTGCGAGAAGAGCACGTCCTGGCCGTCCTCATCAACCAGTGTGACCTCCACGCAGCCAGACATCACTACGAAGGCGCGCAGGGACGGCTCGCCGGCCTTGTAGATGCGCTGCTTGGCGGCGAAGGTGCGCAGCTCCACCTGCTGCGCAAGCACACACAGCTCGTCGTCGTCGAGCAGGGAGAAAAGCGGGACATGGCGAAGTTCGTCGGGATGGCAGGACATTGACTTGCCTTTCTGCGGGCGTGCGTCGAGGGTGATTGTAGCGGCCTGGCTTCAGCGGTTGGGCTGGTTGCTGAGAATGCGCTTTCCTTCGGACTGGGCGACGATGTACACGGGCGCGGGCGGCACAAAGAGCTGTCGCTCGGTGTCATGGGTGTCCTGCCAAAGGAAGATGCGCTGGGCGTCGTCCCACTTCCTGGTCA
>CAXSHQ010000042.1:0-7708 GCA_964236875.1 uncultured Acidobacteriaceae bacterium | reverse complement strand
AGGGAATCACGGGTCTCGAAGATCTTTGGCGCATCGGGAAAAAAGCTGCCATACCAGAGATTGGAGCTGCGGCCTTCCAGGATGTGAATGTCCGTTCGCATAAGGTAGAAGCCGAGCGTGGAGCCTGCTTCGTACTCGCCGTGGATGACGACGAGGTCGGGGGCGTGTACTTGCGGGGAGATAGCTTCGGCGAGTTGTGCGGAAGTAAGTGTTGGAGAAAACGTGATGAGCGCCAAGTCCGATGCGAGTAGAAAAACGAAGGTGCCCGCTGCGAGCGCGAGATTGGCGGCGACGATCCGACCCCGTTTGCGAAGCAGCCATGCAACCAGCGGGCCGAGAAAAGCGGCTAGGCCCGAGAGAATGAGTGAGGGATGGAAGAGGCCCAGCGCGCGCGTCTTCAGGTCAAGAAAGTGGCCCATGGACAGCGCGTAGTCGCCCGGGTTTTGCGCCAGCAGATCAGAAAGCTGCGTGCCAGGAGCGGGCCGGGGTACGCGCGCATACAAGGTGAGCGCGACGGCTGCATAGCAAAGACCGGCCACCAGCAGGAAGCCGGTTATGCGAGCACCCACGTCACGGTGGCTTTGCGCCTCGACCTTGGCCGGAGCGCGTTGCGCGAGCCAGCAGGCAATCAGGATGGAGAGCGCCGGGAGAGCCGGGAGAACGTAGTATTCCTGCCGTGTGGAGAGGGAAAAGAACAGCAGCACGAAGGCGGCTGCGAGCGTGAGAAGCAGCTTCGTTCGCATGTCTTGTGCCAGCGTGCCGTTGCGCAGATCGGCGTGCCATTGCTTCACGCCCATGGGGACCGCTTCACGAACGGCGGGTACGGCAAAGGCCGACCATGGCATGAGCCAGACGAAGCATAGGCCCCAGAAGAGCCACAGCGGGACCGTATCGTAGTCGCGCGGCACGCGCAGGTTGAGATAACGGAGCACGTGCTCGTTCATGAAGTAGAACCAGAACCAGCCGTGAACGTTACCATCGCCGGGTAACGGAACCTGCCAATGACCGCCGTTGAAGTGGAATGCCGCGGGATGGCCCTGCGTGGGGTTGGCGAGGCCGGCGGCGATGTGCCATGGCGCGGCGATCAGCAGGAAGACCAGCGCGGATGCCGCCGGATGAAGCTCCAGGATGCGGCGAAGCGTGCCACGCGAGCCGCGTGTCAGCAGCAGATAGCCGAGAGCGGCGCCGACCGGAAAAACGACGCCGATCAGGCCTTTAGTCAGCACGTTGAGCGCGCAAGCCAAGGCGAAGACGAAGCACCAGGGGCGGGTGTTGGCTCCCGGCTCCTCGGTCCGCCAGAAGGCGTGGAGCGCCAGCGTGAACCACAGGCAGACCATTCCATCCGGCAAGGTGAGATGGCTGTAGATGAACAGCCCGAAGCTCGAGAGCGTGATCAGTGCGGCGTAGAGCCCGGCCCATGGGTTGCGGGCTATCCGTCTCGCGAAGGCTTCGCAAAGGAGTGCAAGCGCGAGGACGGCGAGAGCGAGAGGAACGCGGGCGGCGGCAGCCAGGGCGTGGGGCGAGACGCCGCCAAAGACCTGTGAGACGCGCATGGCGGCCGCCATGGACCAGTAAAGCAGGGGCGCTTTCTCCAGATAGCGAATGCCGTTCGCGTACAGCGTAACGGGGTCGTGTCGCAGCAACATTTCGCGTGCGACTTCGGCGTGGACGGAGTCGGCATCGTCCAGCAGCGGCGGTGTGACGAGGGTGAAGGAGCAGTAGAAGACAAGCCAGAGAGCGAGCACAGCGAAGAGCGTGGAGCGCGGACGTGCAACGGGCTGTGACACTGAGATTCAGTGTACGGGCGTGCGAACGGGCGGCTACTTCCCTGAAAGCGTCATGCAACACTTGTGGGGATATGGGGAAATGGTGCTGGGTACTGCTGGTTGTCGCTGTTATCGCCCTCGCAGGGTGCCGGAAGAAGCGTGCGCCGGAAGCTTTGAGTGTTGTAACTCCTTCTCCTGACGCCGTGCTCTTCGACGCGGATCGCACGTCGGTTGCCGTGAATGGGACGGAGATGTGGAGCGCAACCTACGCGCGGGATGGCCACACGGCGCGGTTTACTTTTCGGTTGGACAAATCGCAACCACTAGCCTCCGGCTCGCCACTGGGCTTCGGTCACGGGAGCTTCTTCGCTGTTCCTCTTTCGGACAACGCTGCGCTGCTGGAAGCGTTGCAAACCATGCTGCAGGCGAAGCATGCTCCGAAACAAGCGAGCCGGGTGAGCGAGCTGGCGTTCACTTATGCCGATCTCGGCAACGGCATGTCGCGGCTGCCGGATGGCGGGTATACAGGGAAGCCGCGAGGCCACTGGCGCGCGACGAAGCTCTTCCTGCACAGCCCAGGTTCGGACGAAGATCAAGAGGTGTTCTTCAACGTGAATCCTGAGTTGCATAAGGGAGAGTTCTCGATCAAGGATCCGGATTACGGAGACGGCGTGCTCGCACAACTGGCGCGCGTCCTATAGCTGGCTGGCTCGCCCGTACGCGTGTGTCTGCGGCGCCCAGCACATGGCTGGCCCAAGGCACTTTCCGAGTAGACTCTGAAGCGATGGGAAGGATGAAGCCAATCCGCGCCGGGCGCGAGGCGCTGCGGCGTGACGAGCTGGTGCAGCTGCAGGGTGGCGATGGAGCCTCACTGAGGACGCGCCGTGAAGGTCCGCCGGCGGAGATGATCTTCGGCGAGTGGTACCCGGCCCTGCGCAGTGACGACCTCGGGCGCGGCCACAGCGCGACCACCACGCTGCTGGGTGTTCCACTACTGCTGGGGCGCAAAAGCGATGGCAGCTTGTTTTGCCTGCGCGACCTGTGTCCACATCGCGGCATCCCGCTGTCGGCGGGCTGGTTCGATGGCGAGACGGTGATGTGCAAGTACCATGGCTGGCGCTTCGAGCCGTGCTCGGGCCGGTGTGAGGAGATCCCATCGCTGACTTCACACGATCATCTCGCTCCGCAGAAGATCTTCGCGAATGCGTTTCCGGTGCGGGAGAGCGATGGCTACGCCTGGGTGTATGTGCCGGAGGCGGGCGCGGGGAGGAACGTGGATGAAGGCTCACTACCCGCATTGCCGAAGCTGCCTGCATTTACCGACCGGTATCGCAGCGCGCATCTACAGGCCGAGCTGCCGTGCAATGTGGACCACGGGATCATCGGGCTGATGGACCCGGCGCATGGGCCGTTTGTGCACCAGGCGTGGTGGTGGCGGTCGGCGGCGAGCATCCATGAGAAGACCAAGCGGTTCGAGCCGCTCTTCGATGAGAAGCACGGCGGCCGCAACGCGGGGTTTCGGATGAGCCCGCATGCGCCGAGCTCGAACTCGGCGCCGTACAAGCTGCTGGGCCAGCCAGTGACCACGATCGACTTTATGCTGCCCAACCGGCGGCTGGAGACGATTGTCGCGGAGAATGCAAAGGGCAAGCAGCGATGGTTTGCGTCGCTCACGACGGTGACGCCGGTGACCGCGTCGACATGCCGGATCGATGTGGTGGCGGCGTGGAACATCGGCTACTTCGTGCCGTTCGTTACGCCGCTGGTGCGGCTCTTTGGGGCGAGGTTTGTGCGGCAGGACCAGCAGACCATGATCGAGCAGGCGCGCGGGCTGCGGTCCAACCCGGGGTTGATGCTGATTGACGATGCGGACAAGCCGGCCAAGTGGTATTTCGCGCTGAAGCAGCGGCGGCTCACCGGCGTGGGCGAGCATCCGCTGCGTGAGCCGGTGGAGCTGCATTGGCGCAGCTGACTTCTTTCGCCTGTGCCGGTCACGCGTGGCACAATAGCTTGTCCGTTTGAGGGCTTTTGCTTCCGATGTTTCCATTTCTCCCGCCGAGTTCGGGCGCCTGTGTGCTGAGGGCGCTCCCTATTCTCCTTTTCCCGACGAGCACCTTGCGGGCGGTCCTGTGGGGACTCTAGGCGGGACGAGCAGAGGTATACGCATGAAGGCAACTCGGACGCACCTATCGAGCCTGTGGGCCGATCAAGGGCCGCAACTGGCGGCGGTTGCGGTGTGCCTGCTGCTCAGCGTGCTCATGATCGTGAATACGCAGATGGGCGGCGAAGCGATGTGGTTCTGGCATGCCACGGCGTTTCACAAGAGCGTTCATCTGTACTCCGAGATGCACAGCCCGCTGCAGCCTTTGTTCGTGCTGGAAACGGACCTGTGGATGCGGATCGTGGGCACGCGGCTCGTGCTCACGCAGGTGCTGCCGCTGCTCCATGCATGCATCCTGTTGCTTGGCTGCTATCTTTTCGTAGAACAAAGTGAGCTGCGTCCCTGGCAGAAGGCTATCTCCCTGCTGGGCAGCTTCACAGTCATCGTGGCGGGGCACTCTTATCGCTTCGACGACTACCACGTCATCGCAGAGTTCCTGATCGTCTATGCTCTTTTGCTTCTGCTGCTCCTGTCGCGGAGGACAGAGCCCCGCCGTCAGTTTGTCCAGGTCGCGGCGCTCGGGCTCGTTACCGGACTGGCGGTGACCACGCGCGTCACGGACGGTTTGGCGCTTCTGGTTTCTGCGGCGGTTTGCCTTGCGATCATCGTCCCTCGCAGCAAGCTCGCGAGTCTGGCTGTATTTCTGGGAATCGCGGCTCTTACGGTGTGGCTGGTGGTGTGCTGCACGGGTGATTCGTTCTCCACGTATCTCTCCAGCACCGTGTTCCGCGCAGCCGCCAGCAAGGGCGGCAGCGGCAGCTTGGTCATGGCTCCGCTGAAGACGCTGCGGGCTGCGCCCAGCTTTCTGAAGGAGTACGGCAGGATTGGAACCGGTATCATGGCTGGGATCGTGCTGATCGCGGTGCTGGTCAAACGCTTCTGGAAAGCCGCGGAGCCCTACACCGTTGCCTTGCAGACGGCTGTCGCGGTGCTCCTGTTCTTCGTGCTGCCCGCACGGTGGCGCTTCGACCTGCTGCGCACCATGATGCTGAACACTTCCGTGTTGTACCTGATGATGCTGCTGTACGTGGTGGGCCTGGTGGTGGCCTTCCGTTTTGTGCGAGCCAAGGTACGACACCAGCCCTGGGACACACGCGAGGCGCTTTACTTTCTGCCGCTTGCCGAGTGGGCATCCTACTCGGCCGGCGCGGCCGCCGAACCGCTCACGAACTACTACGCGCCCCTTGCCTTGTTTCTCCTGCTCATCGCGGTGCTGCAGCCGTTGCGCCGGCTTCCGGGCTGGATCACAACATCCTTTTACAGCCTGTTCCTTTTTCTCGCGATCACCTGCATTACGGGCTAAATCCTGGTGCCTTACTCCTGGCAGAACTATGTGTATGCGCCGATGTTTATCGATCGGCAGATCTACCGGCATCCTGTGTACGGCACCATGTACATCGATAAAGACCTGCTGCAGTTCAGCCAGCGTGTCTGCGCGGACATCCACGCCGGCTCGGGCACGCAGCCTGAGTTGCTGTCGCTGCCCTACCCCTATCCGAACCTTTTCTGCAACACACCGCCGTGGCATAACTATGTGCAGACGTTCTTCGACACCAGCACCCGCGGAACCGTGGAGCACCTGGAACAGGAGCTGAACACCGCGCCGCCGCAATGGATCGTGTACCAGCGGCAGCTGAATATCCTGCGAGGCGCAGAAGTGCTCTACAACCGCGGCCAGCCGCTGGCTCAGCGCGACCTCGATCAGCTCATCTTCAGCAAACTGGCCAGCGGGCAGTGGACGCTGATAGACCGGAGCGATTATCTCGGCCAGGCAGGCGGCGGCTGGGTGACGGAGAACGGCGGCGGCTGGTACATCATCCGCACAAGGCCATAGGGTCTGGCACCAGAGTCTGGCACCCCGGGTTCAGGCCTCCTGCCTACGCAGGGAAAACCGGCTGCCAGTCGTTTCATCGGACTTTCGAGCCGCGCCATTAGCGGCTTACGGATGTGGGAGCACGCTCACGCTATGCGGGCAAGCACGTCCGCGTGCTTCCTTCCTGATTTTCGCTGCGCTTTGTTGCGCCGCTTGCCGGGACGTGCTTAGATAAGGCCATTCACTACTTTTTGGTCTTTCCGCAGACGAGGGTCCGTCTCCGCAGCACCGTCTGTTCAGGATGACCAGCTCTCACCTGCACTGGCGTTGCGTTCGTTGCCGTGGCGCAGATATCAGGCGCAGGGAGCGGTGTGCGCAGGCTGAAGAACAACGCATTGTAGGAGGACGTGGGATGCGTCGAGCAGCGATGGTTGCGATGGGCTCCGGGCTTTTGAGCGTCTGCATGCCCCTGGCGTCCCGTGTCATGGGTCAGCAAAACTCCGGCGTCCCGGCGAGCTCCACTTCAGCGGCCCCGGTGATTGTGCAGCCCGGTGCGCCGGGGCAGCAGAACAAGGTTCTTACGCCGATCACGGCCAGGAGTGAAGCGCGTCCGCCGGCGCCCGCCGATGTGGATTTCATGCAGGGCATGATCATGCACCACAACCAGGCAGTGGAGATGACGGAGCTGCTGAAGACGCGCTCACACGACCCGCAGGTGCGGGAGCTGGGGAAGAAGATCGACGTTTCGCAAACGGACGAGATGCGCTGGATGGCCCGCTGGCTCACGGAGCGCGGCCTGCCTACCTCCATGCCCATGAAAGGCATGGGTATGGCCGGGATGGACATGAAGGGCATGGACATGAGCTCGATGATGCCCGCCATGCCCGGCATGTTGACCGCGGCACAGATGAACACGTTGCGCCGGGCTAACGGACCCAGGTTCGATCATCTGTTCCTGACGGGCATGATCCAGCACCACACGGGCGCGCTCACCATGGTGAAGCAGCTGTTTCAGAACCCGGGAGCAGGGCAGGACCCACAGTTATTCGACTTTGCGACCGATGTGGACAACACGCAGCAGGCGGAAATCGACATTATGCGGCACATTCTGAAGGAGAAGAAATGACATTGAACTTGCGGGTTTTCAGTGGTGCGGTGTTTCTCGCCCTGCCGGTGTTGGGCGCTTCCGCTGTGTGCAGCGGACAAATGGCTTCCTCGGCGAAGCCGGCGACGAATGTCATGCCGCCGAAGTCTTCGGTGTTCGTGAACCCGCGTTCCGGAGCGGATGACCCGCGCGTCGGCCTGAAGGGCGGGCTCTATGACGCGGCGGTCGCCGCCTCAGGTCTCCAACTCCTGATGACCACGCCCAAGCCGGCAGGGTTCGCGCCGGATACGGAGTCGATCAAGGCTGTGGATGCGACCCCGGCCCCGCCGCCGGTGGACCCCGATGCGCCGCGTCAGCGTGGCATGGCCATGGGCATGGGCCGGCCTGCAGGTCCGCGCGCCGACTATGGCGGCACGAACTCGGACCTGGCTTTCAACGCGAAGTACCTGTTCAACGGCAATTACAACGGCTTCAATGTCTACGACATCGCCGATCCCCTGCACATGAAGCTGATCACGTCGGTCGTGTGCCCCGGCGGCCAGGGCGATGTGTCGGTGTATGGGCACCTGCTTATCATGTCGGTGGAAGCGGCCAACGGGCGCATGGATTGCGGGACGCAGGGCTTCCCGACGGCCACCCCGGCTGCTCCGCGGCCCACGCCGCCCGGCCCTGATGCGACGCCCGAACAGATCGCTGCGTTTCGCGCCGTCATGATGCGCCAGCCGGACCCCAGCCCGGACCGCGTGAAGGGCATCCGCATCTTCGATATCAGCGACATCACGAATCCGAAGCAGGTGAAGGATGTGCAGACCTGCCGCGGCTCGCACACGCATACGCTCGTCGTGGATCCGAAAGATAAAGAC
>CAXSHQ010000041.1:12482-19615 GCA_964236875.1 uncultured Acidobacteriaceae bacterium | reverse complement strand
CGGAACGTCTTGGCCAGCGTGAACACATGCCCGATGGCCGCATTCTCGCCATCGCTCGCATTCAGCAGCCCGCCCAGCAGCGCCAGCGCCCGCGGCGCATCCTTCGCGCTGATCGCATCGGTCAGCTCATACACATTGCGCTGCTTGGCCGCGGCCACCATCTGCTCCACATCCGCAACCCCGATCCGCGCCTCGCTGACTTGCGGACTCGCTGACCCGCTGCCTCGCTCGCCTGCCGTCGCAAACAACATCAGCTTCTCCACCTCGCTGGAGACCGCGAGCATATCCACGCCCAGCGCATCCACCAGCTCGCGCGCGGCGTTCTCTTCCAGCCGCACGCCGCTTGCTTCGGCGCGCTCCATCGCCCAGCGCGCCGCATCGTCTTCGCTCACGCGCTGCAGTTCCACCACGCCGCACCAGTCGCCCAGCGTCTCGCGCATCTTCTCCGCGCGTTCCTTGTCCGTCATCTCTATCGTGCGCAGGTCCTGCGGCAGGCGAATGTGGTCCGCCACAAAGAGCAGCAGCGCATGCGGGTTCGGACGCCGCGCATACGCGTCCAGCGCTGCAAACTCCTCTTTCTTCGCCCCCCGCCCATACAGCGTCTTTACGTTGCGCACGAAGAAGATCTGAAATGGCGCCATCAACGAAGGCGTCTGCGCCCTGTCCAGCACATCGAACACCGGCGTCTCCGCCAGGTCCAGGTCATACAGGCAGAAGTCGCGCATGTCCGCCGGCAGCAGCGCCTCGATCACGCCACGCCGGCACATGTCCTGCAGAAACGCCTCATCCCCCAGCAGCACATACGCAGGCTTGCGCGCATCGCCGCCCACCTCGGCAAGAAACCGCTCCGCCGCCGCAAAACTCCGCAAGCCGCTCATACCCGCCTGACTATCGCCCTCTCGTCCGCCAGCCACCATCTAAGTCTCACTAACCACTAACCACTAACCACTAACCACTAACCACTGCCTCACCGCATTCCCTCCAGCAGCTCACTTACCAGCGCCTGCCCGAAGTCCCGCGCCATCCGCCGCACCGCCGCCGAGTCTTCCTGCACGAATCCATTCAGGTCCTGCGTCGACTGGTATTGCTCGCGCCACGCAAACGCGTCGTTACGGTAGAGCACCCGGCCATCATGCGCCGTCATGATCACCTGCGCCGTCACCGTCACCAGATAGCTCGAGGTCTGCCCACTGGCGGGGTCATAAGTCAGCGGCGCCACCGTCTCCGTGAGGATCGTGCCCCGCAGCGTCGCATCGGTGTCGGTTCCCGCGCCGGTAAACGTCCCATTGCCGCTGGTGGTCATCACGCGGTACTTCGTGCGCGTGTTCAGCTCCTGCACCACCGCCTGCGTAAACACCGTCTCGGTCCTGTACGCCTGCACCTTGCTCGCAAAGATCGGCACCGCCAGCGTCCGCACGTTCGGAGCCATCGGCGAGACCGATCCCACCTGGTGGTACCCGCAACCAACTGTGCACAAAAGCAGAACCAGCACGAAACTGCGCATCGCCCTCATGATATCGCCGTGGCTACGCCGCCGGCTTCGGCGCGGTATCCCGCTTCACCTGGATGTAGTACAAGTCCTCCGGCACCACGAAGTCCGCGGGCTTCCCCGTCCACGGCATCGACTTCCAGTCCGTTGCCGAAGGAGTCATCACCTGCAGGCTTCCCGCCTCGCCTGCCCTGATCGGCATCGCAAAACCCGCCTCCTCCGCGTCCCACCGGTACTGCATCGTCTTCTGCGAAGGATCGAACAGCAACTCCAGCGTAGGAAGTTTCGCATGCCTGAGGTACTCATCGAAGAACGGCTTCAGGTTGGTGCCGGTCCTCTGTGACCACCACGCCTCCACATCCTCGGTCATGATGTTCTGGTACTTGAACCGCTGGTAAAAGTCGTGGATGTCCGCGAACCACTTCGCATCGTCGCCGATCACACTGCGCAGCGTATTCAGCATCAGCGCGCCCTTGAAGTACTGGTCCTGCGTCGGTTCCACATTCGTATCGCGCGCTCCCACGATCGCGATCTGGTTGTGAACCTTCGGCTTCATCCCATTCACATACTTGATGGCGTCCGCCTTGCCCCAGCGGTACTCCACATACAGCGTCTCCAGGTACGTGTCCCATCCCTCATGGATCCACATGTCGCTCTTATCCGCCGAACTCACCGCATTCCCAAACCACTCATGCCCGCTCTCGTGAATGATGATGAAGTCGAACCGCGGGCTGATCCCCACACCCGTCCAGTCGCGCCCATAGTAGCCATTGGCATAGCGGTTCCCATACGTCACCGCGCTCTGGTGCTCCATGCCGGTATACGGCACATCCACCAGCTTGTACCCATCCTTCACCCACGGATACTCACCAAAGTAGTGCTCGAACGCGCGCAGCATCTCCGGCGCCTGCTGGAATTGGACTTTCGCCTTCTCCAGGTTCTCCGGCATTACATAGAAGTCCAGCGTCGTCGCGCCCACGTTGGGCAGCGTGAAGTGCTGGTAGTTCGCGATGTTCACTGACACGTCGTAGTTGTTGATCGGGTAGTGCACCCGCCAGTCCCACTCCGTATAGCCGCCTCCCACATCCTTCGATCCCTCGAACCTCCCGTTCGACACGTCCATCAACCCATTCGGCGCCTGCACCTGGATCGTCATGCCGTCCTGCGGCTCATCGCGCCACTGGTCTTTGTTGGGCCACCAGACACTCGCGCCTTCTCCCTCGCAGGCCGTATAGATCCACGGCTTGCCGGCTGGGTCCTTATCGAAGGTGAATCCTCCAAACCGCCCCTGTGTCACTGGCTTACCCGAGTAGGCGAACACCACCTCATACACCTGCCCTTTGCGCAGCACCTCGGGAAAGTCGACAAACACGCTGCGCTCTTCCCGCGTGTATGCGAGCGTCTTTCCACCCAGCGTGATCCCATCGATCTGCAATGCCGGTGTCAGCTCCAGTTGGATCCGCTTGCCGTCCGCCAGCATGCGAAACCGCACCGTGTTCTCCCCCTTGATGCTTTTCTCCTCAGGATTCACCCGCAGCTTCAGCGCATAACTTAGCAGGTCATTGTTGGCGCGATACGGCCCATACTGACCCATCAGCAGGTCTTCCTTGGTGGGCGTCTTCACCACTTCCAGCCGAGCCACGCGCTGCACATCCGCCTTAGATCCCAGCGGGTTCGTCGTGGCGTTCTGCGCCGAAGGTTGAGAGCCCGCCTGGCCCCCCGGCTGGCTGCCAGCTTGGCTGCTCGCCACGTTCCCCCAAACACATCCAAAGGCGCCCACCGCACCCATCAGCGCCAACGTCCGCAGCCGCGATTTACCGTTCATGCCTCCAGCTTATAGCCACATCGCTGCCCCCGTGCCCTTTCCCGCAACCTCTCGTTGACATGCCGCGCCCACGCCTCTACTATCGGGGCTCGGTCCCCGCACAACTTACTCTCCTCTTTCGCTAGGTTCGCCCATGCTCGGATCGCCCATCCTCGACCTCGCCATCGGCATGGCGTTCATCTATCTCCTGCTCAGCCTCATCGCTTCTGTTGTGCAGGAGATCATCGCCTCCATAACCCAGGCGCGCGCCGCCAATCTCGAGCGCGGTCTCCATAGCCTCTTCTCCGGCGATCCTCTCCAACTCACCGAAGACGGCAAGCCCGGCAAGCTCTTTGTCCAGGCGCTTTACGAGCACGGCTTGGTGCGCGGTCTGTACCAGGATCCCCACCACGACTTCAAAGGCAAGGAGCCGCCGCGCCCCACACGCATGGAAAAGTTTCAGCTCGCGTTCCGCCGCGCCCTGCGCTCTTTTCTAAACGTCACACCTCCGGGCTACGTGGCCAAACCCAACGATCTGCTCCTGCCTGCATACATCCCCGCCCGCACCTTCGCCCTGGCGCTCACCGACCTGCTCAACGACAATAAGGGCCACTGGGACTCTCTCCAGAACATCGAAGCGCACCTCCTCGAACTGAAGCGCCGAAATCAGACTGGCATGGAGACCGCCAAGGCCGATCCCCAAGCCCATGCCGCCGCAAGCCTCGCTGACAAAGCCGCTGCTTACGAGAACAAGGCCGTCGAAGCTCTCTACGCGCTCCTCCTGGATGCCGGCGGCAAGGCAGACAAGTTCCAGGCCAACCTGGAGAATTGGTACAACGACTCCATGGACCGCGCGTCCGGCTGGTACAAGCGCTACACCCAGAAGATTCTTCTCTGTCTCGGCCTTGTCATAGCCATCGCCTTCAACGTCGATTCCATCCACGTGGCCCGAACGCTGTGGTTCGACCACGACGCCCGCGTGGGTCTCGCCAACGCCGCCGACACATACATCAAGAACCATCCTGACTTCGCTTCTACATCGCCGTACCCGGCCGCCACCCTGCAGACCAAATCCGCTCCGGCCAAAACCCCAACGCCGAAGCCGGACGCAAATGGAGAGTCGACCGCGGACGGAGCTGCCCAGACGAGCGACGCCTCTGCCGAAGGCAAGGACTTCGACGCACTCCGGATGAAGCAAGGCCTGGAGGACACCGTCAACACGTTCAACACTGTGAGCCAGAACTCGATGCTCCCCATCGGCTGGCGCCGCACCTCAAATACCGTGCCGGCTCCGGGCGCTCACTGGTACGAAGACATCGGCCGTTGGATCCTGATGTTCCTCGGCTGGTGCATTACCGCCGCCGCCCTCTCGCTCGGCGCGCCCTTCTGGTTCGACATGCTCAACAAGATCATGGTGGTCCGCAACACCGTCAAGCCCTCGGAGAAGAGCCCCAACGAAGCTTCCAAATCCTGAAGCACGAACACACACCAGCCTCATGCGCGGCTCAGTAGCAGTCCCCCGGCGAATCCATGTAGCAACTGTGCAGGCGTTTTGGGTCGAACAGGAAGTGCACCAGGTTGTCACGATAGTCGATCTGAAACACCGTCTGGTGCAGCGCGTACGCCCCCAGAATGCCCGAAACCTCCATGCCGTCCGAGCGCGAAATCGAGCTCAGGTCGAGCGCGTGCATGCTGCCGTTCTTCTGCGTCATGTGCCCGAACCGCAGCTCGATCGGCTTGGTGTCCTGCACGTTGCTCGCGTACCCTGAAAGCCCTTGAATGCTGGTGCTGCTTCGGCCGATCAGCGCGGAAACATCCCCTGCCGCCTTCAACGAAAGCATGTCCAGACCGGACCCGGTATCCAGCAGGAACAACACCTGCGCGCCATTGTTGATCTGCCCCGGCAGCAGAAGGTCGTGCCCCGAGCGGAACACCTTGCTCCAACTCTCCATGGAAGCATCGATGTACCGACCGTTCGCCGGCCATTCTTCATCGGACGACCCCGTCGTCAGCGGATGTCTGCGCCACCAAAGCACATGAAGAAAGTAGAGCGACAGCACCCAGCGAGAGAGTCAGCTGGCGACGCAAGTTCATTGGTTTCAGCGGAAACATACCGCCATCGTAGCCAAGCAGAGAAACCCCTGTCCAGAGTCACGATTAGGCCCACAGGAGCTACCGCACCTGCACAACGAGTCACTCCCGCTCAAACAGAAAAGCGGCCCGAAGGCCGCTTCTCTGTTTGCTGCTTCCCGCTTACGCCTGCGCATGCCCTTCGCCGAATCCGGTCTTCCGTCCAACTTCCGGCTTCAGCACCTTCTGCGTATCGTCCGAGCCCGGCTCCGCATGCGCCAGCGCCGACTTCAGCGGCGGCAGATCCTTGCCCGCGATGATCAGTTGAATTTCGTTGGCATCCAGCGTCTCGCGCTCCAGCAGGGCAGCGGCCATGCGGTGCATGATGTCGTGGTTCTGGTCCAGCAGCGCATAGGCCGAAGAGTACGCCTTATCCACAAAGCTGCGAACTTCGGCATCGATCTGCTTCGCGGTATCGTCCGAGAAGTCCCGCGACTGCCCGATCTCCCGGCCCAGGAACACTTCCTGCTCCTTCTTGCCGAACGTCATCGGGCCCAGCTTGCTCATGCCGTACTCGCACACCATGCGGCGCGCCAGCTCGGTCGAGCGCTCGATGTCGTTACCCGCGCCCGTGGTCATCTTCTTCAGGAAGATTTCCTCGGCGCAGCGGCCGCCCATCATCATCGCCAGCCGCGTCTCCAGATAATCCTTGGTCACCGTGTGCTGATCCTCTTCCGGCAGGTACACCGTCACGCCCAGCGCCATGCCGCGCGGGATGATCGTCACCTTATGAAGCGGGTCGGAGTGGTCGCGAAGCGCAGCCACCAGCGTGTGCCCGGCCTCATGATACGCCGTGATCTTCAGCTCTTCGGGCGAACGCATCATGCTCTTGCGCTCGGCGCCCATCAGCACCTTGTCCTTGGCAATCTCGAAGTCGTACATGTGCACGGCCTTACGGTTGAACCGCGCCGCTGTCAGCGCGGCCTCGTTCACCATGTTGGCCAAGTCCGCACCGCTGAAGCCCGGCGTGCCACGCGCCAGAATGTTCAGGTTCACGTCCTCAGCCATCGGCACCTTCTTCGAGTGCACGCGAAGAACTTCTTCGCGGCCGCGAATATCCGGACGATCCACCACCACGCGGCGGTCGAAGCGGCCCGGACGCAGCAGCGCCGGGTCCAGCACATCGGGCCGGTTGGTCGCGGCGATCAGGATGACGCCCTCGTTCGACTCGAAGCCATCCATCTCCACCAGCAGCTGGTTCAGTGTCTGCTCGCGCTCGTCGTGTCCGCCGCCCAGGCCCGCACCACGATGCCGTCCGACCGCGTCGATTTCATCGATGAAGATGATGCACGGAGCGTTCTTCTTGCCTTGCTCGAACAGGTCGCGAACGCGGCTCGCGCCCACGCCCACAAACATCTCCACAAAGTCCGAGCCGGAGATCGAGAAGAATGGAACGTTCGCCTCGCCGGCCACAGCGCGCGCCAGCAGGGTCTTGCCCGTGCCCGGAGGCCCGACCATCAGCACGCCCTTTGGGATGCGTCCGCCCAGCCGCTGGAATTTCTGCGCCTCGCGCAGGAACTCGATGATCTCCTTGAGCTCTTCCTTGGCTTCGTCGACGCCCGCCACGTCCTTGAACGTGATCTTCTTCTGCTGCATGCTCAGCAGCCGCGCGCGGTTCTTGCCGAAGCTCAACGCTTTGTTTCAGCCCGACTGCATCTGCCGCCTCATGAACAGGAAGAGCGCCAGGATGAATGCCACCGGCGCCAGCTG
>CAXSHQ010000041.1:6409-12472 GCA_964236875.1 uncultured Acidobacteriaceae bacterium | reverse complement strand
GGCGGCGCGGGCGGCCTCGACGACGTATCGGACCATGGGCTGGCCGCAGACTTCATGCAAAACCTTGGGCCTGGTCGACCGCATCCGCTTACCATGCCCGGCCGCCAGGATGATTGCCACCGGCGCCAGCTGCAGCAGAACGTTCACCCACTGGCTGCCGTTCGGGTCCTTCTGCGAAACCTTCACGCCATGGCTGATCAGGTCCTTGTACAGGTCCGGATACATCGGCGGTACGATCGTGTTGAACGCGCTCCCGTCACGGAACTTGCCAACAGCCGCCGTGCCGTTGATGGTCACTTCCGCAACTTTGTTGGCTTCCGCGTCGGTCTGCAGCTGCGAGACGGGGATGGTCGTGTCACGTCCGGGGTTCATGTTCTTGGACACGAACTGCCAGCTTCCCAGCAGAAATGCCACAGCGACAACCCAGATCAGGACCTGCTTCACTGTTGAATTCAACTTGCTTCCTCGTTTCCCCTACTGTGCCACAACCAAAGCTCTGAGCACCGCCGATCGCACCGGATCGTCACTCATCGTTAGACGACAGCGGGCGAAGATTCGGTGCAGCGTCCGCGCGGCCTTGCCGTCCACCACGCGCCTGTGCTCGCATCGATTCTAACGCGCACCGCCAGACCCGCAGCAGGTATTTCCCTGCAACTTTACGGTTCACTTCATCGGAGGAATCACCTTCGATAGCCGCAGCTCCCGCGCCGACCGCTCCGCCCGCAGCCCTCCGCTCAGCTCCAGCCGGCTGCCAATCTTCCCCAAAATGACGCCGGCGCCCCGCCCCTCGCCCGCTCCACCCAACCCAGCAAGCCTCAGCAGTTTGCTCGTCTCTTCCCCGCTTAACCGCGCGCCCAGCGAGCGCGCCGCCGCCCGTACCACCCTCCGCCGCAGCCCCGGGTCGAACCCCCGCAGCCGCTCCACTTCCAGCGCGCAGGAAGCCTCTCCCACGGCCGTGCCCACCGCCCGTCCGCCGCCCCGCACCGGCCTGCCCGGAAGCAGCACTCCCGGCAGCACCCGCCCAACCTCCGCCGCCCAATGCTGTTCTTCATCCCGCGCAATCGCCGCCACATTCGCCAGCAGGCTGTCGATCCCCGGATTGAACCCCCGCAGCATCGGCATTAGCTCATGCCGAACCTTGTTTCGAGTCAGCACCGTGTCCCGATTGCTCGAATCCTCCCGCCAAGCCTGCCCCCGCGCCCGCAAATAAGCTTCGACCTCCACCCGCCGAACTCCCAGCATGGGCCTCACAACTCTTCCGCTGTTTGAGCCCTGAACCCTGGGCCCTGAGCCCTCTCGAACCACCGGCGAAATCCCGCCCAGCCCTTCGGTCCACGCTCCCCGCAACAGCTTCATCACCACGGTCTCTGCCTGGTCATCCAGCGTGTGCGCCGTGGCAATCACATCGGCCTTGCCTTCTGCCATCAACCCGCGAAGTGCGGCATAGCGTAGTTCCCGCGCTGCCTCCTCCAGCCCTTCGCCCTCACTCGCCTGCCGAGCCGCCGTATCCACCCGAAATACCATAAGCGGCACTTCCAGCCGCACGCAGAGAGCCCGCACAAACGCCTCATCGCCATCGGCTTCCTCGCCGCGCAGTCCATGGTGCACATGTGCCGCGCTCAGCACCACACCCAGCGACTCCTTCGCGGCATTGGCCTCCACCAGCGCCAGCAGCAGCGCCACCGAGTCCGCCCCACCGGAGATAGCCACCGCGACGCGCTCCCCTGCACACAGAAGCGCTCGATCCAGTGCGAGTGGAGCAGGATTTGGCACCTACGAAGCTCGTAGGCCTGAAGCGATGCGCCGTCCCACGTACCGCACCGCCAAAACCGGATGCTTCAGCCACTGCCGCAGACTTACATGCGACGCCAGTGCGCCACTCGTGGTGAACGTATACACGCGTTCGGTTCCGTGGATGTCCCCAAAACTCTGCACACCTGCATGGAGCAGGGCGCCTTTCACTTCGACGCGGGAAGCATAATTGCCGACTTCGATGTCATAGGCTCCCGGAGGCACTTCCAGCCTGAACGTGCCATCCTGCAACAGAAGGCCGGAGTAGGGCACCTCGCTTGCACCCTGATCGCTCGCCCTGCCGTCGCTTGCACTCCGTGCACTTACGAGTGAACCCAGCAACATCGGCAATGCGGTCGAGGGTGGCACGAACCTTCCCGTAAGCACCGCACGCGGCGGATTGGGCGTGTCCTGAGCCAGCGCGGTTGGCGCTGCCATCAGGCTCATTCCGAGAACGGCGCCCACGAAGCCCCCGGCGTTCCGGCTCTTCGGCTCCGCAACTACATACTCCCCGTCCGAGCGAACCGTGAGCTGCGCGCACACGCCCTCTCCACACGCTGCCCGGAGAGCTGCCAATTCCACTTCTCGCCGGCTCATCGCGGCAAAGTTGAGTACCGTCTTCCCGCAGGCATCGCAGTACCGCGCACGGTCAGTCCCGTGCATCTGCGCCCACGCCTGGTCACAGGGTTGCAGGATTTCCATTCGTGGCAGGGTGTCACCCATCAGCGCGCCCTCGACAGTCCATGACTTCACTCTTGTATACTCCACTTCCCATGTCTGTCTTCGTCATTCTCCCCGCCGCCGGTATCGGCACGCGGATGGCCACCGCCGGCAACGCCCCTAAACAGTTCCTCTCGCTCAAGGGCCTGCCCATCCTCATTCATTGCCTGCGCGCCTTCCTCTCGGTCCCGCGCGTCTCCGGCATCTACGTCGCCGTGCGCGACTCCGAACAGCCCCGCATGCGCGAGCTCCTCGCCGAGCACGGCCTCCTCGACCAGGTACGCATCGTCACCGGCGGCGATGCCCGGCAGGAATCCGTCGCCAACGCGCTCGCCGCCCTGCCCTCCGCCACGGACGAGGACATCGTCCTCGTCCACGACGCCGTCCGCCCCCTCATCGATCCCGCCACCATCGAGCGCACCATCGACGCCATCCTCCGCCACGGCGCCGCCATCGTCGCCATGCCCGCCATCGACACCATCAAGCAAGTCGAGCGCACCGCCGACGGCGCCCTCATCACCGCCACCATTCCGCGCGAGATCATCGTCCACGCCCAGACCCCGCAGGGCGCCCTCGTCCACCTCATGCGCCGCGCCTTCGACGAAGCCGCAGCCGACGAGTTCATCGGCACCGACGAATCCAGTCTCCTCGAGCGCGCCCGAATCCCCGTCCACGTAGTCCCAGGCTCCAGCCGCAATCTCAAGGTCACGCAGCCCGGCGACCTTGAAGTCGCCGAGTTTTACCTCGCCGGATAGAGCTGTTCGCAGATCCTCATAGCTTCAGCTTTCCATTGGGAGCCTTCCATCTGGAGCTTTCCATCCGGAAGAAGCGTCATCTGGAAGAAGCGTCATCCTGAGCGAAGCGAAGGATCTCCGTAGTCTGTCGTAGCGGCAAGACCTTTACGTCCGCAAACACTACATAACGCATGAACCGCGCCCGCCTCACCGACCGCCTCCTCTACACGCTCGTCCTCCTGACGCTGCTCTCCCTCGCGGCCGCCCTCCTCCTCATCTTCCACAGCTTCGGCGGAGGCCACGGCCGCTACGACCTCGCCATCTTTCTTCTCGGCCTGCCCAGCTCCCTCATCCTGCCGCTCATTCCGGAAGTCCTGCTCGCCAACCACTCCGACTTCTTCAACGTCGTCGCGCTTCCCTGGCTCCTCAACTCGATTCTCGCCCTCACGCTCTACTTCGCCGCCCGCCCCTTCTGCTCCCCACCGGCAGAGAAGCGCTAGACCCACCACCACCGCCATCGCGTACCATGGCGATCCCTGGCGTACCTTGGCGTACCTGCCGTCAAAGCTTTCCGCCGGCACCCGCACCGATCCCTCTCCACAAACCCACCCGCTAGAATCCCCACATGTCCATGCGCATCGGCCTCGGCTTCGACTCGCACGCGTTCAAGCCGGGCGTTCCGCTCGTCATCGGCGGCCTCAAGCTCGACCACCCCGAGGGCCTCGCCGGCCACTCCGACGGCGACCTCCTGCTCCACGCCATCACCGACGCATTGCTCGGCGCCGTCTCCGCCGGCGACATCGGCACCTTCTTCCCGCCCACCGATCCCAAGTGGAAGAACGCCGACTCCACGCTCTTCTTGAAGACCGCGCTTGAAGAGGTCGCGCTCGCCGGCTACAAGATCGTCAACATCGATTGCGTGCTCATCATGCACCGCCCCAAGATCGTCCCCATCGCCGGCGAGATGCGCGAGCGCGTCGCCGACCTGCTCGGCCTCGACGTCAAGTGCGTCAGCATCAAGGGCAAGACTCCCGAAGGCCTCGCGCAGGATGGAACCGCCGTCGCTCACGTCGTTGCACTGCTCGAAGCCATCCACCTGCCCAAGGAGCATCAGCGGCTCGCCGCCCACGCCGACGAGCCCACCGAAGCCGACATCGACGGCCTCGTCAGCACCCTGGTCGGCGACGCTCACGACATCAGCGCCCTCGGCCGCAAGCGCACCCCCTTCAACCCCGAAGACCTCACCTAGAGCGACCTTCCTATAGAAGGCGCTTCACCGCCGGTGTCATCCTGAGCGCAGCGAAGGATTCCCGCATTCTGTCTCAGCGGTAGCCGGCGCCTAGCGAACAGCACCGCCTGTAAACTGGCCTGCATGTTCCGCCGCACGCTCCTCACCCTCACCGCTCTTTGCCTCAGCACAGCCCTGCCCGCCCAAACACCGCAAGCTCCATCCACCTTCCGCCTCGTCCTTCCGCAGGGCCCCGGCGCCATCCTCATCAACAACGCCGGCGGCTGGCAGCTCGAACGCTTCGTCCTCTACAACGACGCCGAGAACAACAAACGTCCCGTGGTCCAGTTGCACAACGACGCGCTCGGCCTCGTCGCGTCCTACATGCTCGACCACGCTGCCGGCTACTACGACAGGAACGAAGCCTGCCGCGATGACATGCTCGGCGGTGTGATGAGGGGCGCTCTTTCCAAAGCCACTGTTAAAAACAAAGAGAGCGCCTCGCGAACCGTAAAGACCGGTCAAACACTCTCCATCGGTTCGTTCTTCGTCGCGAAGCAGGACGGGCAGACAATCAATCAGCAGGCGGTCTGGGGATTCTTCGCGCAGGACCACACCTGTGCCGCCATCCACCTCTCCCGCACTCCCGCCAAGCCCGGCGAAGAGCACCTCTTCGATTCCACCCTCGATGCTTTCACCTACGACCCAGCCTACGTCCCCACGCCCGAAGACTACGCCACGCTCGCCAGGCTCCTTCCGCCCGGCATGGCCGCAGCCTACGGCGCCAAACAGTCGGCGTCAGCCACGAACGTTGCCGCACCAAAAGATCTCGACATCCCCGCGCAGTTCATAACGTTCGCGCTCGCCGAGCATCCAGGCCTCCTCACCATGGATGCCCCGGCCCTCAAGATCACTGAACTCTCCGCCAAGCCTAACGGCCGTGAGTTCGGCATCCGTGCCGACGCAAGCGACATTCATCTCGAAGCCCTCGGTTTCCTCTTCCTTACCGCACCCGCGCAGCCCACCGCTGTCGCCTGCCGCGACTGGATGCTTCAGTCGGAAAAGAAGGAGAGCCGCGACTATCGCAAGATCACCTCGCAATCCGAAATGAAGAGCACCTCCGGCGTCGACATAGCGCTCGTCGAGTACGACCAGAGCAAGACACCCGGTCCCTACGCTCACATCCGCCGCGCCTTCGTCGCGCAGGGCGACCTCTGCGCCGATATCGAGTTCCTCGGCGCGAACACGCTCATCACGCATCTTGCCGAACCCATGCTCCAGTCCATCGTCTTCGACCCGACCCGCCCACCCGACTACATATCCAGGCTCCGTTACGCCAGCGTGCTCTACGCGCACAAACAGTACAAGCCCGCCGCCGATCTCTATGAGTCCACTCTTCCACGTATCCCGCCCGGCCCCGGCACGTTGAAGTGGCGTCGCGTCGCGAGCGATCAGGCCGCCATTGCCTACGGCATAAGCGGCGAAACCGAGCACAGCCGCAAGGTCAGCGAAGCCGCCGTCGCAGCCGACCCCGACAACCCGATCTCCTACTACAATCTCGCTTGTGCCGACGCCGAGTCCGGCGACGCT
>CAXSHQ010000041.1:5365-6399 GCA_964236875.1 uncultured Acidobacteriaceae bacterium | reverse complement strand
TGCAGCAAGCCTTCGACCGTCGCGCTCACGTCCTCCCAGGCGAATCGATGCCCGATCCCACCACCGACGACTCCATACTCAAGCTGAAGTCCAACAAAGACTTCTGGACCTTTGTCCAGTCCCTGCCGAAGAGCTAGAGCCATTCCCTCTCAGGTGTAGTCACAGCCTTGCACGGCATTGTCATCCTGAGCGAAGCGAAGGATCTGCTTTCGTCGAAGCGGAACTACACCTGAAGGAGAACCGCTCCAGCCGCACCTCGCATATTATTCCGGGTGCCCCATCCGTGGCGGCTTCATCGCCACGGGTGGGCTTTGCCCCTGCCCACATTCGCATCATCGCGACTGGATCAACAGAGCTAAGCCACCCCACGCCAGGGATCGTGCAAATACCCGCTCACCCGCACATCCTCTTCCAGTCCATGCGCAAACCCCACGCGCTCCACATCCGAAAGCCGCTCCTGCAAGGCATACGGCGAGCCCGCGCCCGCGGCAAACGGCAGCGATCCGAGCCCCAGCTCGGATGGCGCATAGTAAAGCACCACCCTGTCCACCAGCTCGTTCCGCAGAAGCTCCGCGTTCAAAATGGATCCACCTTCCGCGAGCACGCTCCGCACGCCGCGCGCCTGCAGCACATCGAGCGCGGCATGCAGGTCCACGTGGCCTTGCGGCGCCCGCAGCCGAACGACCTCTACGCCCCGAGCCTCCAGTTGCGCCTCGCGCGCGGCAGTCGCGTCTTCGCCGCACAACACCAGCACGTCGTCGTCGGCCGTCTTCACCATGCGCGAGTGCGCCGGCAACCGCAGCAATGCATCCACCACCACGCGTAGCAGGGGTCTGCGCCTCGGCGTTTCCGTTCGGTCGGTCAGCCCCGGATCGTCCGCCAGCACTGTCCCGATGCCTGTAAGGATCGCATCGCTTCGATGCCGCAGCCGCTGCACATCCTCGCGCGCGGCTTCGCCGGTCAGCCAGTGTGGCGCCTGTTCTGAGCGCATGTTCGGCGCCGGAGCCAGCATTCCATCCATTGACACCGCCGCC
>CAXSHQ010000041.1:2489-5355 GCA_964236875.1 uncultured Acidobacteriaceae bacterium | reverse complement strand
TCACAAACGGCCGCCCCACCTGGATCGAAAACGCAAACGCGTCGTTCAGCCGCCGAGCCTGCCAAGCCAGTTCGCTTTCCTGGCATTCCTTCGCGCGGATGACGTCCGTGGCGTCAAAGCTTTCCCCCAATCCCGACGCAAACACTTCCACCTGCAACCCGCCCGCGCGCAGCTTTTCTATTCCCTTACCACGCACCAGCGGATTCGGATCGACGGTCGCCACAACGCATCGCGCCACGCCCGCAGCTACCAGCGCATCCGCACACGGCCCTGTCCTGCCATGGTGCGAACAAGGTTCCAGCGTCACGTAGGCAGTCGCACCGCGCACGTCCTCGCCACGCGCACCCGCCTGCTTCAGCGCAACAATCTCGGCATGGTCAAGCTCATCGTAATGATGCGCTCCCTCACCCAGCACACGGCCACCGCGCACCAACACGCAACCCACCGTCGGGTTGGGCGAAGCCAACGCCGCAGCCCCGCTCGCCAGCGCGAGCGCCCGCCCCATCCACTCCACATCGTCTGCGGTACTCAATCCAGCAATGACTCCACGAAGCTCGCTCCATCGAACGGCAGAATGTCTTCGATCTTCTCGCCCACGCCTGCATACAGCACCGGCAGCCCAAGCTCGCGCGCAATCGCCACCACGATCCCGCCCTTCGCCGTGCCATCCAGCTTCGTCAACACGATGCCCGTCACCCGCGCCGCTTCCGTAAACAGCCTTGCCTGCTGCAGCCCATTCTGTCCCGTCGTCGCATCCATCACCAGCAGCGTCTGGTGCGGCGCGCCCGGCACCAGCTTCTCCGCCGTGCGCCGCATCTTGTCGAGCTCCTTCATCAGGTCGCTCTTCGTATGCAATCGCCCGGCCGTATCCACGATCACGATCTGCGCCCCACGCGCCTTGCCCGCTGTCACCGCATCGAACAGCGCCGCCGAAGGATCGCCGCCCTGCCGCGTCTTGATCAACGGCACATCCGACCGCTGCGACCATACCTCCAGCTGTTCTATAGCCGCCGCGCGAAACGTATCCGCCGCGCACAGCAGCACGCTCTTGCCTTCACGCCGATACAGTGCCGCCAGCTTGCCCGTGGTCGTGGTCTTGCCTGTGCCGTTCACGCCCACCATCATCACCACTTCCGGCGGAGCCGCAGCATGCACGATTGGCCGCTGCACAGAATCGAGTATCCGCAGAATTTCCTCTTGCAGCAGCCGCTTCAGTTCCGCTCCATCGCTGATGCCACCGCGCAGCGCGCGCTCGCGCAGCCGCCCGATGATCTCGTCCGTCGTGATCGCGCCGATGTCGGACGCCAACAGCGCAAACTCCAGCTCATCGAGCGACGCCTCATCCACTTCGCGCGTCAGCGCAACGATGGACGAGATCGACTCCGACAGCGATGCACGCGTGCGCGTCACCGCCTGCTTCATGCGTTCGAAGAAGCCCGCGCGTTCGGCTTGCGGCAGCGGCGCTTCGGTCACCGGATCGGCCGGAGCCTCATGCGCCTGCTCCGCCTCGCGCTTGTCGCGCCTGAAAAAGGAAAATGCCATCGCTTCAAGTCTATCGCTGCGGCTTCGATCTGCTGCCGAATTACATTCGGCACGCGGTCGCCACCGATCTTCACGCGACATCTGCATGTGCACATCGGCATGCGCGTAATCCTTCATCGCGCATCTCGTGCAGCTCGCCTCATACCTTCTCTGTCGTTCACGTCACACTTCAGTGTCATGCTGTGGGAGCCATGCGTACGAGTTCTCCACCGCGAACTTCATTTTCGTGAGCGCATCGTTAACTTTTCTCTTGACTCTCTCTCTTGGGACTTCTATATCTTCCCTAGTCGCTTCACATCGTGAACGCGATTGACGATGAAAGGCGACATACTTCATCGCTAGCAAAATGGGAGCGCAGGCAAACGCAACCAAGGCAAAGAAGCAACAAGGCAACACACTCGGGCGGCGCATCAAGCGCCGCCCGAGGTGTTTCTATGCCTGCACATGCGTCATCAACATTCGAGTTCACGCCCCACTCACGCCTGATTGAAGCCGACAACTCCCACTGAGAGCCGGAGAAACCATTTAGCAGTCTCCCACGCACCGGCACCTCCTCCGCCGCTCCTCACTCACTCACTGCACGCAACGCACTCCCGCGTCCGCCGCGCTATCCTGAGCAAGCAATGACGCGCCGCCGCTGGATCGCCGACACCTGGACCGACACCTCTGCCTCTCTGCTCGGCGATCAGGCCCTTCATCTCGCGCGCGTGCTCCGCGCCGAGCCTGGCCAAAGCTTCGACATCCTAGCCAACGGCTTCCTCCATCGCGCAACGGTCACCAGCGTCTCCGAAAAGGAAGTCGTCTTCACCCTCCACGAGGAGCTCGAAACAGAGTCCGCATTGCCTGTGCATCTTCTGCTCGCCGTCATCAAGTTCGATCACTACGAGTGGGGTCTCGAGAAAGCCACCGAGCTCGGAGCCGCGCGCATCACACCCGTCCTCGCGCGCCGCACCGATAAGCACCTCGCCCAGTCCGCTGCGAAGCGCGTAGAGCGCTGGCGCCGCATCGCCCGCGAGTCCTCGCAGCAGTCGCGGCGCAGCGACATTCCCGCCATCGATGATCCGCAGCCACTGCGCACCGCAATCACGCTCGCCACCGCACCCACAAAGCTCCTGCTCGCCGAAACCGAGCAGACCAACACTCTGGCCGCAGTCCTTGCCGCGACCGCGGGTGCCCCACCCGTGCCAGCTCCTTCGTCATGTACCGGTTCCACCGATGTCCAGGACGTCAGCGTTCCTCCAATCGAGCCGCCTCACCAACTCGCCTTCGCCGTGGGCCCCGAAGGCGGCTGGACTGCCGAAGAGATGCAGCTCTTCACAGACAG
>CAXSHQ010000041.1:1281-2479 GCA_964236875.1 uncultured Acidobacteriaceae bacterium | reverse complement strand
CACGCATCCTTCGCGCCGAAACCGCCGCCCTCTGCGCATTAAGCATCTGCTCCGCTTTCCTCTGAGCAGTTCCTCGACCGAAGTAAACCGTCTTTCATGGGCGTCATCCTGAGCGAAGCGAAGGATCTCCGTAGTCTGCCAGGCGAGCCACAAACGCGTCCTCCAAACGAAAGCGGCCCGGCATCACACCGGACCGCTGACTTGCCAACTTCCTGACTTGCTAAGAGAACATCTCCTTCACCTTCTCGAACAGCCCGCGCGAGTGCGGCGTGTTCTCCACCTTCATCGACTCATCCAACTGCCGCAGCAGGTTCTTCTGCTCTTTGCTCAGCTTGCCCGGCGTCTGCACGCGCACTTCCACGATCAAGTCGCCCTGCCCGCGCGAGTTTAGGTGCGGCACGCCTTTGCCACGCAGCCGGAACTCCTTGCCGCTCTGCGTGCCCTCCGGCACCTTCAGCGTGTCCATCCCATGGATCGTTTCGATCTCCAGCTCGATCCCTAACGCGGCCTGCGGAAAGCTGATCGGCATCACGCAATGGAGGTCGTCGCCATCGCGCTCGAAGAACTTGTGCGCCTTCACCTCCAGGCCAACGTAGAGATCGCCGTTCGGCCCTCCGCCCTTGCCCGCATCGCCTTCACTGCTGTAGCGGATGCGTGTCTCGTTCTCCACCCCAGCCGGCACCTTCACCTGGATCGTATGTTCCCGCGGCACGCGTCCATCGCCGCGGCACGTCTTGCACGGGTTGCGCACCACGGAGCCCGTACCCGAACACACCGGGCACGTCCGCGACACCGAGAAGAACCCCTGCTGCGAACGAATCTGTCCACGCCCGCCGCACTGCTGGCACGTCTCCGGCTGCTTGCCGCCTTCCGAGCCCAGCAATCGGTGCAAGGCTCCGCGCGTCGTATCGTGATCTCGCGCTCCACGCCGAACACCGCTTCCTCGAACTCCAGCTTCAGCGACGTCTGGATGTCGCGCCCTCGTTGCGCGCGCGAAGGCCGGCCTCCGCTGCGGCCGCCCATGTTGAACATCTCGCCGAACAGGTCGCCGAAGATGTCCCCCAGGTCGCCCTGCTGGAACCCGCCGCCACCGCTGAACGGACTGCCCGCTCCGCCCACAGCGGCATGCCCGAAGCGGTCATAAGCGGAACGCTTGTCCGCATCGCTCAGCACGGCATAGGCCTTGCTGCACTCCTTG
>CAXSHQ010000041.1:0-1271 GCA_964236875.1 uncultured Acidobacteriaceae bacterium | reverse complement strand
CGGATGGTACTGCATCGCCAGCTTGCGATACGCGGTCTTGATCTCGCCATCGCTCGCCGTCCGGCTCACACTCAACACTTCGTAATAATCGGTCTTCATCGTCGCTGTCGCCATCGCTCTGCGTAACCTTCGCTTATGTCTCTACTCTTATCTTCTTGCTGGTCATCCCGAAGGGGACCGCTCTTGCTTCTCTTGTTGTCATCCTTCCGCGAAGCGGGAGGATCTGCTTCTGCCCCCGCCCATGCTCGCGAAGCCACTACTCACTCCGCTGCTGCGGGTTGACCGCAATCTTCACCAGGGCCGGCCTTAGCAGCTTGTCGCGCAGCTTATACCCCCGCCGAATCTCCTCCATCACATGATGGTCAGGAAACTCCGCCGTTTCCTCGCTGCCCAGCGCCTCATGCACACGCGGATCGAACTCCGCGCCCACAGATTCCACCGGCTGCACATTCAGTCCGCGCAGCGCCTCTTCCATCTGCTTCACGATCAGCTCCACACCCTGCCGAAGCTGCTCCACCGAGCCTTGCGACTTCAGCGCCAGCGCGAAGTTGTCCAGCACGCCGAGAAAGGGTTCCACCGCCGCCTGCGTTGCATAGTCGCGCGCATCCTGCTTCTCTTTTGCTTCCCGCTTGCGCGCGTTGTCGAACTCCGCCTGCAGCCGCGCGAGCCTGTCCTTCAGGGCATCGCGTTCTCCACGCGCCTGCTCCAGCTCTGCATTCAAGCCAGCGCTGCTGATCTCCGCCACGCCGCCATGCTGCTCTGTACCCGCCTCCAGATCCACCTGCGCGGTCTGCTCCGCATCCTGCTCGGTTCCGCCTGCCTCGTTCTGCATCACGTCCTGCTCACTCATGGTTTCCTTGTCCTTCTCGCCACCGGCTCCACGCCAGCGCGCAAATGCATCTCGAACGCGGTTCATCGCGCTCCCTTCCGGTTCCCTGCTAACGCAGCTGCCCCTCGAACCCGGCACCGCTTCCGCTGATGCGCTCCACCGCCTGTGCAATGTACCGCACCGCGTTCATCGCGCTCTCGTAGTGCATGCGCTTGGGCCCGATCACCCCTACGCACCCTGAAGCACCCAACGTCGATCCCAGCGCAGCCCCGGCGTTCTCGCCCGCCATTCTTGCCGGAGCCGCGATCAGCACCAGCCCCGCCATCTCCGGCGCCTGCTCTTCCAGGTCGAACACCACTCGAACGCTTTCCTGCCGCGCATCGATGTACGCGTTCAACAGCTCCACCAGCCGCTGTTTGGCTTCAAGCGCCAGCAGCACCTC
>CAXSHQ010000040.1:16891-19722 GCA_964236875.1 uncultured Acidobacteriaceae bacterium | reverse complement strand
CTGGCGTGGAGCTGTGCGCAGTAAGGGCATTCGAGATCGTCAAAGCCGACAATCAAGACCGGAGCGGTGGCCGGGCCGCCGCGGAAGGGCCGGTCGCCGGGCGAAAGCGCGGCGCGGGGGTCGGCTGTGACATCGTACTTGTTGAACTGCGCCACAGACTTGCCGTCGTTGGAGATCAGGAAGGTGAGCGGCCGGGAGCTCTGCTCTTCGACCGAGACGGTGATGGAGACCTGGCCGTAGCCGGGGAGCTCCGACGCGATCACCGGGCCAATGTGCACGGACGCGCCGGGCGGCAGGCTGGCCCGGTTGCGCAGCATGACTTCCACGCGGCGGGCGTCGGCGAGCGGCAGCGGCTTGCCCACGGTGATGGGTTCGGCGGTGCTGTTGTAGGTGCCGGCGACGGCGGGCTGCTTTGGCGGCACTTGCGCGCGGCAGCCGAGAGCGGCCGCGAGGGAGGCGGTCAGAAGTGTGCAGGAGAGGACAGAAACGGGGCGAAGAGAGAAAGGCACGGTGTTCCTATTGTCGCAGAGGGGGCGCGGCAATTCGTTGGACGTATCTACCTTCGTTTAGGTCTGCAACCAATGACATCAGCCAATAGGCAGCATTCACTGGTACGGGTTACGGAGCTACCGTGAGTTGAGCTTTAAGCAAGCCGCCCAGGTAGGCAGCCAACTCACTCACATCGAAATGACCTTCTTCCCAGGCACGGTCCGCAGCCCGCAGGGCAGCAACATAGGGAGCGCGGTTCTCACGTATCCGTTCCGGCACAATTTTTGTCCCGGGGAGTAATCGCCCCTGCTTCATGCAGATCAGGTAGTAACAAGCCGCTCGCGCGGTTCTGCCGTTTCCTTCGATGAAGGGGTGTATCCAATTCATGCGCCATAGTGCGTACGCAGGCAGCGTCATCGGATTAAGGATGACTGTCCAGTTTTCGTGGATCACAGAGATGAGGCGGTCCACCTCATCCGGCACATCCTGGAAATGCGGAGGGATGTGGTTACCCACATAGATCGGACCCTTACGATAGCGGCCACCGAACTGCGCGATGTTCGCGACAGCCACCGCGTTCAGACTCCACAGCGTGTACTTGTCGAAGGCTTCTATACTCTGCGCCAGCCCAATCTCAATGCAACTCAGCAGGAGATCATACTGGCGAAGGAGGTTGCCGTCTTGAACTTTGCGAAAGAGTTCCGGTGAATCCTGCTCACGAACGGACATAGGGCACTTTATCGCGCTTGCGACCACGGATGAAGTGCTGTGTGCCGGATACTTTCTTTCGTGCTTGATTCCGAACCCATCGCATTGCCATACGCGAAGCTGATGCGCTGCTCACGCAGCATATCGTCCGTGATAGGTGTTTGCCGTGTTTCATCGAGAATACGTAACAACTCCGGATCGGCTGGCGCGACATTCAGGAATTGCTTGCGATCTGCCATAACACCCTTTCAATGGAGTCCTCTTGGAGAGGACATCCAAAGTCACGTTAGCACTGCTCCGTGTGAACGCCAAAAGAATACCGTATGAGCCTCAAGCTCGGCTCCTATGTCAAGCCAGTCGACTGCGCCTGCTCATGCGCGTGGTAACTGGAGCGGACGAGCGGGCCGGATTCCACGTGGCGGAAACCCATCGCGAGCGCTTCGTGCTTGAGGAAGGCGAACTCGTCGGGAGTGTAGAAGCGGCTCATCGGCAGGTGATCGCGCGAGGGCCGAAGATACTGGCCGATGGTGAGGATGTCCACCTTGCGGTCAGCGAGGTCCCGGAAGACACCGAGCAGCTCATGCATCTCCTCGCCCATGCCCACGATGATGCCGGTCTTGGTGACCAGCGGCTCGCAGGGGTCGCCGTTCGCCTTGATGGAAGACTCCTGCTTGGCAGCTTCTAGGAAGCGCAGCGAGCGCTCGTAACGGCCGCCGGACTTGGCGACGCGGTAGAGGCGCGGCACGGTTTCGATGTTGTGGTTCAGGATCTCAGGCCGCGCGGCGACAACCATCTGGCGGGCTTCGTCGACGCCCTGGAAGTCGGGCGTGAGCACTTCCACCTGGCAGCCGGGCGCCTGGCGGCGGATCTCGACGATGACGTCGACGAAGGCGCGGGCGGCGCCCAGGTTGTCGTCGTCGCGGTTCACGCTGGTGATGACGGCATGCTTCAAGCCGAGGGTAGCGACGGCATAGGCTACGCGCCCGGGCTCGGTGTGGTCGATGGGCTCAGGCCTGCCCTTGGGCACTGCGCAGAAGCCGCAGCGCCGCGTGCACAGGTTGCCGAGCATCATGAAAGTGGCGGTCTTGTGGTTCCAGCACTCGCCGATGTTGGGGCAGTGCGCGCTTTCGCAGACGGTGTGGAGGTTCAGGTCGCGGGCCAGCTTCTTCAGCGAGTGGAACGTCTCGCCTACGGGAGCGCGGGCCTTGAGCCACTCCGGCTTGGCGACCGGCTTGCGCGGCGAAAGGTCGATCTGGACCAGCGCGTCGGCCACAGGTGAAGCCGGAGCAAAAGCTGCGAATTGGCTGAGCGGAGCCATCGGCAATCTCGATTCTATATGGCCCCTTCCAGCGTTTCTTTCCGCTTACCGCATATGAGGGATGCAGAACTATCCTGCCGGTGGTGAGATGGCTGCATTCCAGTTCAGGAGCGTACTCATGTCGTACCGCCTTCGTTCCGCCGTTCTTCTGTCGAGCCTTTTCGCACTTACCTCTTTCTCCGCAAATGCCCAGCAGACGGCAGCCCCAGCCAGCCCGCCGAAAGCCGGCAGCAGCTGGCAGCGAGTGCAGGCCCTGCCTGTGCGGACCAATCTGCACGTCACCACCGACCATGGCGGCCACAACTGCCGCGTCTTC
>CAXSHQ010000040.1:16384-16881 GCA_964236875.1 uncultured Acidobacteriaceae bacterium | reverse complement strand
GCCGAGATCCAGCACATCAAGCTGACGCACTATGGCCGATCGACTCTGGTGGGCTTCGGCATCGGCGGAGGTGTCGGCGCGCTTGCCGGTGGCATTGGTACCCGCACCAAGCCGTGCCCCACAGGCCAGACCTTTTGCCTCAATGGGCTCGGAGGGGGCGCGGCCCTGGGCGCGGCGATCTTCGGGGTAGGCGGGGCGGTGGTAGGAGCCGTTGTGGGCGGGACGACGGACCTGGCCCGCGGCAGCTCGATATACGTGCGTCCGTAGAGCCGGGCGGCACCCGCCTCCGCCCAGCCCAGCCCCGCCGTCACGCCGCCCGCGAAGCACTGAGACGGCAAGGCCTGCCGGGGGATCAACGCACTCGGTCGCGCACTTCGGTACGGATGAGGTAGAGGAAGAAAACCATCGCGAACAGGCCCTGCACGATGTAGGGCGCAACGTGCGTGCGCTGGAAGAAATACAGATACCCGATAGCCATCACCAGGCAGCCGCCGGTG
>CAXSHQ010000040.1:11054-16374 GCA_964236875.1 uncultured Acidobacteriaceae bacterium | reverse complement strand
GGAAAAGGCCGAAGATGCCGACGACCATCAACGTGCAGACGCCCAGGACGCTGTACTTTGCTCCGCGAACGCCGAACTTGCCTGATGCGGCGGCGAAGGCGTTCATCATGGCCAGCAGCAGCATGTACATGCCGATCATGGCCATGGCGGGCAGCATGCCGCGAGCTTCACCGGTGGGCACGCCGGGCAGGCGGCGGTCGCGGAAGCCGAGGTCCTCGGCGGGCTCCACTGCCGGGTTGATGAAGGGGCTGGATTTGGCCGGTGTCGCGGGCTGCGGCTGCGAAGGAGAGTCAGGCATGAGGGCTCCTTACAGTGTACGGAGGTAGGCGATGAGGTCGTCGAGGTCGCCGGGGCTGTAAGCCGGGTTCAGCGCGGGCTGCGCGGGCATGAGGTTGCGGCCGTGGAGGACGGTTGCGGTCACGCGGTCGTCATTGGCGGGCGCGCCGCTGGGCAGGTACGGCTTCTTGTACAGGCTGAGCAGCGAGGGGCCGTGCAGCGGCGCGTCGACGCGGTCGTAATGGCAGGCGGAGCAGCGCGCCAGGAAGACGCCGTGGCCGCGCGTCTGCTGTGCGTTGAGCTGGTTGAGAGGCACGGGAGGAGCTACCCGGTGGCAGCCGCCGAGTGCGACGGTTGTAGCCGTTACGGCCAAGGCAAGCATGACAACGGAAGCACGCATGCGGAGGCCGCGCTACTTGGCGGAGTCTTTGAAGATCTGCTCGGCCAGGTAGTTTTCTACCTTGGACTGGTCGGTGAGCATTTCCAGGTAGGCGGCCTTGAGCAGCTGCGAGCGGCTGTCCTGCAACTGGCGGCGGATTTGCTCGTGGACCCGCGGGTCGCCGAGCTCGCGCTGGCCGGCGGCAGCCTTTTCGATGAGCTGGAAGACAGCGTAGCCCTGCACGTGCGCCGCATCGGGAAACGGCATGATGTCCGTGTACTGGCCGGCGTGGAGCTTGTTCACGGCAGTGAAGACATCAGGGCTGGTTTTCAGGTCCTGCTCGGCGATCAATCCCATATCGCCACGGTTAGCGGCGGTCTTGGCATTCTCCGAAAAGTTCACCGCCAGGGTGCCGAAATCGTCGCCGGCATCGAGCCGGTTTTTGATGGCCTGAATCTTCTTCTTCGCGTCGGCCGGGCCGTTGGCTTTCGAGTTCTGCAGATTGTTCGATCCCCCCTCGGGAGCAGCCGTGGAGCTTACGATGATCTGCGCGAGGTGGTACTCGTTGTCAGGCAGGTTGAACTCGGCTTTGTGCGCGTTGTAGTAGCCGGAGATATCCGAGTCGCTGACCGTGATCTTGGAGTTGATCTCCTTGTTCAGCAGCTTGTTTTGCGTAAGCGAGCGGCGGATGTCGTGCTTGACTTCATCCAGCGTGAGGTTGGAAGCCTGCAGGCGCTTGTTGAACTCTTCTTCGGTGTAGGACGCCTTCATCTCATTGAACTTGGCGTCGATCTCGTCGTTGGTTGCGGTGAGGCCCTGCTTGGCCGCGCGCTGCTCCACGATCTGCGCGTTGACGAGCTCGCGCAGGAGATTCAGCTTGAGCGACTGCGCCTGGTCTGCTGCGGGCGCTCCCTGCGGAGAGCCGGCGATCTGCGCGTTGTAGGCCTTATCAAGCTCAGTCTGCTGGATGGGATGGCCGTTCACCGTCGCGACGACGCCGTCCTTGGGACCTTTATTGCAGCCGCTGAGCAGTATGGCGGAAACGAAGAGAAACGTTGCGGGGCGAGACGATGTGCGCATCGGGATCTTTCGCGCGGCCGCTGGAGAGAACAAAATGGCGGCAAAGGCGCTGTTACCAGTCTACAGGACGGCCCCATTCCGGGTTGGTGAGCAGCTTTACGCAGCCAAAGCCGGAAGGTAGGAGACGATCCGGCGGGCTCAGCGGGCTAATACGCCCGCTGGTACATGCGCGACATGCGGTCGTGCCAGCCAAGCTGCTCGTTATCCAGGAACGACCACAGCAGACCAACACCCAGCGGGCAGGCGGCCAGCAGCGTGGCGAGCACGCGGCGGCGCATGGCCTTGCGCGACGGGTTGTCGTCTCCAAAGGTGCACAGCGCGATGCGGGCGGCGCGCATGCCGGGTGTGCTCTCACTAAGCGAGAAGAAGAGCAGCTGGTAGATCGTGTAGGCGACGATCAGCGTGACGGCAGCGGCCACGCCGAGCAGGGGCTTGGGCGCGTGCCGGAAGCCTTCGCCGCCAAGCCGCGCCGCAACGGCCAGGAAGCCCGCGGTGGCGGCAAGCAGGCAGGCGGCATCGACGCCGGTGGCGAACAGCCGCTTGCCCAGCGGCGCGACCTGCGGCTGCAGCGTGAACTGCGCCTGGGCTTCCGCCGGCGGCGCGTGCGTGGCGACCGCGGTGGACTCCAGCAGCAGATCCTGCCAGCCGGGCGCGCCCGTGGGCTCGACCGAAGCGGGAGCGACCGCAATCTGCTCGGGCTCGACCTCAAAGATGCGAAGCTGCGGCTCGAGCGGGGCTTCGTCGCGCAGCGGGCCTTCCGCCATGCGCGGCCGCGCCTTGCGCGGGGCGATGAGCTGGCGCGGGAACTCGATCAGGTTGGCGGGGATCGGCGTGGTTTCCAGCGTGTGCGCGGGAAGCAGATCGGCCGTGTGACGCAGCTCGATCTCTTCGTCCAGATCGTGGAGTTCGTGGGGAGCGGCGTAGCTCCGCTCGGCGGCGCGCTGCCGGTTGGGCTTGAGCTCCGCGGGCGAAGGCTTGGCTGTTTCCAGACCGTCGTAAAGCTTGACGGTGAGGCCGCCGGCAGAAATCTCGGTCAGCGGGCGGTCGGGAGAGGCTCCGGGGGAAACCTCCGGCGTGACCTCAAAGATCGAAAGGACAGGAGCGGGTGCTTGCGGCACGGGGCCGGATTCCCGCATCAGCTCGCGGGCGCCCAAGGCAATGTCGGCCAGGGCGTGGGCTAGCTCGCCGCGCGTTTCGGTGCGGGCCTGCTCGAAGGCCTCTTCGCGCGGGCCGGGCTCGGGGTGATTCCACTGCTCCAGCTCCTGCAGCAGCTGCATCTGCACGTCAGCCACGGCGCGGGCCTTGCGGGCGGCGATTTCGGCTTCGGCCTGGGCCTGCTGCAGCACACGCTCGGCTTCCGAGGCCAGGTATTCGCGATAGCTTGGGCTGTTCTGGTAGCGGGCCGTGACGGCGTCTCGCACCCGCGAAATGCCGTCGCGCGCGGCATCGCGCACTTCGGCGCGGCGCTGGGCGGCCGTGTCCGCGTCTTGCCTGGCTTCGACGGCGCGGCGGCTGCGGTGAAGGGCAATGCGCTCGGCCACGGTCTGGCGAAGCGCGCCCGCACCGTCGGTGCCGGTGGCCTGCAGGGCGAACATTTCTTCTGTGCTGTCCTGCTGCGCCGCATTCGTCATTGCTTCAGAAACACTCCCTCAACCTGCGCGGGAAACATCGCCTCGGGCGACTTTCCCCACCTGAAATCGTCTAAGCTCTCACTCGTGGGCGGTCGTCGGCAGCGAATCGAAGGTGGGGAAAAGAAGGCCGCTTTGCCCCGCTTGCCACCCATCTTTCCGTTTCTCTCGCGCCTCACTCGCCGCTGCCGTGAAAGCCTCCTTTTCTTGTGTACCATCGCGAGCCCGGGGCTGGGTCACCATCTGCATGCGCAAGGGTTAGCAAGGGAGGAACCTCCCCGGGCTGTAACCGGACACCCGGGCCTTGCGCGAACCTCCGCGGACGTGCAGAAGGCGACCGGCACTGACGCACTGCCGCAGGAACCCTCGCTTCTCCTCACGCTCCCGGAGGACTCTTCCGCACAGCTGCCCCGCGCGCATGTGCTCGAAGGACCGATGCAGCACGCGTCCATCAACGCCGGGCTGCAGTCCGTGCACGGCGATGTGTACCTGCTGTCCGATGACGTGGAGATCGCCTTCATGGGCCGCACGCTCAACGCGGACACGGTGACCTACAACAATGCGAGCGGCGAGCTGCAGGCGCGCGGGCACATCCGCCTGACGGACGCCGGCAACGACGAGTACATCCAGGCCAGCCGCGCGGACTACAACCTCCATACCGGCGTCGGCACGTTCTATGACGTCTCGGGCTCGGTGGGGCTGCACTCGGCCAGCCTGCAAAGCGGGGGCGAAGACACGGGACGGGGGTACACCAACGGCAACCCGTTCCTGTTCTCCGGCAAGACCGTGGTAAAGACCGGGCAGCGCAGCTATGACGTGTACGACGGCACGGTGACCTCGTGCCTGCTGCCCAGGCCGGACTGGCAACTGGCGGCGCGGCACTTCAGTGTGACCGACCGGCAGGCCCGCGGACGCAACGCGACCTTCCGGCTGCTTGGCCTCCCCGTGCTGTTCTTCCCGGTGGTGACCCACCCCACCAGCAGCGTGCATCGCCAGTCAGGCTTGCTGCCGCCCGTGGTCGGGTTCTCAAACTCCTCGCGCGGCGGCAGCAAAGGGCTGACGGTGGGCGAGCAGGTGTACATGACGCTGGGCCGCTCGGCCGACCTGACCGCCGGCTTCGACTACTACTCGCAGCGCGGGTTTGCGGAGTCGGCCACGGTGCGCTACCGCGGCGTGGGGAATGACTTCCTCGCGGGGCACTTTTCTGCCCTGCAGGACCGCGGCTACATCGATACGACCACCAATCTCTACGTGAACCAGGGCGGCGAGGATGTGACGGCGAGCTTCCGGCGCAAGTTCACGCCCTACCTGCGCGCGGTGGGCGACGTGGAGTACCTGAGCTCGTATGTGTACCGCGAAGCCTTCACCAACAACTTCAACCAGGCGGTGAGTTCGGACATCACGTCCATCGGCTACCTGGTGGACCAGAAGAACGGCTACTCCCTGGCCGGGCGCGCGGACCGCTACCAGGGGCTGAAGCGCGTGCCTACGGTGACGGTGGCGCGCGACGGCACGGTCACCGCTAATGCCGGCCAGGACGTCCGCATCTTCCATGTGCCCTCGTTCGACTTCACGGCGCTCCAGCACCACATCGCGGGCACGCCGCTGCTGTGGAGCCTTGAGGCTTCCGCTGCCGGTATGAAGCGCGTGCAGTCCAACGGTTTCAAAACCGGGGGGATCGTCGAGCGGCTCGACCTTCGGCCCGAACTGGCGCTGCCCTTGAGCGGCGGCGGGTGGCATACGCTGACCATGCTGGCAGTGCGCGAAACCTTGTACTCGCGCTCGCGGCAGACGCCTTACCCCGCAGGTGCTTTGCCGGTTGAGTTGATGCAGTCGCTGAACCGCAGCGATGTGGACCTGAAGGTGGACATCCGCCCGCCGGCGCTGGAGCGCACTTTCGCGGTGCCGCCGAAGCTGCAGCACGCGTTCGGGTCCGCCGTGCGTCACACGATCGAGC
>CAXSHQ010000040.1:0-11044 GCA_964236875.1 uncultured Acidobacteriaceae bacterium | reverse complement strand
GTACCGCAACACCCGCGGCATCGACAACTTCCTGGGGGTGCTGCGTTTCGATGACAACGATCTGGCGAGCAACACCAACGAGCTGGAGTACGGACTGACGCAGCATCTCTACTTCCGGCCGGCGGCGAACGCTCGCCGCAAACCGCGCAAGGTGAAGCCGGGCTGCCCGGCCGTGGGGCCGGTTTCCGCGGAGACGGCTCCCAGCACCGACTCCCAAACCGATCCCCAGAGCGGCTCGGCGGAAGGTGAAGAAAGCCAGGCCGCCATTCATGACGTGCTGCAGCCGGCAGCGGATTTCGGCACGGACGCGAACGGCATTCCCAGCATCTCCGGCTACGCGCCCGACCCGCCTACGCGCAACCATGCGCACCATGCGGACGAGTGCGCCGAGCCCGTGGAAGCGCCGGTCAGGCAGGAAGAGCTGTTCAGCTGGAAGGTAGCGCAACGGCACTACTTCGATCCGACGTTCGGCGGCGCGATCCTGGAGCGCCGCCGCAACTTGTTCGATTCCACCCTGTCGTTTTCCGGGATCGCATTCCTCACGGAGCCACGCGACATTTCGCCGCTGATCTCGCGGATGCGCTTCCGCACAGGGAGCCACACAGACCTGGAGTGGGATTTCGACCTGGACACGGGCGCTTCGAAGTTCACCAGCACCAACATCTTCGCCGACGCGCACGAAGGGCCGATCTTCGGCGGCTTCTCCTTCGCCTACCTCAACGCGCCGGGGCGCTTCAACACGGTATCGGCGACAGGCGCGCTGACGGGCTCGCCAACATCGTACTTCTCGCAGACGCGCTTCCTGCTCGGCTACGGCGCACCCAACCGTCCAGGACTTTCGGCAGCGGGCAATTTCGGCATCGACCTGAACGCCGGCAGCACGCAATACGCCGCCGTGCAAGGGAGCTACAACTGGAACTGCTGCGGGCTGTCGCTGGAATACCGCCGCTATGAGCTGGGTTCGGTGCGCAGCGAGAATGCGTACCGCTTCAACTTCACGCTGGCGAACATCGGCAGTGCGGGGAATCTGCGGCGGGCGGAAAGGTTGTTTTGAGTGGTTAGTGAGTAGTGGTTAGTGTTTAGCGTACTTTCAGCTTCGGCATCACTTCACCTCTCAGCATCAGCCACCACTAACCACTAACCACTACTCACTAACCACTAACCACTAACCACTAACCACTAACCACTAACCACTACTATGACTGGCACTCGCATCGACAAATGGCTCTGGGCGGCGCGGTTTTTCAAGACGCGGCCGCTGGCGGTGAAGGCCTGCGAGCTGGGCCGTGTCCACTCCAATGGACAGCTTGCCAAAGCCTCTCGCGAAGTGAAGGTGAACGACACGCTGCGCGTGGTAAACGATGGCGGCGAGTTCATCATTCAGGTGCTTGGCCTTAGCGAGATGCGCGGTCCAGCCAGCGCGGCGCAGACCCTTTACGCGGAAAACGAAGAAAGCAAAGCGGCGCGCGCCAAGGCGCAGGAAGACCGCAAGATGCTTGCCGAGTGGGAACGGCTGCCATCATTGAAGCCGCAGGGCCGCGATCGTAGAGTGCTAGCCAAGGTGCGCGGCCGAGGGTAGTGAACGTTGTACGTTCGACGTTGTACGAATGAACTGCACATGCTAAGCCAATCGGTGCACTCGCAAGTCTCACGTAAAACTTACAACGTAGAACGTTCAACGTCCACGCGGCTTACTTCCACCAGCGTCGAGTAGAACGTGGCGCCGCCGCCGAGGTCCGTCAGGCGTTGGCTGGTGAGCGCGTTTACATTGACCCCGCCGGGTGACAGCTTGTGCCAGTCCAGCCGCGCGGCCACGACGCCGGGCATGACGCGGGCGCTGCCGTCTTCGCCCACGCGGGCCTGCAGCTCGATGCGACCGCGGTCGTTCCATATCTCCACGATGTCTCCGCTGCGGATGCCGCGTGCGGTCGCATCGGCAGCGTGCATCTCCAGGATGCCTTCGCTGCGGCGCTCCATCTGCTGGTGGGTTTCGATGTTGGCGAAGGTGGTGTTCATGTAGTTGTCCGCCTTGCGCGGGAGGAACTCGAGCGGAAAGCGCGCGGCGGTGTCCTCCTGCTCCAGCCGCGCGGCGGACTCCTGCGGCGCCACGAAGACGGGTACAGGTAGCAACTCGGCCTTGCCATGCGCGGTGCGGAACCAGGAGGCGTCGCTGAACGGCAGCACCTGGTCGTGCCCATTGCCGGGCATGCGCAGGGGCATGTGCTTTTCTACCTGGAGCCGCTCGGGCGTGATGCCCTGCAGCCATGGGTGATCGGACGAGAGCGCCTGCTCGATCAGCTCATCGTCGCCATCGCGGAAAGCGGCTTCCGCAAAGCCCATCCGGCGGCCCAACTCCGCGAAGAGGGAGACATTGGTGCGCGCTTCGCCCAGCGGCGCGATGGCTTGCTCGGAGATCTGCGCGAAGTAGTGCCCGTAGGCGCCCATAAGCTCTTTGTGCTCGAGGAACGTGGTGGCGGGCAGCACGATGTCCGCGTAGTCGGTGGTGTCGGTGAAGAACTGCTCGTGGACCACGGTGAAGAGGTCCGCGCGGCGCAGGCCGGCGAGCACGCGGCCGGAATCGGGCGCCACGGCGGCAGCGTTGCAGTTGTAGACGAAGAGCGCTTTTACCGGCGGGGCTTCAACATCGCCAGACTCGTTGAGCGCCTGGCCAAGCTCGTTCATGTTGATCATGCGGGCAGCACGGCCGAGCGGGCTTTGCTGCATCAGCTCCGGCATCTGCAGCCGGGCGGAGGCGAACGGGAAAGCTCCGCTGGTGGAAAGCAGCAGGCCGCCGCCGCGTTGCTTCCAGGAGCCGGTGATCAGCGGCAGCATCGCAACCGCGCGCGCGGCGGTGCCGCCGTTTTCGCTGCGCTGGATGCCGTAGTTCATACGAATGGCGGCAGGCGCGCGGCCCTCATGACCGGCGAGGCCGTAGGCCCGCGCGAGGCCTTCGATGGTGTGCTCGGCGAGGCCCGTGACCGCGGCGGCACGGGCGGGCGCATGTTCCGGTTGGAGCGCGTGCTCGCGCAACTCCTCCCAGCCGTTCGCACAGGCCCGCAGGTACTCTTCGTCCGCGAAGCCATCGCGGAAGAGGACATGCATGATGCTCAGCGCGAGCAACGCATCGGTACCGGGGCGGATGGCGAGGTGCTCGTCGGCCAGGGCGGCGGTGCGCGTGCGGTACGGGTCGATGACAATCATCCGGGCGGGTTCTTTCGCGCCTTCCGGGCCCTGTACTCCGCGACGGGCCGCTTCGATGAACGGCCACAGGTGGACGTTGTTGCCATGGATGTTGGCGCCCCACACCACGATGAGGCCGGCGTGCGCGAAGTCCTGCGGCGGGGTACCCAGGCGCGTGCCGTAGACCGCATTGAGCGCTGCCACGCCCGCGCTCGCGCAGATGGTGCGATCCAGCTGCGAAGCGCCCAGCCGATGGAAGAAGCGGCGGTCCATGGAGGCGAAGCCCAACTGCCCGATAGTGCCGGCGTAGCTGTAGGGCAGGATGCTTTCCGGTCCGAACTCGGCAGCAACGGCAGTGAGCCGGCCGGCCACTTCCGTCAGCGCTTCGTCCCAGGAGATGCGCTCAAACGCCTCGGCTTCGCGGCCTTTGGGCAGCGGCCCCTTGGGCACGCCGGCCCTGCGGCGCATGGGGTAGAGCAAGCGCTCGGGCGAGTAGACGCGGTCAAGATAGCGCGCCACCTTGCCGCACAGAAAGCCGCGCGTGACCGGATGGGCGGGGTCGCCCTGCACCTTGGTGGCGCGCCCAGTCAACTCGTCGACGGTTACCAGCACCGCGCAGGAGTCCGGGCAGTCATGCGTGCAGACGGCGTGAACCTGACGTACGGGCATCACAGGATTCTAGTCCGCTATGCAATTGCGGCTCGGATAGGGGGGAGCGAGATGAGGAGATCGGCTGGAAGTTTCGCCCGGAAGTGGATTCTGTCGGGCTGTGCTGGACTGCTTGCTCTTGCCGCGGGCGCGAAGTGCACGCACGCGCAGACCGCGCCCGCCGTTCCACCCCAGGGCCTGAAGCTCCAGGTGGCGGAGACGGCCGTGGACCTCACAAGCCCGTCCGACGTGGTGTTGCATGTGCAGCTTGTAAACGGGTCGCAGCGCACCGTGACGGTGTGGCCTGGGAAGAACTCCCTCCTGGCTGCTGATGAAGGTTTGCGGCGTCGATGCGATAACCCGCCGGACCCCTCGGCGCGCCCGACCACAGCTGCGAAAGTGCTGCGCCCCGGCGATACCTACAGCGAGATGTTGACGTTGAATATGGAGGTTTGCCGCGGTCTCTTGCAGGCGAAAGCGGTGCAGGTGGAGCGTCCGGTGCTTATCGGCAATGGCATCGAGGTTAGTGTCCGTTCGCAGCCGATCACGCTGCAGGGCGGCCGCTCGGCCGAGCAGGACATCCGCTCCATGCTGACGCGGCAAACGGCGGACTGGAACCGCGGCGACATCGGCGCGTTCGCCAGCGGCTACAAGAACTCGCCCGACATCCTGTTCATCGGACGCAAGATCAGCCGCGGTTATGAGCAGATGCTGGCTACCTACAAGCAGGGCTATCCGACGCATGACGCCATGGGCGCGCTGACCTTCTCGCAGCTCGAAGTGCAGCCGCTTGACCCGCAGTTCGCCACAGTCACCGGGTACTTCCACCTTGAGCGCACGCAGGCGGGCGGCGGCAATGCCGATGGCTACTTCCTGCTGGTGGTCGAGAACACCGCGTCCGGGTGGAAGATCGTGCGTGACGATACGACGGCACTACCGCCACCGGCCGCTCGCTGAAACGCCGACAATCCGGCCACGACGGCGGGCCGTAGAATGAGAAGCAACACTTCTCGTCGTTGAGGGCCCGTCATGCGTCTCCGCACGGCTGTTCTTTTTCTGAGCTTGTTCGCCGTGACCCAGCTTGCGGCGGTGACCGCAGGTGCACAGGCGGCTGACCAGCTCTACACTGCCTCCCGCGCGCAGCTGGATGTGACCAAGATCCTGATCGCGCAGCAGGCCGCCTGGAATAAGGGCGACCTAAATAGCTTTCTCGCGCTCTACAAGGACGACGCCAAGACAGAAGCCATGTTAGGCGGCCCGGTGCGCGGGCTTGGCAACATCCGCTCCGCATTCCACATCAACTATCCGAACCGCGACAGCATGGGCCACATCGAGAACACAGAAGTGGAGGTGCGCGAGCTGGGAGAGAACTACGCACTCGCCACCGGCAAGTACCACCTGACCCGCGGCAAGAAAGCGGGCGGCGATGCGGACGGCACCTTTCTTTCCATCATGGAGAAGACTGTTTCCGGCTGGAAGGTGATCTTTTCTGAGAACACCTGAGACCGGCGAGCACATAAACCCTGAGGCCACGGCTCCGTTGCTCGAAGCGCGGGAGCTGGTGAAGGAGTACGGCGCGGCGCGAGTGGTGGACCGCGTCTCGCTAAAGATAGAACGTGGCGAAACCCTAGGCTTGGTGGGGGAGTCCGGCTCCGGGAAAAGTACCGTGGCGCGCATGCTGCTGCGGTTGATTGAGCCCACGAGCGGAGAAGTGCGCGTTCACCTCCCGGATGGTGAGACGACGCGCAGCTACGATTTGCTGCGCCTGTCCTCACGCGAGATGCGCGGCCTGCGGCGCAAGCTCGCCATGGTGTTTCAGGACCCCTACGCGGCGCTCGATCCGCGCATGACCGTTCGGCAAATTCTGGCGGAGCCGTTTGCGATCCACCGTGAGCGCCCGCCGCAAGGCATCGACTCCAGGCTGCGTGAGCTGCTGGCTGAGGTGGGGATGGACGAGGCCGCGCTGCCGCGTTATCCGCACCAGTTCTCTGGCGGCCAACGGCAGCGCATCAATATTGCGCGCGCCCTGGCGCTACGGCCGGAGCTGCTGGTGCTGGATGAGCCGGTGAGCGCGCTGGATGTGTCGGTGGGAGCGCAGGTCATCAACCTGCTGCGCGACCTGCAGCGTCGCTACGGCATGACCTGCCTGTTTATCTCGCACTCCATGCCGCTGGTGCGGTATCAGTGCGACCGCATCGTGGTGATGCAGCGCGGACGCGTGGTGGAAACCGGAAGCTGGCAACAGATCTGCGAAACCCCGCAGGAGGCGTACACGCAGCAGCTTCTCGCGGCCACGCCTGAGCTGCCTCACCACGTTTGACCGAAGACCATTTCGACGGAGGCCTGCTTACGCGTCGTATGCCCTAAGTAATCTGGCTTATAAAGGAGGCTACGATGACGATCGCTCTGGGAATGCGCTGCATGGATGGCTTGGTGCTCTGCGCCGATTCGTTGGAGTCGGACGGTGTGACAAAGCGGATGGTACGCAAGCTGTGGCTTTATGAAGTACAGCATCAAGGCCGCAATGAGTGGGGCGTAGCCATTGCAAGCGCGGGCGAAGCGGATCTTGCCGATAGCTTCAACGATGACCTGAAGCAGATCCTAGGAAACAGCGACTTCGACGAGGTAACGCTCTTGTCTAAGCTGCGAACCGCACTCAGAACAGTTCGGCTCACATACCAAGAAGCCAGCTTTGGCTTCTTAGCTGTCGTATATGGCAATCCAACGCTTTACAGGAAGCTGTTTCGAGTTATGGACGGCAGCTCACATATGGGACCTGTGACCGCCTACCAGGCAATTGGCATGGGCGGAAGCTTAGCAAACTACCTAGCGTCGAAGCTATACACACCCACGATGTGCGTTGAGGAAGCAGCACGGTTGGGAGTTCTGATCCTGAGTCAAGTCAAGGAGCACGTAGAGGGGTGCTCCGGTCCTACCTGTCTTGTCACTTTTGGCGGTGTAGGAGTTGACGCCGGCCGTGGTTTTAGAACGTGGACTCGTGACCAGATCGCCTCTGTCGAAGCTGAGCTTTCTGACGAAAAGTTCAGGCAAGGTCTGGTGAACTTCTGGAACGAAAATAACGCCCTTCCCCGCTTTCCTCGGATACCTTCAGACGAGGGTGGATCTACTCAATGGACCATAACGACAAAACTCAATACGAAACCCTGAGTTGCTTAGGTTTGTCTTAGGTTAAATCTGCATGCACAGGTGTGGGCGTTCTTAAGATGCCTGGCGCGCGGCTTCGCGGTCGCATACGTTGCGCAGGTAGGTCCAGGAGAAGAGCCCTGCCTCGTGCCCGTCATTCCACTTGAAACGGAGGGCATACTTGCCGACCGGCTCCACATCGTTGGGCCGCGGCGGTGCTTCATACATCGGGAAGGCTGTCCGGGGCTTTGGCCTGGGCACGCCGGGAGCGCGGCCATCGGCGATGCGCTCCTCATGGCAGGTAGCACACGGGCAGGCTGCGCGCAGCCACGCAAAGCTCCAGTGACTGCTGTGGCCGTCGCACCAGTCGATGCTCATGCCGCTGCCGCCGCTTTTGTCGATGCGCACTTTAGCCGGCTTGACGGCATCGCCGGTCAGCTCCGGCTCTTCGGGCCGCAGGTCGGCGGCGTTGACGATGTCGAATCCGTGATGACTCATGCGGACGCCTGCCTCCAGAAGAAGTAACCCGCCATCAGGCAGCCGGTGACCACCACGATGGCGCGCAGCACTTCGCCGTTGGCCTTGCGAGCCAGGCGCGCGCCTATATAGCCGCCCACCGCAGCGAAGACCATCGCCAGCAGGCAGTTGTGCCACACGACAGCGCCGCTGACGATAAACGTGACGATGGCGCAAAGATTCGAGAGCGTGGCCGCGACTACCTTCATCGCGTTCAGCGCGTGCATGTTCTCCATGCCGAACAACGCCAGGATGGTCATCACCAGGAAGCCTCCGCCTGCGCCGAAGTAGCCGATGTAGAAGCAAACCGGGAAAAGTGAAAGCGCCAGCGGGAAGCCGGGAATCTTCGGTTCGGGACGGAGCTCTTCCGTGGCATGCCGCGCCCGTGAGCGCATCCATCGGCCCAGCGGGCCGCTCACGCCGAACACCAGCGTGCCGCCCAGGATGAGCCACGGGATCATGTGCAGAAACGTCCGCTGGCGAGTGTGCAGGAGTACCTCCGCGCCGGCCACACCGCCTAGCACACACGTAATCGCGATAGTGGGCAGCAGGTCGCGGCGCACATCGCCGCGCAGCGTGGCCAGCGAGGTCAACTGCCCCGGCCACAGAGCGACTGTGTTGGTGGCGTTGGCCTGCACGGGGGGAACGCCGACGCCCAGCATCGCGGGAAAAGAAAGGAACGAGCCGCCTCCCGCCATCGCGTTCATCACTCCGGCGATGAGCGAAGCCACCACCAGCCAGGCGTAATGAAGATGGGCGGTAGAAAGAGGGAACATCCTCTCTTGATTGTAGCGAGGCAGGCGCCGTACCCATTATGGCGCCGGGCTAGGCGCGTTACGGGTACGGCAAGGTGGCGTCCGCCTTCTGCTCCTGGTAGTGGCCGATGTGATCGTAGAGCTCCTTGGGGAAGCGCAGCGACTTGTACACATTCCCGCAGTCGGGATCATCTGGGGTTGGGATGATGACGAACTCCTGCTCGGCCTGCCATTGGAGAATGCGGTCGCGCCGCGGAGGGTTGTAGTCGCGGCCTTCCACCTGCTTGAGCATCTGCACGGCCTGCTCCTGCGAGAAGTCCGGGTCCTTGGTCAGCTCGGCGATGACCTCATCGTCGTCCATGAAGTGCCTAGCCACCATGGCAAACACCAGCCGGCCATAGTGTCCGATGTCGGTGCCGGCGTCGAGCGCATCCAGAAGGTGCGCCATCATGGCGTCTTCGCGCAGCGCTTCGACGCCGCGTTCGGCGGGGTTGCCGGCAGCGTGCCCACCGGGTGCGGGCGTGGCAGGCTGCTTGGCGGGATCCATGGACCCGGGCTCAGCAAGGTGTTCGCCTAGGGTGTCCGCGTGCGGCACAGGCGCCTGCTGTTTTGCGGGGGCTTTCGCAGTAGTTCCCTGCTGTTTCTTGAGCTTTGCCAGTTCAGCCTCGGCGCGCTCCGCCCGCTCCACGGCGTTCTGCAGCGCCTCGCTCTGCTCGGCTACCTCTGAGCCGCTAACCACCGGCTCGTCCAGCACAACTTCACGTTCCGCCATTTTCGCTCTCCCTTCGCTTTTCATGGGACGGGTGAGAGGCGTTCCGCGTTGCCTCGATCACGTCCTCTACGAGTTCGCGACGATCTGCATGGCTTCCTCGACCGTGTTCGCCACCAGCAGGCAGCGGCGGTTACCGCGCAGCATGCCTTCGCGCTCGCACACGTCAAGGAAAGTCAGCATGGAGTCGTAGAATCCCGCCACGTTGACCAGCACGACTGGCTTGGTATGCAGCTTGAGCGTCTGCCAAGCGAGCACCTCGAACAGTTCCTCGAAGGTGCCAAAGCCGCCGGGCAGGATCATGAACGCGCCCGCGAGCTCGCCCATCAGCCGCTTGCGTGTGTGCATGGTGTCGACGACGTGGAGCTCTGTGAGGCCGTGGTGCGCGACTTCGAAGTCAACCAGCACGTGCGGAATGACACCCACCACATGGCCCCCGGCAGCGATCGCCGCATCGGCCACCGCGCCCATGCAGCCTACCCGGGCACCGCCATAGATCACGCCCCAGCCGCGTGCGGCCAGCGCGCGCCCGGTGTCCTCGGCTGCCGCGCGGTACTCCGGCCGGGCGCCTTCCGCCGCGGCGCAGAACACGGCCACATTCTTCTCGGGCGAGGTTTTTTCCATCCCTTCAGCATACAAGTCGCACCCCACGGCGCTGCCTTTGCGCGCCGGTTCGAGAGCTCGGCAAGGTATCCTGCACTCGCACACGAAAGCCACAGGAGTTCATGTCTTTGTTCCGAGCACGCTGCTGCCGCGCAATGTTCTGTCTGCTGACCGTGGTGACGCCTGGCGGTTTGGCGAGCCGTGCTCACGCGCAGGACAAGGGCGAGCCCGGCAAGTTCGACTTCTACCTGATGAACGTCGCGGCTCCAGCGGATTTCTGCCATGTGCCCGGCATGCAGACCGCCTCGGGGATTCGTCCTGCATGGATTGTGGACGCAGAACAACAACGGCACTTACCCCGTGAACTGCTCGAGCGAGCGCGGGCCTGCTCACCTGGAGCGTTTTCTCGACCTCACTCCGGACCTGCCACTCCTGCAGCATGAGTGGGACAAGCACGGCACCTGCACAGCCGTCGGGCCGGAGCGCTTCTTCGCGATGGAGCGCAAGGCGTACAGGATGCTGCGCCTGCCCCCCACCATCCATGGGCCGCAACATGGGCAGACGCTGCCCGCGCCGGATTTCCTCGTTGATCTCTATCGCCGTAACCCGCTGTTCCCGCCGGGAAGCATCCTGCTTAGTTGCAAGGCAGGCAAGCTGACTGCGGTTGAGGCATGCTTCAGCAAAGAATTGAAGCCTGTGCGCTGCGAAGGTCTGCCAAGCTGCACGGCCGCTCACATCGAGCTGGACGCTCCAGAAGGTGTCGGCACGCGATGATTCTCGTCTCGGCTGTGCGTCTGTTGCGGCGCTTTCCTGCATTGTGCGTTCCGGCGCTGCTCGCCGCCGTGCTGCAGTACAAGGTTGTTCTTCTTCGGCCAAAGATCGTGTATTGGATGGTGGCGCACTGGCCGCGGCAGCATTCGGTGCTGGTGAGCGAAGGAAATGTAGGCTCGCGTGCCTTCGGGAACGGGTTCCTGTACACAGAGGTGAGCCTCGGCATCCTCATGCAGGTCGTTCAGTTTGCGGTGTGGTGCGCGGCCTTCGTGCTCACGGGAGCCTGCTTGCGGCAGCGTCCCTTCGGCATCACTGTTTCGTGGCGAAGGGCTGGGCTATGGCTTCAGCCTCATCTGGGAACTGTTTTACTCTTCAGCGTCGCGGTGTATGTGGTGGTGGTCAGCACGTCTGCACTGCTAGGCATGATGTACACCCCGGCCTCTCATGTGCACGGCCTCGGGCTGTTGCTTTGGGTCGCCACGGGCCTCGGTGTGTTGGTGCTCTGCGGGGCGAGTGTATTCACCCTGCGTCTTCTCCCTGGTGGGGACCGGACCGTTGCGAGCGATCGCTGGACGACCGCCGGCTATAAGCTCCTTGCGCTTTGCTTGTCTTCAGGCGAGTACACGCGGTGCACTCCGCCGGCACGCTGATCCCGGCC
>CAXSHQ010000039.1:11702-19846 GCA_964236875.1 uncultured Acidobacteriaceae bacterium | reverse complement strand
AAGACCTTAGCAGCCTGGTGCACTTCGTCTGAGAACACAGAAGGAGCTCCGTAGTCTTCTCGCAGCGGCACGACGGTATCCGGAGAACAGTAGAAGGTGGTGACTACATCCGGGAAGAAGCGGCCTCGCGTCTGCGTAAATGTGAACTGCCATTCGCATTCTGCCCAAGAGATCAATCCACCCGCCGTTACACTGTGAACCGTGAAGGCCCGCCGCCAAACCCCGCAGCAGGAGCGCAGCCGTCGAACGGAAGACGCGCTCCTGAATGCGTGCCTGCGGGTCCTCGAGCGGGACGGCCTGGAAGCCTGCACCGTTCCGCAGGTCGCGGCGGAAGCCGGGCTCGCTCCGGCGACCATCTACCGTCGCTTCCCGCACAAGCAGGCGATGCTGCACGCCGCGTTCACGCGTGCGCTCCGCAGCCTCACCCCGTCGCGCGAGGAGCTGAAGAAGACCCTCCTTCGTCCCACCCTAGCTGAAACCGCAGAGCGCATTGTCGCCTCTCTTCAGCACGACTTCCGCGCCCATGGCAAGCGCCTTCACGCCCTCCAGCAGCTTCTCGCAATCGATCCCAAGGCCGACTTCGCCCAGCGCGCTAACAAGCAGCTTGCCGCTCACCTGAAGGCTTTGGCCGACGTGCTGCTCAAGCATCGTGACCGCATTCGCCATGAAGACCCCGAGCGCGCCGCGCTCTTCGCGGTCCTGCTCGCGGCATCGGCCATCCAGGCAGTGGTGCTGGAGCCAGCCTCTTTGTGGAGCACAACGCTCCCGCTCGCCGACAAAGCCCTCACCGCAGAGCACACCCGCGCCATGGTCGCCTACCTGCGCCGCAAGCCCTGACGCAAGCCCGAGCTTTGCGGGCGCAGCGAGTCTGCTTGGTCGCTAGCTGCAGTCTTCCGCTTCCAAAGCCTCGTTCCGCTGCTCGATCTCCCTTGTCTCGCCTGGGCAAAGCTGCTGCAGCACTTCCAGCAGCCGCCTTGGATCGAAGCTCGGAAGCACGTGGTCGGCATCCCCGTAAGAGGACTCCATGCGGGGCGACTTCACCACAATGATCGGAATCTTTGGCTTGATCCCCTTGAGCGAACGCACCAGCTCTTCACACGTCATCTCCAGCGAAAGCGCGTCCATCACCACGCCGTCGAGCGCGGGAAACTTCTCCAGCGTGGCAATCGCCTCCACGGCGCTATAGGCTGTCAGCACATTGAACTTGGCCGTCTCGATCACCAGCTTGCGCGTGGAAATGCTGCCGGAGTGTTCACGGTCGATCACAAGGAAACAGGGTCGGATCATCATCTCGGTCTCCGGTCCCAAGCTTAGCAGCCGGGTTTGAACCCGCGCCCGCGCCGATGACGCTCGACCGCTACACTGAACGCTTGGCAACCTACCTCATCACGGGTGTGGCGGGCTTCATCGGCTCGCATCTCGCCGAAGCTCTTCTCGCCCGCGGCGACCGCGTCCGCGGCTTCGACAACTTCGCCACCGGCAAGCCCGAAAACATCCCAGCCGGTATCGACTTCACGGAAGGCGATCTGGCCGACGCCGACGCCGTCGCCCGCATGTGCATCGGGGTCGATGCCATTCTCCATCAGGGCGCTCTCCCCAGCGTGCCGCGCAGCGTCAAGGACCCGCGCCCTTCGCACCGCGCCAACATTGAAGGCACTTTCAACCTGCTCGAAGGCGCACGTGCCGCCGGTGTGCGCCGCGTCCTCTATGCCGCCTCCAGCTCCGCGTACGGCAACCAGCCCGGCTTCCCGCGCGTGGAAACCATGCGCCCCGAGCCCGTCGCGCCGTACCCCGTGCAGAAGCTCGCCGGCGAGCTTTACATGCAGAGCTACGCGCGCGTCTACGGCATGGAAACCGTCTCGCTGCGCTACTTCAACATTTTCGGCCCACGCCAGGCGCCCGATTCTCCCTACTCCGGCGTCATCGCGCGCTGGTGTCGCGAGATGCACAGCAACACCCAGCCCACCATGCAGGGCGACGGCGAACAGGCCCGCGACTTTACTTACATTGCCAACGCCGTCAGCGCCAACTTGCTTGCGCTCGCTGCGCCTGCCGAGCGCGTCGCCGGCCGCGTCTTCAACATCGCCTGCGGCGAGCGCCACACCCTCAACGACCTCTTCCGCACCCTCGCCCGCCTCACCGGCTACACCGGCGATCCCGTTCACGGGCCCACCCGCCCCGGTGACGTCCACATGTCCCTCGCCGACATAAGCGCCGCGCGCGAGGCATTCGCCTACCAGTCCCTCGTCACCTTCGAAGAAGGCCTCCGCCAAACCGTCGCCTGGACGCGTGAGAACTAGGCCATTCTCCAAACAGCGTGGGCCTGCTCCCTCAACAGGCGTAGGCGACTCGCACGTCCCGCCCTTCCTCATAGCTGGAAACCTCACAGCTCTTAGCTCGTTCAACCTGCTCCGGCCCATGCAAAGGCCTGCAAGTATCTCTCCGCAAGCGCTATCTCCTGGCATGTCGCTGGTCGCCGCGCGCTTTTGCTAAACTCGCTCCACTCTCTCCATGCAGCGGAAGTTCCCGAAATCGCCAGGGCTAGCCCTTCTGTGTGCCTCCGCCCTCGCTTGGTGGGGAGCGGTTCGGACGGACACCGTACTTGCACAACAACAAACAATCTCCGCAAAGCCGCTATCGTCTTCTCCAGTTGCTGCGTGGTCCCCCATCGGCCCCAACGCCGTGCTCACCCCACGCTATGGCCCCGTCACCGGTCGCATCACCGCTCTCGCCTTCGACCCCAACGACGCCACCGGCAACACTGTCTACTTCGGCGCGACCGGCGGGGGTGTTTGGAAGTCGACGAACGCCGCCGGCCCCGTATCTGCGATCACCTTTCACCCGCTGACAGATACGCTCCCCGTCTTTGCCGCCACCGCCGACGGCGGCAGCGTCCCCTCACTCTCCATCGGCGCGCTCGCCGTGCAGCCGCTCGCGAACGGCGTTGTCCTCGCCGGCACCGGCGACCCCAACAACGCCGCCGACTCCTTCTACGGTGAAGGCCTCCTGCGCTCCACCGACGCCGGTCTCACCTGGACGCTGATCCCCGGCTCCAACGATGGCGTCAACGGCAAGCACTACTTCACCGGCCTCGCCACCGCGGGTCTAGCCTGGAGCGCCGCCTCGCCCTCCGTCGTTGTAGCCGCCATGTCCACCTCGCCGCAATCCACCGCAGTCGGCGCCGCCAGCTCGGCCTCCGTCCCGGGCCTCTACTATTCCACCGACGCCGGCATCACCTGGCGCATGTCCACCCTCTACGACGGCGCCAGCGTCGTGCAGCAGCCCATCTTCACCGCGCAGCGCGGCAACCCGGCGACCTCCGTCGTGTGGAGCGCCGCGCGTGCAAGCTTTATCGCCGCGGTGCGCTTCCACGGCTACTATGCGAGCACCGACGGCGCTACCTGGACCCGCCTTGCCGCACAGCCCGGCGCGGGCCTCACCACGGCCAACTGCCCGGTCAACCCCGGCAGCACCGGATCTCCGGCCTGTCCCCTCTACCGCGGTGCGCTGGCGGTCCAGCCGGCCACCGGCGATCTCTACGCGCTCTCGGTCGACAGCGCCAACGGCGACCAGGGTCTCTGGCAGGACCTCTGCGCAATGACGTCCACTGGCGCTTGCGCCACAAGGTCGCCCGTCTGGAGCACGCGCCTGGATGCCGCCGCCTTCGAGTCGGGTTCGGACGCGACGATCGCGCAAGGCCGTTACAACCTGGTCCTCAGCGCCGCGCCTGCCGCGAACGCCGGCACACTCCTGCTCGCCGGCACGCAGGACCTTTACCGCTGCGCGCTCTCTGCAGCCGCGCCCAGCGCCTGCACATGGCGCAACACCACCAACACAGCGAACGGCTGCGCTACACCTGCCGGCGTCGCGCCCGCGCAGCATGCCATAGCCACGCTCACCCTCAACGCTGGGGCCCTCGTTCTCTTGGGCAACGACGGCGGCCTCTGGCGCTCCACGGACGGCATAGCCCAGACCGGCGCCGCCTGCTCCGCCGCGGACGCTTCCCACTTCGATAATCTCAACCCGGCCATCGCCGCCTCCGGCTCCCTCGCCGAAGCCGTTGCCCTCGCGCAGAGTCCTACCGACGCAAACTCCCTGCTCGCCGGCCTAGGCGCTTCAGGAACAGCCGGCACCGCCGCCACCAGCAGCGCAGCCGCCACTTGGCCGCAGATCTCCAGCGCGGAAGGCGGCCAGCCCCTCCTCGACCCAGACACGCCAATCAACTGGTTCGCCACCATCGGCGCAGGCATCAACCTCAAGCTCTGCGCCAAGGGAGCAAGCTGCACCGCCGCCGACTTCACCGCGCCCGCCACCATCGGCAGCACGCAAGTCAGCGGCGACGCCGCCCTGCTTCACGCGCCTTTCTTGCTCGACCCCGCCCAAACCTCCAACCTGCTCACCGCCACCTGCCGCGTCTGGCGAGGCCCCGCCACCGATGGCACACTCTGGACCCCCAGCAATGCCCTCAGCCCTGCGTTCGACGGCAGCGCCACGCCCTGCACCGCCGCGAGCGCACTTGTGCGCAGCCTCGCCGCCGGCGGCCCCGCGGCCACATCCGCCATGCTCCAGAACAGTGGCTCCAACGTCCTCTACGCGGGCATGGCCGGCGCCCTCAGCGGCGGCGGAACGAAGGTCGGCGGCCACGTCTTCGCCACTCGCAACGCCAACACGGTTACATCAGCCACGGCTTGGACGGACCTCGCGCTCAGCCCCGTCACCAATGGCTCCACTGGCGTTTTCAATCCCAGCGGCTACGACATCTCCGCCATCGCCGTCGATTCGCACGACCCCGCCGGCGCCACCGTCTACGTCACGATCGCGGGCTTCGGCGGCGACATTACCGTCCCGCACCTCTACCGCTCCACCGACTTCGGCGCGCACTGGCAAACCGTCAACGCCAACCTGCCCGCCGCGTCCGCCAACGCCGTCCTCGTCGACCCCAACGATGCCAACACGGTCTACGTCGCCACCGATGCCGGCGTCTTCGTCACGCAGGCCATCGCTACCTGCGCCACCGCAAGCTGCTGGAGCCAGCTCGGCACCGGCCTGCCCAACGCGCCCGTCCTCAACCTCCTCGCCGGCCCCAACCTTCCCACCGGCGATGGCCGCCACGGCCTCCTCCGTGCCGCCACCTACGGCCGCGGCCTCTGGCAAACGCCGCTGCTCACCGCCATCGGCACCGCCCAGCCTGCCCTCACGCTCTCCGCTACATCACTCACCTTCGACCCGCAAGCCGTCGCTACCCAAAGCTCCGCCCAGACTGTCACCGTCACCAGCACCGGCAACGCTCCCGCTGTCTTCGGCACACCCATCCTCACTGGCGACTTCCCCAAGGACTTCACGGAGACCGACACCTGCGCTAGCCAGACACTTCCCGTCGGTGGAACCTGCACGGTCCGCCTCCAGTTCGCCCCTTCCGCCACCGGCACCCGCTCCGGCCTGCTCACGATCTACGCCAACATCGCCGGAGGCCAGACCACGGTAGCGCTCACCGGCACAGGAACCCCGCCCGCCAGCATCGTTCTCACGCCCACGGCGCTCGCCTTCGCGCCCACCACGATCAACGCCACCAGCACTGCGCAGATCGTCAACATCGCCAACACCGGCGGCGCTCCCGCTACCCTCAACAGCATCGCCGTCTCCGGTGATTTCACGCTCGCCGCCAATACCTGCGGCGCGACTCTCGCCGCTCAGACAGCCTGCGCCGTCAGCATCACCTTCACGCCCTCCGCAGCCGGCCCACGCCTCGGCACGCTTACCGTCATCGACAGCGCCGGCACACAAACCGCCACGCTCACCGGCACCGGCCAGTCACCCCCCACCGACACCCTCACCCCCGCAGCGTTCAGCTTCGCGCAGCAGCAGATCGGTTCCACCAGCGCCGCGCAGCAGCTCACGCTCACCAACGCCGGCGATCAGCCTCTCACCTCCATTGCCGTTGGGATCACCGGCGACTTCACCGCCATCAATGGCTGCGGTGCAACGCTCGCCGGCCACGCCACCTGCGCCATCAGCGTCACGTTCATCCCTTCCGCCACCGGCCCGCGTACCGGCGTGCTCACCGTCACCGATGCCTTCCGCGCGCAAACCGTCGCGCTCACTGGCATCGGCGTCGCACCTCCCGGCGTGTCCCTCACCCCGGCGACGCTCAGCTTCGGCGCACTTGGCGTCGGCCTTCTCTCCGCGCCGCAAACCGTCACCCTCACCAACAACGGCGGCTCAATGCTTTCGCTCACAAGCATCGCCCTCAGCCCCCAAACGGGAACTCAGTTCGCCATCCTCACCAACACCTGCGGCAGCACCGTAGCCATGGGCGGCGCCTGCACGCTGCAGATCGCCTTCGCCCCCACCTCCGCCGGTCTCGCCACCGGAACGCTTGTCCTCACTGACAACGCCCCATCACTCACCCAGACCGTCTCGCTCACTGCCACCGGCATCGACTTCACCTTCGCCGCCGGCGGACTCACCACCGCCACGGTCGCGAGCGGCGCCACCGCTACCTTCCCCATGCTCCTCAACTCGCCCACCGGCCTCACCGGCAACGCCGCCTTCACCTGCATCGGAGCCCCTGCCCACAGCCTCTGCACGGTCTCGCCCTCTGTCGCGGCTCTCGGCTCGACCTCAACCATCACCGTAACGGTCCAGACCGGCCTCGCGCAGGCCCACACCGCGCCACCACCCGGCTTCTTCGGCCGCTACGGCCTCATCACCTTCGCCTGCGTGTTGCCGCTCTTCCTTGCGCGTCGACGCTATCGCCACGCAACCTTGGCTTGCCTCGCACTAGCGACGCTCAGTTCCCTCACAGGATGCAGCGCCGCCCGCATCATCCCCGGCAGCGGAACCGCCATAGTCCCCACACCCACTCCCGCCGGCACCTACACCCTCACCGTCACCGCCACCAGCGCCGGCGTCACACACTCCGTACCCCTCACACTCATCGTGCAGTAGACATTAGCGGGCTGACCCACGCAGTGGGAGCAGCGTGAACCGATTTTTCTGTGCCTGGATGGTCAGCAGCGCGCCTCGACTCAACTCATCGTGCAGGCTCCGCAATGCATACACAACCATGTCGCCCATCGTTTCGGGTCTAACATCTTTGGTGCGCAGTTGGATGACAGAGGGAGAATGCTCATGCGTCAGGGCAAGCATGATCCCAAAGTCCAAGTCCTGCGTAAGACTATAAAGTCGTGCGTCCTTGCGTGAAGAAGAATGTCGCCGTCTGGCGAATCAGCCTTGCCAACGGAAGACCAATGGATAGCCGCAACCCCAGCCTCAGCCAGGTAAGCAACCCAGCGGCTCTGCAGGTTCATGTCCAGCAGTACCTTCATGCGACAGCGAGTTCGATCTCACGTTCGCTGGCCAGCCACGCTGCGTATTCCAGAGCTTGAAGGATGTCCTCTCGCTCCAGGTAAGGGTAATCAGCCAGCAGATCATCGATACTCTGCCCGGAGCTGAGTTGGCCAAGGATCATGCCCACCGTCACGCGCATCTCGCGAATGCAGGCTTTGCCGCCCATCACAGCAGGATTTCGAGTAATGCGATTCAGTTCAGACACGGCGGCCTCTTCCTGATTTATACGCCCATCGGCTGCCCTGGAATCACTTGTCTCACACCGCCCGCCCCACCGCCGCCCCGCTGGCCCACGCCCACTGGAAGTTGTACCCGCCCAGCCATCCGGTCACGTCCACCACTTCGCCGATGAAGTACAGCCCCGGCCTGCGCCGGCTCATCAGCGTATGGCTGTCGAGCTCGCGCGTGTCCACGCCGCCCGCTGTCACCTCCGCCTTCGCGAAGCCCTCTGTGCCCGCCGCCAACACAGTCCACTGGTGCAGTGCCTGTTCCAGCCGCGACAGCCCCGCATCGCTGAAATCCAGCAAGCCCAGCATCTCCTGCGCGTCCACCCATCGCTCCGCCAACCGGCTCGGCAGCACCGCCTTCACCGCCGTCAGTAACGCCCCGCGATCTCGTCGCGCCTTCGCACCCCGCAAGGAAGCAAGCACCTCATTTCTGCCCGGCGCCAGATCGATCTGCAGCTCCCGCCCCGGCTGCCAATAGCTGGAAATCTGCAACACCGCCGGCCCGCTCACCCCGCGATGCGTAATCAGCAGCTTCTCGCGAAACCGCGGCGCTCCCGTCCGCGCACC
>CAXSHQ010000039.1:0-11692 GCA_964236875.1 uncultured Acidobacteriaceae bacterium | reverse complement strand
TCCTTCGCCGCAACCCACGCCACCACCTCCGTCGAAAGCCCGGTCAGGTCGCACCAGCGCTCGCGGTCTTCCGCGGAAAACACCAGCGGCACCAGCGCCGCCCTGGGCTCCACGATTGCATGCCCAAACTGCCGCGCCACCTCGTACCCAAACCCTGTCGCGCCGAGCTTCGGAACCGAGAGCCCGCCCGTCGCCACCACCAGCGCGCCGCACGTCAACTCGCCCTGCGAAGTCCGCACCGCAAACCGCGCAGGCCCCACACCAGCCCTGCCGGTTGACTCCTCGCATGCCCGCACCTCCTGCACGGCCGCATGCAGCCGCACCTCCACGCGAGCCTCCTCGCACTCCCGCAGCAGCAGGCGCACAATGCGCTGCGCCGAGTCGTCGCAGAAGAGCTGCCCCAGCGTCTTCTCGTGATAACGAACGCCGTGCCGCTCCACCAGTGCGACAAAGTCCTGCGGCGTAAACCGCGCCAAGGCCGACTTACAAAAGTGCGGGTTCTCCGAAAGGAAGTTCTCCGCCCGCGTGCCCAGGTTTGTAAAGTTGCAGCGCCCGCCGCCGGAGATCAGGATCTTCCGCCCAGCCTTGGGACCATGCTCCAGCACGAGCACCCGCCGCCCGCGCCGTCCCGCCTCAAACGCGCACATCAACCCAGCCGCACCCGCGCCGATGACGATGCAATCGTAGTAGATCGAAGCAGCCACTCAGCTCAAGTGTAGGCGCTGCCGCATGCGCGCAAAGCCCCGCTCGCAACGGAAGACCGACAACTCACAACTGGTGAGTATCCCGCTGCTACCCACGTTCACGAAGTCGGCAACTAGGCCCGTTCCAAGGCTTCCCTCGAAGCTGCCTTTCCTCTTGGCTCTAAGCTCGTTCCCAAACCGCTCCCGCCCATCTCCGGGAGCGAACGATCTAGTGCTCCATGCTCGGCGGATTGACACCCTTCAGCCGCATGTACAGCGCCATCGTGGCGTACTGCTCGTTGTCGTGCGAGGCCGTCCCCCACAGTAGCCCAATGCGCGACCTCTTCGCCGGCCCCATCGAAAACATCTCCAGCACATTGGCATCAGTCGCCGAGGCCATCGCCTTATCGCACTCGGCAAACGAAGCCTGCAGCGCCGCCACAATGGCCGCCTTGTCGGCGGTGTCGGCGGGCGGCTTGGCGATGGGACTCGTGCCGTTCACCGCCCCGCACGAGCGGAACTGCGCCTCCGTCACATGGTTCACCACGCGCGCAAAGGTCCGAATATCCGGCTCCGGCTTGTAGCTGTACCCATCCGCCGGCATCTTGTCCGCCGCCGCGAGAATGTTCTTCTTGTATCCCGCATAGGCACGCTGCACTTCACCCGCAGGCCCACTGGGTCCGGCAGGCGCCTGCATCGGCATGGTCATCTGTGCAAACGCAGTGGAGGCGAACAGAAGGGTAGCGGTTAAGAAATGGAAGGGGCGCATGGCTCCGAGTGTACGCCCAGACAAGCGTTCCGTTGCAAGCTGCACATTACGACGTACAACGTAGAACGCACAACGCCCTTCACTTCACCCCATCCCACCACGTCATCCCATCCGGCTCCCGCCCCGCATCGATGGTCGCCACGCGCTCGAGCTTCCGCAGGTCCACCACCGCCACAAAGTGATCGCGCGGACAAGCCACAAACGCCCGCCTGCCGTCGGGCGAAAGCTGAATGGCCGAAGCGCCGCGCTCTTCGATCGGCACGCGCTTGATTACCGCGCGCGTGTGCGCGTCCATCACCACCAGATCCTTACCCGTATGCGTCGTGATCAGCACCCGCGCACCGTCCGGCGTCCACCGCAGCCGGTTCGCACCGGTCGTGCCCGCGTCAAAGCGCCCCGTCACCTTCCCCGCCGCAAGATCCAGCACAGAGATTGTCCCGTCCGCATTGCCCACCCACGCCTCGCGCTCGTCCGGCGACACCGCAAACCCTTCCGCCTTCTCGCCCGCCGGCAGAATGGTCTGCTTCCACTCCGCATGCGTATAGCTCGCCGGCGGCTGCGGCGCGCCCGGCACCACATTCGGCGCCACCATCGTGCGCCGAAACAGGCTCATCGTCGCCGAGCCCGCATTCGAAGCCAGCACCTCCGCGCCGTCCCGCGACACCCACAGAATGTGCGTGTTCTCCTGCCCCGTCCCGAGCACGCTCGTCACGCGCCGGCTCCCCACATCCAGCGTCGCCACCGCTTCCGAACCCACCGCGGTAAACCACACATCCGTGCCATGCACCCAAAGGCCATGCGCTCCCTGCAACGGAGCTATGTCGATGGGCGGCAGCGCCAACGCGTGCAGGAGGTCCACCACCGACAGCACATGCAGCGTACCCTCGCCAAAATCAGACACAATGGCCGTCCGCCCATCCGGCGCCACCACCACCTCATGCGGGTCTTCGCCAATCGGCACCTGCGCCCGCACCTTCAGCGTCTCCGCATCAACAATGCTCAGCACATGTGACTGCTTGGTCACCACCAGCAGCGCAGGCCCGGTAGATGCAGGCGTTTGCCCGCCCGCTGCGAACGTATAAAGAAAGAGAACCGCAAGAAGCCGCTTCATGGACTTTTAGGGTACAACCTGAGCTGCCACAATCCTGTGGGTCGAGTCGAGTACAGGTCAGCTTCGTTGACAAACCAAAGTCTCGCTTTCCATACTTCCAATGAGAGGAAGTGGCCGCCGTGAACATTGAAATTCAGGAACCCCAACTCGAGACTTTGATTGCAGAGCGCATGGCTACCGGCCGCTTCAAAAGCGTCGAGGATTTGCTGAAGCAAACCTTTGATGCCGTTCCCGAAAACGGTGAACATTCACCACCGGTTCCACAAAAGCAAAGCTTCGCCTCCTTTGTAAAGGACTCCCCGCTTTGGAAAGCAGGCCTTTGCGTCGAAAGGCCCAAGGATCCGCCACGGCCGGTCAACCTGTGAACGGGTACCTGGTCGATACCAATGCAATCTCCGAGTTCTCGCGTCCATTCCCGGACGCTCACGTCATGCAGTGGTTTGAGCAGGCCGATTCGGACGCCTTATTCACCAGCGTCATCACGCTCGGCGAGCTCCGCATCGGGATCGAAGACCTTCCGCCGGGAAAGCGGCGTTCCGATCTGGAGACGTGGCTGACAACAGGACTGCCGGAATGGTTCGCAGCCAACCTTCTTCCGATCACCAGCGACATCGTTCGCCATTGGGCAAGGCTGACGATTCAAGCCAAGCACCAGGGCATGACTCTCGGCACGGCGGATGGTCTCATTGCAGCAACAGCGCTTCAGCATGAGCTCACCTTGCTGACGCGCAATGTCTCTGACTTCGCCGGGCTCGGCGTCACGCTACTCAATCCTTGGGAGCCTCAGGCTTAGTTCCCGCGCTCTTCGGCACAGGCCTTTCCTCAGTCACGAATCTTTCCTTAGCCGACATGGGCTGCTACCTTCTCGGCGACCAACGGCTTCACCACAGTCCCCATCAGCTCCACGCTACGCAGCACCGCCTCATGCGGCATCGTCCCGCCGCTCAGCATCAGCGTCACGCGCGAAACCCCGCCCAGCACCTCATCGATGTACCGCAGCTTCGCCGCCGCGGTCTGCGGCGACCCCAGCACAAACGCACCCTTTGGCCCGCCTTGCGCCGCAAAGTCCGCCCGCGTGATCGTCCGTCCCCAGCCGCGTTCCTGACCGATGCGCGTAAACGTTTGCGAGTACGCCGGCCACATCGTCTCCGCCGCCTCCTGATCCGTGTCGGCCACCAGCCCCAGCGCATGCACCGCCACATCCGGCTCGCCCGGGTGCCCGGCCTTCCGGTACGTGTTGCGATAGGTATCCACCAGCGGCCGAAACCGGTGCGGCTCGCCGCCGATGATCGCCACCGTCAGCGGCAGCCCCAGCATGCCCGCCCGGGCAAAAGACGCCGGCGTCCCGCCCACGCCCAGCCGAATCGGCAGCGGATTCTGCACCGGACGCGGCCACACGCCCTGCCCGGTCAGCGGCGCGCGCAGCTTGCCTTCCCAGTGCACCCGCACCTCATCGCGCAGATGCAGCAGCAGGTCCAGCTTCTCCGCAAACAGCGAGTCATACTGCCTCAGATCGAACCCGAACAAGGGATACGACTCCGTGAAGCTCCCGCGCCCCACGATGATCTCCGCCCGTCCACGAGAGATCAGGTCCACGGTCGCAAATGCCTGGAACACGCGGATCGGATCGTCCGAGCTCAGCACTGTTACTGCGCTCGAAAGCCGTATGTTCTTCGTCCGCGCGGCCATGGCCGCCAGCAGCACCGGCACTGAGCTTGCCACATACTCCTCGCGATGGTGCTCGCCGATCGCATAGACGTCCAGCCCCACGCGATCTGCGAGTTCTACCTCTGCCATCAACTCCTGCACCCTGTCCGCGCTGTTCGTCGCCGACTCATCACCGGGCACAACCAACCGCTCCACAAAGCTGTCGATGCCTAACTGCATGAGCTATCCGATGCGCTCATGTCCAAAACGACACAACACCGCAGGGTCCGGGTGCCCCACTCATCGCGGCCTTATCGCGATGCGTGGGCTTCCTGGCGCTGCCAGCCTTCCACCCAGCTTGTATCGAGCAACACCGGCGACGGGTCTCCAAGCAGGTAATGCCGAAAGCTGCTCCACATATACTCCTCGGGCCTCGCTACAAGCCCGCGTGCTACTGGATTGCGGTGCATGTACTTGACCTTCTCCATCCTTTTGTCCCAAGACGAGGAGAAGACGTTGAAGTCGTGGTATCGCTTTTCCCAGAATGCCTTGAGATCTCCCTTGAGTCGCTTCGAAGTCTGCACCTTAAGAACCCGTAGAACTGCTGCTAGAATTGCGTTCTTCGGCTCACTCGTGAGCATGTGAACGTGCTCGGGCATTAGCACATAGCCGTAGGTCTTCCAGTCGTGCTGATCTCGTAATCCTGACAATGTAGTCAGAAAGGTTTGCTTCGCCCGATCATCCACCAGGTAAGGTCGTCGTCCATGGCAGCTGAACGTGATGAAGTGATCGTCGCCGTCAACTTGCCAGCGTCTCAGTCCGATGGTCATGGCACATCTTAGCCCCGCCCAGCAGCCCACGCATGCCGGCGGTAAAGCTGTCGCCATGAGTGGGGCACCCGTTTGCACGGCGCTCCGCATGTTCCAATAAGAGCTGACAAGGAACTCGAAGAACCATGCCCCTGAACTGCGGTATTGTCGGCCTGCCCAACGTCGGTAAGTCCACCATCTTCAACGCGCTCACCTCCAGCAAGGCCCAGGCCGCGAACTACCCCTTCTGCACCATCGACCCCAACGTCGGCATCGTGCCCCTGCCTGATCCGCGCCTCGACCGCATCGTCGCCCTGGTCAAGCCGAACAGCATCGTACCCACCACGATGGAGTTCGTCGACATTGCCGGCATCGTCGAAGGCGCGTCGAAAGGTGAGGGCTTGGGCAACCAGTTCCTCAGCCACATCCGCCAGACCGACGCCATCCTGCATGTGGTCCGATGCTTCCACGACCCCGAAGTCGTCCACGTCGCCGGCACGGTCAACCCTCAGAGCGACATGGACGTGATCAATACCGAGCTCATGCTTGCCGATCTCGACACCGTCGAAAAGCGTTTCACCAAAGCCGAAAAGGCCGCGAAGTTTCCAACCGCCACGCCCGCGCAGAAGTCCGAAGTCGCCGCACTTGCCAAGCTGCGCGAAACACTCGGAGCAGGCAAGCCCGCCCGCACCGCCGACCTCACCGAGGATGAAAAGCTCGCCGCCCGCGACCTCTTCCTCATCACCATGAAGCCCCAGCTCTATGTCGCCAATGTCGACGAAGCCGCCATCACCGAAGGCAACGAGTACACCGCCATGGTCGAGCAACGCGCTTCCGAGGAAAGCAGCGAAGTCGTCCGTATCTGCGGCGCCATGGAAGCCGAAATCGCCCAACTAGAGCCCGCCGAGCGCACCGAGTTCCTCGAAGCCGCCGGCCTCGCCGAACCCGGCCTCAACCGCCTCATCCACGCCGCCTACAAGCTGCTCGGCCTCATCACCTACTTCACCTCCGGCGTGCAGGAAGTCCGCGCCTGGACCATCAAGCAAGGTACCAAAGCTCCCGGCGCCGCTGGCGTCATCCACTCCGATTTCGAGCGTGGCTTCATCAAAGCCGACACCTACGCTTCCAGCGATCTCTTCGAGCTAGGCAGCGAACAAGCCGTCAAGGAAAAGGGTCTCCTCCGCAGCGAAGGCAAGGAGTACATCGTCAAAGACGGCGACATCCTCTTCTTCAAGTTCAACGTGTAGCGCCTCCTTCTCCAGCCCTCCAGGAAGTCGTCTCAACCTCCTTACGAGCGAACGGCGGGCGTCCACCCTGCATCGTACGCAGCAGGAGTGCTCACGATGCCGTCCCTTCTCGAATCGGAAGACCAGGAAACCAGCAAAGCGCAGGACGCTGCCAGGATCGCCCTGGGCGTGAGCCTCATGGGCGCCGGCACTTCGCACCTCACCTTCGCTCGCAGGGAGTTCAAGGCGCAGGTGCCTCCCTGGCTGCCCATGAAGCCCGATCACGTCGTTCTCCAATCGGGTGTCACGGAACTCGCTCTCGGAGCGGCACTTCTTTTCATGCCCAGGCAAAGGCGTCTGATCGGCTGCATCGCGGGTGCCTTCTTCGTGGCGATCTTTCCCGGCAACATCGCCCAATACACGCATCACCGCAACGCTTTCGGCCTGGATACTGACGGCAAGCGTCTTGCGCGTCTCTTCTTCCAGCCCCTGCTGGTCGCGTGGGCCCTATGGTCCACCGGTGCGGTGCGCCGTGGGAAGTCCGCTCCGCGCTAGTACAGGCGCAAAAGTTTGCGCTCGATCGCTCCACACCAGGTTTCAAAACATAGAGCAGAACGCGATCTTTGCGACCTCCTACGCATGAGCCTCGGCTCGCGCTTCCACCCGTCCTGCAAACCTCGCCCCCACATCGATCAGCGGCTTCTCCACCCAGTGGTACGCCGCCACCGATCCTGCCGCTGTCAACACCAGTGCAATCCCGAGCTGCACAGCAAGCGGCCTGCCCGGCAGTAGATAGAACCCCACTGCCAGCGCAAATGGATGCACCAGGTACACCCCATACGAATACTTCGCGACCTCATGGCTGGAACGAACGACCCAACTCGCCCTCACCTGCCGAAACAACGGCAGCAGCAGCCCAACCACCAGCGCCAGCACCCAGCCGTAGTGCACGGAGGGCCGCAGCCAAAAACCTGCCAGCAGCACCAGCAGCGTCATCGGTAGAGCCCAACTCGGCAGCCGCGGCTGCCACTTGCGAAAGCCCACATATGCGATCACTCCCGGAACAAACAAAGGCACAGCCGTCATCAGGTTCATCGCTGTCTTCGGAAACACAGCAACACAGCCAGCCACCACCAGCACCCACAGTGCAAGCAGCGGCCAAACCGCATTCCACCGCCGCACGACAAAGAACAGCACCGGCAGCAGCGCATACATCTGCACCTCCAAGGGAAGCGACCAAAGCACATTCAGCACCGAAGGCTGCCCCGCAAGGTTTTGCACCAGCAGCGCATTGCTCAGCAGCACTTTCCAGTTGAGGGCTGTGTGCTGAAACCACTGCTCCACCGTACCGCCCACCGGCGCATGCGTCAGCGCCGCGAAAGCAATGGCCACCAGCGCCAGCGGGTAGATACGAAACACGCGCCTCACATAAAAATCCAGCGCGTGCGGCCTGCGCGCAAGCGACCACATCAGCACCAGCGAAGTGTGTACAAAGAACAGGAACACGCCCGACACGCCGATCCACCCCGCGGCGAACGGCCCTACCTGCGTATGCCCCGCCGAAAGCGCCACATGGTCCACCACCACCAGCGTGATCGCCAGGCTGCGAAGCAGGTCGAGATTGGACAGGCTGCGCGGCGACATCCCCATCAGGGTAGCCGCCCTTCCGCTTCGCTCCTCACCTTCCGCACTGACGACTCAAAACTCACAACTCGAAACTGGAGAGAAAACCGCCCTCCTCGTCCCTTCACGGCATTGCGGCGCAGGTCTTCATCTTCCTCGAACAGGCGGTACCCGCGCTGGTTCGTCATCGCTGCTTCGTCCAACATCGGCCGCGTGCGCACCCACCTTCATCGCACACTAAAGAGCGATGGCAAAGAAGAAGCTCCGTGTAGGCATCCTGTTTGGCGGCCGCAGCGGCGAGCACGAAATCTCGCTCCGCTCCGCCCGTTCCATTCTCCACGCAATCGACCGCAAAAAATACGACGTAGTTGAGCTAGGCATCAGCAAAGAGGGCCGCTGGCTCCCACCGGCCGGCGCGCAGGCCCTGCTCGGCGAATCCGCCCAAACCGTCGCCGGTGCCAGGCGCAACGGCCTCGCGCCCACCCCGGCAACCGAAGCCCAGGCCCTCACCCTCGCCTCCGCCGCAGCCGATCCCTCCGCCTCCACCGGCCTCGACGTCGTCTTCCCCGTGCTCCACGGCACCTTCGGCGAGGACGGCACCGTGCAGGGCCTCTTCGAGCTCGCCGACATCGCCTACGTCGGCTCCGGCGTCCTCGGCTCCGCCGCCGGCATGGACAAGGACGCCATGAAGCGCATGTTCCTCGCCGCCGGCCTCCCCATGACGCCGCACGTCACGCTCCTCCGCTCGGAGTGGAAAGCCGACACAAAGAAGTGCACGCGCCAGATCGAGAAAGCCCTCCAGTACCCGGTCTTCGTCAAGCCCGCGAACCTCGGCTCCTCGGTTGGCATCAGCAAGGTCCGTTCCCGCAAAGAGCTCGCCCCGGCCATGGACCTCGCCGCCGGCTTCGACCGTAAGATCGTCATCGAGCAGGGAGTCGGCGGCCCCGGCGTCAAGCCCCGCGAGCTCGAAGTCGCCGTGCTCGGCAACGACTTCCCCGAAGCCAGCGTCGTCGGCGAAATCATCCCCGCCAAGGAGTTCTACGACTACGAAGCCAAGTACGAGTTGAACGGCGCCGACGAAAGCGTTTCTATCGTTCCCGCAAAGTTATCTGCACTGGAAGCCAAGCGCATCAAGAGCATGGCCATCGCCGCCTTCCGCGCCTGCGACTGCGCCGGCCTCGCCCGCGTCGACTTCCTCATGGCTCCCGCGCGCACCAAAGGCGAGCCCGCCGAAATCGTCCTCAACGAGATCAACACCATGCCCGGCTTCACCAGCATCAGCATGTACCCCAAGCTATGGGCCGCCACCGGCCTCCCCTCCCCCGACCTCATCGACCGCCTCATCACCCTCGCCCTGGAGCGTCAGGCTGAAAAGAAGCTGACCCACTTCAACCGCTGAGCCGGCTTGGCATGTCTTTGGAGTTGGTTCATCTCAGGTGTCATCCTGAGCGTAGCGAAGGATCCCCGCATTTCGCCCGAAGAACCACGATTGCTTGGGGAGAACTGCTACATCTACATTGACGCCCGCAAGCCGCGCTTCTACCCTGAACCCATGACCGTCACCGCCCAGTACGCCGCCGAGCACTTCCCGGAATTGGCCGCTGCCGCTGCGCGGGGTAGTGACGTCAGCATCACAGCCGAGGGTGGCGTCGTGCTTGACCTCCGCGCCCGCCTGGCCGCGCCAGAAATCGATCCAGCCTTTCTAGATAAAAACGGCCAGCGGAAGTTGGGATCGGGTGCTGATCTAGTCGGGCCGGACTGCTGGGAGAGATGGGCAGAGATCGAGCGCGACTGGGATGAGAATGTCATCCCGAATCTGTGGATGAACCGGGACGACGAGCAGGAAGCGTGAACCTTCTGCTTGATGGAAACGCCGTATTGAGAGCGGTATACGCACCCTCTACCTTGCCTTCACGTGTGAGAGAACTTCTTCAGGCCACGGTTACGCGTCCTCTCTTGAGCTATGCCACGGTATGGGAACTCCTTGCAAAGATTGAGCGGGGAAGAATCCCTTTTGTGCCTGAACCAACCACACATGCATTTGCACGATTCGTTCGCTCCGGCGTCGTCCTGCTGCCCATAGAGGAAGCGGACCTGTTGCGCGCCACAACTCTTCCCGACATTCACCGCGACCCCTTCGACCGCATGTTGATCGCCCAGGCGCAACGCCTCAACGCCACCATCATCTCCTCCGATCGGACAATTCCACGCTACGGCGTTCCGGTAATTTCTCTATGACCGCCGCCACCATCACCCTCGCCGACATTCAGGCCGCCCGCGAGCGCCTCGGCTCCGCCGTCTACCGCACCCCCTGCGCGCGTTCCGAGATGCTCTCTCGCGCCACCGGCCAAAGCGTCTTCCTGAAGCTTGAAAACCTGCAGATGACCGGCAGCTTCAAGGAGCGCGGAGCCCTCAATCGCATCGCCACGCTCACCCCCGCCGAAGCCGCCCGCGGCGTCGTCGCGGCCAGCGCCGGCAACCACGCGCAGGGTGTCGCGTACCACGCCACGCAGCGAGGCATCCGCTCCGTCGTCGTCATGCCGCTCACCACGCCGTTGGTCAAGGTGCAGGCCACCCGCGGCTTCGGCGCGGAAGTCGTGCTCCACGGTGCCAACTACGACGAAGCCTGCGCTGAGGCCACCCGCTTCTGCAATGCCGAAGGCATGACCTTCATCCATCCCTTCGACGACCCACTCGTCATGGCGGGCCAGGGCACCATTGGCCTCGAGCTCCTTGAGCAGGTCGAAGACCTAGAAGCCGTGGTCGTACCCATCGGCGGTGGTGGCCTCATCGGCGGCATCGCCTGCGCGCTCAAAGAGTCTGCTGCGCAACAAGGCCGCAGCGTTCGCGTCATCGGCGTCCAAACCGCGCGCCTGCCCTCCATGCAGGCCGCACTCAGCGCCCACGGCCCCGTCTCGCTCGACCCCGCCACCACCATCGCCGACGGCATCGCCGTCCGCCGCGCCGGCGACGTCACATACCCCGTAGTCGCCCGCTATGTCGACGAGATCGTCACCATCGACGAAGATGAAATCGCCAGCGCCATCCTGACCCTGTTGGAGCGCGAAAAGACTCTCGCCGAAGGTGCCGGGGCCACCGCTCTCGCCGCCCTCCTCCAACGCCGTACGTCACTTCCGCGCGACACCCGCACCGCCGTGCTCGTCTGCGGCGGCAACATCGACGTCACCCTTCTCAGCCGCATCATCGAGCGCGGCCTTGTGCAGGACGGCCGCCTCATCCGCCTCCGCATCCATCTGCTCGACAAGCCCGGCGCGCTCGTCGAGCTGACCAGCATCATCGCCGGCCACCGCGTCAACATCGTCGACACGCTCTACAACCGCGCCTACTACGGCGTAAACCTCGGCGACACCGCCATCGACATCACCATGGAAACCCGCGGCCCCGAGCAGCTCGAAGAGCTCCTCACCGCTCTCACCACCGCCGGCTACCGCTTCACCCGCATCCTGTAGCGACGGTTCTCGGTCTTTGCGGCCCCCCAGCAAGCAGGCCGCGCGACAATAGATCGAATGCCCACCGAGACCATCCGCATCACTCGCCGCGCCGCCGAGCGCCTCGCCACCGGCCATCTCTGGGTCTACCGCAGCGACATCGAGCACACACTCGAAGCCATTGCACCTGGCGCCCTCGTCACCGTAGAAGACTTCCGCGGCAAGCCCCTCGGCTCCGGCCTCTATTCCACGGCATCGCAGATCGCCATCCGCCTGGTCTCGCGCGAGCCCAACATCACCCGCAGCCAGTACCTCGCCGACCTCCGCGAACGCACTGCCGCGGCACTCGCACGCCGTCAACTCCTCGCCCCTTCG
>CAXSHQ010000038.1:14263-20003 GCA_964236875.1 uncultured Acidobacteriaceae bacterium | reverse complement strand
CCTCGCACCCCAGGCTGCGCCGCAATCGCGCGCTCCAGGTCCGCCGGATGGATGTTCAGCCCCGCCGCTGTCACGATCACGTCGCCCTTGCGCCCCACAAAGCGCAGCTCGCCGCTCGCCTCCTGCTCCGCTAGGTCGCCTGTCGCCAGCCACTCGCCTTCGCGCGGCCGCAGCCGGCCACCCTGCCAGGTCGCTCCGGCCAGCATGTCGCCGCGCACCAGGATCTCGCCGTTCTCCAGCTTCACCTCGCGCCCCGGCAGCGCCTTCCCGATCGTTCCCTTCCCAATCTTGAACGGATGGTTCAGCGTCACCAGCGCCGCCGTCTCGGTCATCCCATACCCCTGGATCAGCGCGAATCCCAGCACGTTCCAGAACCGCTCTAAATCGGCGGGCAAAGTCGCCCCGCCGCACACCAGCGCCCAGAACTTCCACCCAAACTCCCGATGCACGGCGCGCAGCCGCCACCAGCGATTCCACACCGGCTGCCCGTCCGCCGCTGCCATGGCCTCCACCAACCCCGGCCGCCGCAGCAGATGCGCCCGCAGGATCTCCAGCACCCGTGGCACCGCCACCAGCACCGAGATCCTCTCGCGACGGCCCATCGCGATCAGCCGCCCCGCATCCAGGCGCGTCTCCAGGTGCACCTCCGCGCCCAGGATGGCCGGAATCCACAACCCCATGAACTGCCCAAATACGTGGCTGAACGGCAGCGTATGCAGAAACCGCAGTGGATGCACCCACCGCTCGTACCGCCGGTACTTCGTGATCTCTCCCTCGATCGGCCTCAGGCTTGCCAGCACATTTTTATGCGTGTGCACCACGCCCTTCGGCTCCGTAGTCGTTCCCGAAGTAAACACGATCTGAAACGGTGTCTCCTCGCCCACCGCCTCACTCACCGCAAACAGCGGCTCCGCCGGTAGTGTCGCCGCAAACTCCTCGAACGGAATGACGGCTAAGCTGCCCCCATCCACCATCGTTGAAGGCGTCATCCTGAGCGAAGCGAAGGATCCCCGTAGTTCGCCTGTCGCTCCATCATCTCTAACCGGAGCTCCCTCCGAAATTCGCTTCTCCTGCAGGGAAGACAGCCGCTCCCAGTTCCCCGCCACCACTTTTGGCGACACATCCGCCACCACGCGCGCCGCAAACTGTGCCGCTCCCGCCGCGTCCAGCGGCACCGCCACCACCCCGCGCAGCAGGCACCCAAAGAAGGCAGCCATCCACTCCGCGGAGTTCTCCCCCCAGATCACCGCCCGCTCGCCCGGCTCCACACCGCGCCGCTCCAGCTCCGCCGCAAACCGCCCCGCCAGCACCGCCACCTCGGCATAGCTCGACGCGTACCGCCGCGCCCCGCGGTGCCGCACCACGGCCACAGCCGTGCCGTGCCGCCGAAAGTCCTCCACCAGGCTCGCCAGATGCGTCCGCACAGCCTCATTCTAGGCAAGGGAGACGATTCACCCGCCTCCCGCCTGTGACACTCCCGTCAGTGCCACTCACGAGCCCCTCTATGAGCGCCCGAACCTCCCCGCTCGAAGCTCGTTCCACCCACAACTCGCCAACTACCTACTCAAAATCAGACAAGCCTGCCCGGCTTACCGGTCAGCAATGCTCACAATTCCATACTTCTCCGCCAGAAACTTCCGCAGGCTCGGCGGCAAAGTCCTCGCAATCTCCTGCCAGGTGCAAAGCTGCATTCGGCTCCGCACCTCCGCGCTGCGCACCGCCCGCAGCACCCGGAACCACAGTTCCACCAGATCCGCCCGTCGCCCGTCGCACAGCAGGGCAAACCGCGCGCCCGGAATCCCACACGCCAGCGCCGCCAACACCCCGCGAATCACCTGATACCTGGCCACGCCCCGCGCACCCCACGGCAGCTCCTCCACCTCAAAGACCTCCGCCACGCCCGGGTACCGCAAAAGCCGATCCCGTGAGGCCGTCCCAAAGCCGCCCTCCGTCAGCTTGGCCTCCACCAGCAGCCCACCCAGCCGCATGTCGAGCTCCGTCCGATCCACCTCCCCGCCGCGCATCGGCAGCAGCGCCCGCACACCGAACTCCGGCTGCAGCCTCGGCTCGATCCCCAGCAGCACGCAAAGTGCCGTCCGCCGCAACACGCCTGGCGAACAAAACACATTCATCAGCAGCGCGTCGGAGCTCGTCGCACACTCTAATTCCCCGCGCCGCCGGTCGCTGGCTCGAGGCACCCGCGCGCTCGCCGTATACGTCTTCTCCAGCCGCCTCGCCCACTCGGGATGCGCGACGATCCGCCGATACACCCCCGGCAAGAAGTTTCCATGCTCGCCCGCCTCCGACGCGGCATAGATCACATGCGCCACCCGCCCAAATGTCGTCTCGTGCGCCAACCGCGCCGCCGCCAGACCCTCGGCCCGCCGCAGATTGCGCGCGCTGATCTCCGCCCTGAGAGCTCCCGCCGACGCTGACCGTCCACTCATGCGCGCCATTCTAAGCGAACACACGGCGAAGAAACCAGACTTTAGAAGATTATCACCTTGACAAAAGTACCCCTTGCCCTTATTCTTGATTCATGGGCAGCGTAATCACTTCGTTTTCTTCGGTTTGGCGGACGAAGCAGATGCTCGCATTGCCTTGCGAATATCCAATTTCACAGACGCCAGCAGCTTTCGAGTTGGCACCTTCCGAATCTCTATTTGCTTGCTCTTCTCATCCACTGGGGGCCTCACTGTGACGATCATTGATCTCTGCACCACATTCTCTACGGATGAGCGGGCGCGGGAGCTTCTGGAGCGTTTGCGGTGGCCTGACGGCCCGCGCTGCGTCCGTTGCGATGGTGATGTGGTACGGCTGGCGAATAGCACGAAGCTCCTGTACTGCAAGGCCTGCGATTACCAGTTTACGGTGACGGCGGACACGGTGTTTCACGACTCGCACCTTCCCCTTATCAAGTGGCTGACGGCAACGTACCTGCTTTGCGAGGCCCGCAAGGGCATGAGCGCAAATCAAGTCAAGCGGAACATCGGCGTGTCCTACAAGACGGCATGGTACCTCTGCCATCGCATCCGCTCCGCTATGCAGGAAGTCAACCCTGAGCCGCTCGGGGGCATTCTGGAGATGGATGAGACCTACGTAGGTGGCAAGGTTCACGGCAAGGGAGCACAGGGGCGGCGTTTCAAGAATAAGGAAATCGTTATCGGCATAAAGCAGCGCGGCGGGGAGCTTCGCTTTTTCAAGGCGGAAGATGTACAGGCAGGCACGCTGGCACGGTACATCAAGGAGCATATAAGCACGGACGTTGAAGTCGTTATGACTGACGACCACGTTTCCTATCCTAAAGCCATGATCGAAGCGGGCATCCATGGACGCAAGCACGAAACTATCAATCACTCGGCTGGCATCTATGTTGACGGCGACGTTACCACGAACGGCATCGAATCCGCTTTCTCGCTGCTCAAGCGGGGCATCATAGGCTCGTGGCATAAGGTTTCTGCAAAGCATCTGACAGCCTACCTAAATGAAATGACGTTCCGCTTCAACCGCCGCAACTCGCACACGTTGTTTCTTGAGACGCTACAGCACATGGTCACGGCGAATCCTTTGAGCTATGAGAAGTTGACCGCATAGAAGCTCTGTCGAGGTCAGCAGTATCGCGGGGACGATACTGCTCCTGCCAAACCTTCAACATCTCAGCCGTAAATGGCGCAACGGATGTTGAGGAGTTGGGCTTATGGCTGGAAATACCCTCGTATCTACCGGGTTGAGCAAAGATGATGTCCAAATGCTCGTTCACGTGGGCTGACTTTTCAGCCATCAACTTTGCCTCATACGCGTGATAGGCCGCCCGCGACGGAGACATTCCTAAAACGTGCTGGCGATAGCTAAGCCAAAACATCGCGTTTTCCGCGCCTGAGCCTATGGCAGCGAACCCAGGGAATGACATCGTATGCGTCTCCCCTTGACTGTTTAGCAGGTACAGCAGAGCTTGCCCCTGCCAGTCGAACGTTGCGAGGATCATATCCGCTCCAGTATCTAGCTCATTGAACTGCCTGACCATCTCCGGCCTTTCCTCCAGAGGTACTTGGAGATGAGCGTTTGGGCTATAAGGAGGGACAAAGAAGCGCGGGAGAACTTCTAAATTGAAACGGTCTCTCCGGTAGTTGAAAGATGCCGTCGCTATTGCCCTTAAGATGTCTCCGTGAGTACGCTTCTCTTTCGGAGTATCTTGTAACTGGGCGACAATGATCGGCATTATCTCTGCCGCGACTGCCACATTGCCTGCCGCTGTTGCGTAAACCTCTTCATCAGGGAAAGCTATGGTCTTGTGGAGGCGTCCATGTGAATATGCATCCTCAAACGAGCCCATCGTATCGGCCATGAGAATGACGTGTTTGGGCGGACATGAAATTGATCGTGTCCTCCCGTATCCCGAGCAAGTACGCCGATTCCAATCGTCATCCAGTGTTTCCACGGCCACAGATTCGCTTTATCCAAAGACCTGCGCGGCTTAGGCACCATAATCCGGCACCTCCACCACTTTTGTCAAAGGGATAATCTTCAGACTTTATGCGATAACAACAGGAGCCGTGCGCCTCGCTTCGCTTCAGCCCTCCATCACCCTCACGCTCCACGCTCTTGGCCGGCTCGACTGCCTTTGCGCCCACACGCGCTACTGTCTCGAGGCCCTCCCCGAGCTCGCCGCGCGCCACCTTCCCGTCCTGCACGACTCCTGGACCGCCGACACCGCCGAGATCCTCGCAACCCATCCCTCGCTTGTGGTCGCCTCCGTACCCTACCGGATGGAGTCTCTCGCTGCGATCCTGAAAACCGCCGTGCCCGTCCTGGCGCTCGCGCCCCACAACCTCGCTGACATCTTCAGCGACATCCGCCTGCTCGCCCGCCTGACCGACGCCGCACCTGAAGCCGAGGCTCTCATCACCGGCATGGAAGGGACACTCGCCGACCACCGCACCCGCTCCACCAACCTCCTCAAACCGCGCGTCTACTGTGAGGAGTGGGGCAAGCCTCTGATCCACTCCCAGCACTGGGTTGCGGAGCTGGTCGAAGCCGCAGGCGGCGCATTCCTCGGCACGCCCGGCAGCCACACCACCGCTGAGGCCATAGCCGCCGCCGACCCGGACGTCCTCATCTTCGCCTGGTGCGGCGCAGGCGATCGCGTCCCACTCGCTCGCATCGTTGAGCAGCGCGGGTGGCAGAGCCTTCCCGCTGTCCAGAACGGCCGTGTCTTCTGCATCCCCGACGAGTGGCTCAACACCCCCGCCCACACGCTGATGGAAGGCCTCGCCTGCCTCGCCGCCGCCATCCACCCGGACGTCTTTCCCAGCCCCAAACGCCTCATCCAGTTCGACCCGCAAAGGAACGCATCCTCCTTACAAAAGGCGTCATCCTGAGCGCAGCGAAGGATCTCCGTAGTCTGCCGAAGCGCCAAACCAATCTCGTGGAGATTGAAGCAGTTCAATAGGCCGACGCTTGTCACCTCGACCGGAGCGGAGCGGAGACCGCTGCATTTCGAACCAGCGACATTGCCTGATTAAAACCACTACCCCACCGCGCCCACCAGCGCCTTCAGCACCACCGGCCACACCTTGCTCTCCGGGTCCACCACATCGAAATGGTCCGCTCCCGGCAGGATCTCCGCCTGCACCGTATCCCCCTGCCGCTTGGCGGCTTCGGCCCAGCGCTTCGGCAGCTCCGGCGGGATCTGAGCATCTTCCGCGCCTTGCAGCAGTACCTGCGGCACCCCGAAAGGCAG
>CAXSHQ010000038.1:0-14253 GCA_964236875.1 uncultured Acidobacteriaceae bacterium | reverse complement strand
CTCCGCCGGGTTGGCTGCCCGGTACCGCTCCGGCACTTCCGCCGGCAACCCGCCCACCAGGCTCTCCGTCATCGGCTTCGCATTCGTGAATCGAAACGTCCCGCCAAGCTCCACACAAAGCCGCAGATCCACAGCCCCGGCCAGCCCCACCACGGCCCGCGGCATCAGCCTCGGCTGCGGCGCATGGAGCGGGCTCGCCTGCGCAATATGCCGCCGCCCGGCAAGCCAGAACGCTAGGTGTCCGCCGGCGGAATGCCCGGCCACCGCCACGCGCTTCAGGTCCAGCGGATACGTCTTCGCTAGCTCCGCCACATGATCGAACCCTGCCGCCACATCGACCATTGTGCCGGGCCAGCCGCCGCCCGCATCGCCCACCCGCCGATACTCCAGCGACCACGTCGCCACCCCAGCCGAGCGCAACGCCTCGCACGCAAATCCGAAGTAGCCAAGGTCGTAGGCGTTCTGCCACCAGCCGCCGTGCACCATCACCATCAGCGGCGCACGTGCCCCGCCCTTCAGCGCAGGCAGCCGCAAATCGCCAAACTGTAAAGGAAGGCCGCCATACGGCAACCGGTGCTCCGCTTTCGGCGGTGTCCTGTCCAGCACATTCATGCTGGCCGATTTTACTCCGGTGCAGCCACAGGCGCTTGCGACGCGGGCTTCGAAGGCATGGTCACAATCACCTCACCCGCCCGTGTGTAGTGCAAGTCTTCGCGCGCCTCATGCTCGATCGCACCGGGATCGCTCTGCAGGTGGTCCACGCGCTCTTTCAGCCGGTCGTTCTCCACCTGCAACTGCTGCATCTGCCCCTGCAGGTCGCGGGTGTCCTTGCGCTTGTGCGCAAAGGCGGTCAGCCCGTTATGGCCGAACATGACCCCGTAGGCCATCACCATGGCCAGCGAACCCGCTGCCGCCGTCGCCGCCTTACGCCGCCAGCCGAACACCCTCTCCCTGGCCGCGTTCGCCAGTCCTGAGGTGCGCTCCTGCAAGCCCTTGCGGGCCTGTCCGTTGCTGTATGTACCTGATCCCACGAGTCCTAGTATCGCTGCGGCACGCGTGAAACGTCTGTCCGGCAGCAGCCCGGGAACCTCACTTGATACGCCCCCGCCGCGAAGTCCCCCACACCGCCCTCCCTGCCCGAAACAGCCGTTTTCCCGCGGGAAGCACAGGCAGCTTTGCTATCCTTGGCTTGGTCTAAATGCCCATCCTGCTCGCACTCTCGGTTCTGGCGTTTGTGGCTCTGCTCTGGGCGACGATCTCCATAGCCGGCTTTGTTCGCCGCGCCCGCCGCCGCCGTCGCCGCCGCGCCGCCGATGCCGAGCCGCTCACCCACAGCAGCATTGCCCCGCTGCCCACTGGCCCTGAGCCGGTCTTCTACACCGATCACGAAGCCCCGCCCATCCCAGCCGCGCCCTTGTCTGCCGTATCCGCCGCGCCTGCAAACTCAGAGTCAGCCGAGGAGCCACACGGCATCCTGTCGCACGGCCCACCGCTTGCTGCCGAAGAGAACGCACTCGCCGAAAGCACCTTCCTGCACCAGCCGAACGAACCGCAGCCTGCAACCGAGTTTCACCACGTGTCCGAGTCGCAGTTCGAACTCGCAGACATGACAATCGTGCCCGTCGAGTTCGAAGCCGTCGCAGCCTCGACCTTCATTCCGGTCCCGGCAGAGCAAAGCTTCGCCCCTCAATTGATCACCGACCCAGCCGCCATAGAGACCCAAGCAGACGACGCCGAACCCATCGCGGCGTCAACCTTCATCCCGCCCACATCGGAGCAGCCTTCCGCCGCCACCACTCTAAGCGGTGACACCGAACTTGCGGCCATCGAGCCCGCGCCCATCCCGTCTGCCGAGCCGCAGTACACGTCCGCAACCCAGGAAGCTGAAGCGGAACCTGCTCCCCCCCCCCCTCCCCCCCCCCCCACCCCCCCCCCGCCTCGGCACATGCCCTCAACCCACCCGCAGCACACCGCCGCCCCGGCTGCGCAGCTTTCCTACACGCATCAGCAAGCACACTCTCGCCGCCGTCGGCTCCGAGGGAGCCTGGCCCAAGCTGCCCATCGTTGGCGCCGAGTACGGTGACCTATCCGACCCTGCACCCAGCCGTCTTCAGGAATCCCGCAGCCGCATTAAGACTCAGACCCGTTAGTCTCGCTCATTCCCCTAAGGAACGCATGCAACCGACATCCACCTTTCCGGCCTACACACTTGAAGCCACCAGCTTCACAAAATCCGTCCCCGGCAAGCTCCTTCTAGGCGTTGCGGCCACGCTGGTCGTCGCCATCGCCGCGCACATCAGCTTCCCGCTCCCGTTTACCCTCGTGCCGCTCACGCTGCAACCCTTGGCCGTGCTCGGCGTCGGTCTCGCCTTCGGTCCCGTTGGCGGCTTCCTTGTCATGCTTACCTATCTCGCCGAAGGCGCCGCCGGCCTCCCCGTCTTCAGTCCGACCCCGTTGACGCCGGGCGGCATCGCCCATCTGGTCGGCCCCACCGGCGGCTACCTGATGTCCTACCCGCTCGTGGCCGCGCTCGCCGGTGGCCTCACCCGGCTCCTGCGCCCCCACCTCCACGCCTTCCTCGCCGCGGCGATCGCCTGCAGCGCGGCCGTCCTGCTCCTGTACACCTGTGGAGCTGGGTGGCTCATGTTTCTTACTCACCTCTCCCTGCCGGTCGCAATGACACAGGCGGTGCTTCCCTTCCTACCCGGTGAGATCGTCAAGATTATGGCGGCCTCCGGCATCTACAGCGCCTTTGCACGCCGTCACACCGCCCGGATAAGTTCGCCGGCAAGCTCGATTCAACCGGCCCGCACCAACTCCTCTGCCAAGCCTCATTAGCTTCAAGGACCCAATGACTTCCGTAGAAACCGCCGTACGCGACATCAGCATTGCCCATAGCCCCGACTCCGACGACGCCTTTATGTTCTATGGCCTTGCCACCAACAAGGTCCGCGTCCCCGGCTATCGCTTCCACCACACCCTCACCGACATCGAAACCCTGAACCAGCAGGCCATCACCGCCCAGACCTACGACGTCACCGCGGTCAGCTTCCACGCCTATCCCTACATTCAGGAAAACTACGCCATCATGGCCTGCGGCGGCTCCATGGGCGAGAACTACGGCCCCATGGTCGTCTCTGCCAAGCCCTACACCGTTGACGAGATGCGCAAGCTGCGCATCGCCATCCCCGGCACCCTCACCTCCGCCTACCTCGCGCTCAAGCTCTTCGCCCCTGAGATTGAGACCGCAGTTGTTCCCTTCGACAAGATCATCCCCGCCGTTCTCGCAGGCGATTACGAAGCCGGCCTCATCATCCACGAAGGCCAGCTCACCTACGCGCGCGACGGCCTGCGCAAGATCATCGACCTCGGCGTCTGGTGGCGCGAGACAACGGGCCTCCCGCTGCCTCTCGGCGGCAACGCCATCCGCCGTTCGCTCGGCGGCGATGCCCAGCTCATCACCACCAACGCCCTCCGCGACAGCATCCAGCACGCCCTCGATCACCGCGAAGCCGCACTCGAGTACGCCATGCAGTTTGCCCGCGACCTCGACCCCGCCTCCGCTAACCGCTTCGTCGGCATGTACGTCAACGAGCGCACGCTGAACTACGGCGAAGACGGCCGCGAAGCCATCCGCAAGTTCCTCGACATGGGCTACGACCGCGGCATCATCCTGCACAAGGTGCAGGTAGACTTCATCGGCTAGGCCGTCACCGGGATAGCCCGCTTCATCTGCTATACTCATCAAGTCGCGGCACATCCGCCGCAGCCCTGCGAACATGCAATGTTCGCGCCTCGCCCCAACGAGGCTTCAAGGCCTGGACGCGTAGCTCAACTGGCAGAGCATTCGACTCTTAATCGACAGGTTGAAGGTTCGATTCCTTCCGCGTCCACCATCTTCTTCAAGCGAACAAACAATGTACGCCCAAGAGCCCTTTAGGTAGGGTCTTAAATTGAGACACTACTGCTGTACCCGCAGCTTGACACGCAAAGCTACGATCAGAGCTGCGAAGTCGGCCTCAACACGGGTTACGGAACAGGAGACAGCAGGTCCTCCGCAAGAGGACACGCCTTCAAATCGCGCAGTCCTTCTACGACGGACTCCGCATTGAGCTTCGCTCCGGCCTTGCGGCTGTGCTGCGGGTCATTGAACAGCGGCCGTGCGCCTTCCTGTCCGAGCCTGTCGTACTTGTTCGCGGAAAGGGTGTCGAGGTCGATGAACCGGGCGCCGCTCAGGCGTGCCGCATCTGCTGCCCAGCTCGCATACCCATCCAGTCCGCGTAGCACCTTCCCTTCCAGCCACTGATTGCGTGGCGGTGGAGAAAGAAGGATGACGTTCGCGCCTTTGGCCTTGGCATCCGCAACATACTGGCGCAGGTACCAGCCGTAACTGTGAATCGTCTCTTTGGCGTGCGTCACGGGCGAATCGATCTCGGCCGTCTCCTCGCCGTCACCCTTCAGCGTGGTGCGGTCGGGATAGTTCTGTGAATTCGCGGCATCGTTGTGGCCGAACTGCACCAGCACCCAATCCCCAGGCTGGAGCAGCGCAAGGACCTTCTTCCAGGCTCCTTCCTCCATGTACCCGCGGCTGCTGCGTCCCCCAAGGCCCTGGTTGTACACATGGATCTTCGCCGGATCGAACATGGGGATGATCTCCGCGCCCCATCCCCACGGTCCGCGCTCGCCCGTACCCGTTCCGGTCCGCACGATCGAGTCGCCCACCAGCACAAGTGCCGGGTGAGCCAGAGAGTCCGGCGCATGAAAGGCTTCGGACGCAGGAGGACCTGGAGCTCTTCCAGCAGCCGGTGCTGGCGTCGCCTGTGCCAGCGCAAAGGTCGGGCAGGCTGCCGCGAGCGCAAACGACGCGAGCCCACGCCAAAAGAAGGCAGCCGTCGAGCGCTTGTATCCTCCGTCACGCCTGGTCAGACCATTCGGCATTGTCTTCATACGTATCTCTCCTGTCGGCGCGGATATTCACCTCTCGGCTGCCCACTCAATCTTTCACTGCGGTGGAGTGTTCTCCCCCGGCATCACAGGCCTCGGCCGGGCACTTGCAGCAGCCACGGCGGCATGTCTCTGCTCCATCGTCAGGAAGTGATCGAAGGTACCATCCACTGGCTTGCCGCGGAGAGACTTGTCCGCAAAATCCATCATCGCCGTCCAGTCTTCCGTCGTGAACGCGTGCCCATGATGCGAGTAGTGCGCGCCGAGCCGGTCTTTGCCTACGCCGTACAGCGCATACACAGGCTGCGCAGCAACGAAGGAATGCTGCACGGCGTCCGGCAGTGAAATCGTGTCGGCATCCCCTTCCAGCGCGATAAAGGGCCGAGGCGCGCAAAGGGCGAGGAACCAGTGCTCATCGAAGGGCAGCTTCTCCCGCTGCCCCCAGAACTCATGCAGGTGCGGAGAAAACCAGTTTGGATACTTCTTCTCCATGATGTCCAGGCTCTCGCTGTTGTCGACCCCGGCGAATCGGTACGCTCCAATGCCGCCGCCCCCTGTCACCACCGGCGCTCCCATCAGCCGGTCGTCGAACGCCGCCGCCACCATCGCTGCCTTCCCTGCCCGCGACGCTCCCGTGATGATCAGCTTGCCCTTGTCGATGCTCGGGTCCGTAACCAGGTAGTCCGCGATCCGCGAAGCGCCCCACGCCCAGCCTGCCAGGATGCCCCAGTCATAGCCAGGATAGGCGGGATAGAAGCGTGTGTGACGGAAGGTGAAGCTGCCGTCAGCCTCCCGTAGCGTCGTATCCTCCGCGCAGTCATTATCGTTGTAGATCACCAGCGCATAGCCGCGGCTGAACACATCCTTGCGCATCCCCGCAATCGCCTCAGCGGTCGGCGGCGGCCGCATCCGGAATGCACTCGCCTGCGCTGTGCTTGCGGTGCTCTCGGCCTTCCCCACCATCAGCAGGACGTCCTCGCCTTTGCCCTGATTGGGGCCGGCAGCGCTGCGCGGCAGGTCCGGCCCTCCCGGCGGCTCGGAGCTTTGCGAGATGATTGCCGGAAACGGTCCCTTCGCATCCTCAGGCGTGAAGATGCCGATATACAGCTCCAGCTTTCGCTGCGGCCCGAACGTCAGCTTCACCAGCCGGTACTTCACCTTGCCGCCCAGCACCAGCTCGGAATGCTTCTCCTCGCCTTGCACATTGCCCGGCGCCGGAGGCATCTGGCCCACCGCGTAATACTCAAGGATCTTCTTGATCTCTTCGCGGCGCTTGGTCCACTGCGCCAGCGTCTTGACCTTCGCGCCGTTGTTCATGGTGAAGACATCCGGCAACTCCGCGCGAACCGGCAGATCCTTCACACCGGGCATGGTTCCCAGCGATGTTTTGATAACGGGAAGCGGGATCTCGCGCGGGTCCGGTCCAGCGGGCGCCTGCGCGAAACACGAAGCCGTAAGAACAGCCGCCGCAAAAGCACCCACCCATGGGAGGGACCACAACCTGACATCAGAACACCGGAGTTTCATCGAACATCCTTTCGGCCAACTCACCGACCAGTGACCGCATGCGAACCACCGGGGAGAGGAGCGAGCTTCCTTCAAAATAAGTGCTTCACCTGTTTCGAGTAGCGACAGCCCTTGTATCAAAAAGCAATCGTCGTTGTGAATCTCATGGGCAACGTACATTGCGACAACTCAGAAGAACTTGTCGCCCGTTCTCAAGCGCTTCCGATCTCACTCGTGAGCCTACTCCGGTCTGAGCAGCAGCAGCCACGCTCCCTTATCGGGTTTGCTCAGCCGTGTGCCGCCGCCGATGGGTGTGTCCTCCCCTGCGTGCGTCGTTCCGCTATGCGGATCGAGCCAGATCACTCGGTAGCGTACCCCAGGCAGCGGCTTGCCGAAACGGATGTCCTCCCCGGAGAGCGAATAGATCAGCACCGGTTCCGAAGCGCCTCCTGCCAGCGTCCATGTGCGCTCCGGAGCTTCGGTCCAACCATCCTGTGGCGACATCTTCATCAAGCTGGAAGCAAGATAGGTCTGAACGAACTCCTCCATGACACGGTCCTGAGTGGCCGACTCCGACATCATGCGCGGCACGGCACCGCTTCCGGCTTGCGTGCCTTCGGCTCTGCCCGCACTGCGGCCTGGTGTCGCTGGCGTGGCGCTCGGCGGCGGCACCGGCGGGCGTCCCCCCACCAGCGACGACTGCGAAGCCGCCCCGCCCATCAGCAGCGGCACCGGACCGGCCCCTTCCTCCATCGGCATCAGCGCTATCTGCGGATACTTGTCCCGATACTCGCGAACCTGCCGGTACACCATCTCCGCCGTGGTAGCCGGAGGCGTGTCGGAGTACCCGGGAAACTCGCTCTGGATGATCTTGCGGAACGCGAGGTTCTGGCCGGCATCGGGAGCCCACAACTTCCCGTCCGGCTTGTACTCCCAATACCGCATGTCCACAATCGCAATCTGTTTCGAACGCACCGGGTCAGCCAGGATCGCGTCCGTCGTGTTCTTTCCCGTGATCAGCGCAATGCGGATTGGCTTGCCGTGCTGCGCGCTCCATTCCGCCGCAACGTCCTGAAAGAACTGCTCGAACTGCAGCGGTCCCGCATACTGGTATGCCATGCTGAAGACCACATTGGGCTGATCGGCCAGCTCATCGAACGTGTGCAGCATATAGGCGCGGTGCAGCGCCCGTAGCGGCGCATACCCGGTCGAGTAAAACTGGTTGCCGATGTTGTTCGTGTTGTGCGGCTCGAACGGCGGAGGCTCCTGCAGCCCCGTGTCATTCACGTTGTTCGCCGGCCGCCAGGGGTAGTCGATGTAGTGCGGCTGAATCTCCAGCACGTCATGCGTGTTGTACAGCTCATACACCACCACAAAGCCCTTGGCAGCGGCCAGCTTCGCAAACTCCTTGTGCCGCTCGAAATACCACGGGTTGTACTTCGAAAGGTCGAACTTGCTCAGTCCATCCCACGCCACGCCCGTCCCACTGCGCGCCCAGGGCATCTCGTAAAACGGAGCCCACACATTGCCATCCTCGCGGCGCTCCACGTTGTGCGAGTCCCGGCGATGCTCATACCAAAGCCCCGGCGTCGCCTGGAACGTTACGATGTTCCTCTTCGCCAGCCGCTCCGCCATCTCGGTCAACTCTTCCGTCTCACCCGGAGCCGTAACGCCCGGCATGAAGCGCGAAACGGCGGAACCCGTAGATTGCGCAGCCGTCAGCGGCGACGTATCGCCGCGCCACCACGCTTCGTTTTGCGAGGGTCCCCACATCACCTTGCCATCCCGCACAAAGCGTCCGTTCACGAGGCTTACGACGCGTGCTTCAGCCGTTGGCTGCGGCCGAGCCTGAACATCGGCAGAGCGAAACTCTGCAACTCCGCTCCCCTTCTCTCCACGTTCCGGCTGCTTCGGCGAAAGCTTCGCTCCCGTGCGTGCCAGCAGCTCGCTCTCATACAGCGAAGCCGGCGAGCTCACCGCATAGTTCGGCGCACCTGGCGGCCCAAGCGCATCGACACTCTGCGCGGTGGAGTTCCACGCCACGGAGTTCACCGCCGTCCATCCGCCACCCTGCGCGCGCGTCATATCGAGCACAAGCTCCAGCCGTGCCGCCGGCACATGCACGCGTTCATACAGCACGCCCGAAGCCCACCCTTCAAACGACCCGCTCGCGCCCAGCGAATTCGCGGCGTCGCAGTCGAGGAAAACATTGGGCCCAGCCGCCAGCAGGCCACTCGCAAAGTCATTCATCCCGGCTTCGCTCCAGCACCGATGCACCAACACTTGCTGGCCGTTCACAACGAAGCCTTGACGCCGATACCCCGCAGCCTCCGCCACGGGAGCTTCGCTGCGGCAATCCTCCACCGTGATGCGGCGTCCTCGCCAGTTCACGCGCACCGCGGAGCTCACAAAGTGGCGGGCCGTAACACCGCGAACCCACGCATCTTCCACATGGTCCATCTGGACGGCAATCCACGCATGATCCTCATCTTTCGGCCTTGCCCGATCAAAGTCGCTTTCGAGCGTCAGGTTCTCCAGCCCCACATGGGTCACGGGCGCTGCCCCTGTCGCCATTGCAACGGTACCCCCTCCATAACGCATCTCCAGCGCAGTCGTAATCGGCGCATCCAGCTCGATCGTGCGCTTCGCTGCATCAAGAGCCGTGACCCTGCGATCCCAGATCAAGTCATGCGAGCCCGGCTGCCAATCCAGCCGCTGGTTGGCGAATGTTCCGGGCAGGCCGCTCATCGCCATCGCACTGATCCACTCGCGCGTGCTGGGCCGCCGTACCGTCACGGCATCGCCCACAGCTAGGCCTTCGACCGACGCCACACTTAGTACGCGGCTCCCTGCCGCAGCATCCGACCCAACCTGCGTCGGCGCACTTATCGCCGGGTCGCTCTTGCCTCCCATCGTCACGAGCGAGCGGCGGCTGACACCTTCCGCCACCAGGACGGTTTTCCCGCGTTCCGCTCCGCGCAACACAACGCCGCTCTGATCGATCCTCAGGTGACCTTGAAGGCGATAGCGCCCAGCGGCCAACAGAAGCGCACCACGAAAGCCATCCTGCCGCAGGGGCATGCTTCCCACTTTGTCCAGTGCGCCTTGCAGCAATTCTGTGTCATCACCACCCGTGGGCCGTACCGTAAGCACCGCAGGAACCGCCGGCAAGGCTATGCCTCCGCCGCCATAACCCGCATACGAGAAGTCGATCCCCACCGGACTCTGCGGCATCGCCGAAGACGTCTGCGGCCTGCCAACCTGCGCGCTGAGGACGAAAGCGGGGCTCAACACGAAAGCGCCCACCATCCCAACATAAACGGCGAAGCGGACGTAGCTGCGCTTGGGAACGGAGACATTCCTCTGAGATTCCGAAACATCGGCCATGAACATGTCGATCATCTTGATGAGGATGAATGGTCGACATTCAACGCCTGGGTTGTCAAGCTGATTGCTTCGCCTGTCCGGCAACTTCACTCTGTCCTCTTGCATGATCGTACGAACGTGCTACCCGTAATTGCGCGCCCACCATGCAGACAAAGAGGCCGGCTCCGAAGAGCCGGCCTCCAGTTCGGTCATGAATCTGGTTAGAAGAGGATCTTCGCTCCAAGACGCATGGTCCGGCTGCCGCCGCTCACAAGTCCATAGTTGAGGAAGCTCGTCGTGTTGCCATAGGTGGAGAGATTCGAGTAAGCAGTCGTCGACACGCCGCCGAGCGGAGTGTCGAAGTTCTGATTGTTCGTGATGTTCAACACCGTCGCGCGAACTTCCGCATTCACACGCTCCGTGATCTTGATCTTCTTGAGGACATTAGCATCCAGATCAAGGTACCGGGTCGTGTACTGCGAGTTACGGCTTTGTGTTTGGTTCGGGTTGTAGGAGCTGACCAGCAGGAAGCGCACCTGATCGGGCGTCGTGCAGTTTCCCGCAGCAGCGGTGGCGGCTGTTGCGCCACCGGCAACCGCCGCGGCATACCGTGCGCCGTCATAATAACCGCTCGAGCAGCTTGCAGTCGGAATGCCGCGCGAATTGAACGGAGCATTCTTGTTTCCGATGTCCGCACGGTCGCCGATGCTGGAACCGTCCAGGTCACGGTCGCTGCCGTTCAGCACCGTGAACGGCGTGCCGCTCTGAATGGTAAAGATCGGCGCAACCGACCAGCCACTGAGAACGCGCGCCAGCACGCCGGTACGCGGTCCGCGAATCTGGTAGTTGATAACGGTCGACGAGATGTGACGGCGATCATTGTCCGAAGGACCGTAGTCCAGCGAACGGATGTCGGCAAGCACCGGCGAGCGCGAAGGATTCTGCGCGGAGGAGTTGGTCGAAAACGCTTCGGAGAGGATGTCCATGCTCTTCGAGTACGTGTACGAGCTAGTGAAGTAGAAGTGACCGATGCGTGTATCCACACCGCGGTGACGGATCTGCGCCTGCAGGGAGTGGTAGTTCGAGGTCGCTCCACCGTCACGAAGCTGGATGGTACCGCGAGCCGGATTCACACGCAGGGTCTGCGTGCCGTATAGCGCAGTGGTCTGCGTTGCGGTGTTGCTGAACGTTGCGTTCGGCACCGCCGGGTTCAGCGGATCGGTAAAGAAAAGCTGACGGCCAAGGGTACCGACGTACGCCACGTCCATCACAATCTTGCCCGGAAGCTGTTCCTGAATGCCGAGCGAGAAGTGGTGGTAGTACGGGTTGCGCAGGTCCTTCTTGAAATCAGACGATTCCGTCGTGTACGGGGTGAGGGTCGGTGTGGCTGAAGCCAGCAGAGCCACGGGATTGGTGAGACCACGCGGAGCCGCGGCACTTGGTGTGCTCGGCACCGGCAGATTGGACGGCGAGTTGGGCGACGCGGCCTTCATGTTCGAAAGCAGGTTGTTGAAGAACGTGTCGTAGGTCACCTGGTAGCCGCCACGGATGACTGTACGGCCATTCAGGATGCCGTCGCCAAAGTGGGGCTGGTAAGAGAAGCCGAACGTCGGCCCGATATTGTTGTTGTCCTGGTTGACCTTGGAAACGCCCGCGAAATCGTTCGCGCCAAACCCATTGAATGCCGGGTGCGTGAATGCGCCGTTGGCAGGCTGCCCGAAGTTCTCGTACCGGAACCCGTAAACGAAGCTCAAGTCGGAAGTGAGCTTCCAGGTGTCCTGCAGGAAGAAGGAAAGGGAGAAGAGATTGGGACGGTACTTGCCGGGCTGCAGCGGGCTGACCTGGTCGAACACCTTCGCCACCGGACCAGTCGTGGGACCGGCGTAGTTGTCGATGAAGTTCGCCAGACCGGTCACAGCTGTCGTGATGCCGCCGGCAGAGCAGGTGCCCGTTGCGCTCGCCGTGCACGCGGTGTAGGTAACCGAACCACGGCCGTTGAATGGAGCCTGCTGAACCGCGAGCTGGCGCTGGATTTCGATGCCGGCCTTGAACGCGTGATGACCGCGTGTGTAGGTGAGGGCGTCTTCGTACTCGAAATTGTTCGAAATGCGGCCCTGGTTGAACGACGAGCTGACGGACGGAATGTTGATCGTGCCGGTTCCCGAGAACCCGTAAGCAGGCAGCGTCTGCGCAAGTGTATTGCCGCCGGGGATGTCGAACCGGAGGTTGTTGCGAACGAAGCCAAAGCGGAACTCGTTCACCAGATCGTTGCGGATCTGGTAGATGTCCGTAAAGGCAGCGCCCATGGTGCGCGTACGGCTCGGCACATCGAACTGTGGTCCCAGGCCTTCGCTGCCGCCGAGGATCTCATTGCTGTCATCGAACAGGAACCGGAACAGCATGTCCTGCTTGTTCGAGGCCTTGTGATCCACGCGGACCAGGAAGTTGTCGTCCAAGGACACGTCTCGAGCGAACCGGTAATACTGACCGGTCTGCACCACTTGACCCGTACGCGCCGTGCCGTTGCAGGTAGGCGCCGCCGCCAGGCTGGCCGTCGGAACCGAAATGTCGACACTGTTCACGCCAACACCTGTGGCGGAACCGCGCGGATTGCCTGCAGTCTGCAGCAGGTTCAGGTAAAACGCGACGTTCGGGCAGGAAGTTGCCAGAGCCTGGAGGGTGGCGATGCCTGCATCCGTCGGCACATTATTGAAAGTGCCCAGCGAATTGGACACATAACGGTCCAACTGCCCGCCGCCGAAGATAAAGGTCCGGTCACGGCCGTTGTACAGGTGTGGGATCACCAGGGGGCCGCCGAGCGTAAGGGCCGGATAGAACTCATGAAACTTGTTCTTCAGCTGCGGGACTGGATAATTCGGGTTTGTCAGGACCGCCGTGTTGTACGTCGCCAGGTTGCTGGCATAGGCGTTACGCTGCGTCTGCGTGCTGGCATTGAAAAACTGGCTGCGATATTCCGCCGCCACTGTGCCGTGAATCTGATTGGTGCCCGAGCGGGTGATCTGGGAAACCACAGCACCACCGGCGCGCCCAAACTCCGGGCTGAAGTTCGAGGTCTGAAAGTTCACTTCCGAGAGTTCGTCGTTGTTCGTGATCGTGTACTGAGGACCGGCAACAGAAATGTCGTTGTTGGCCAGACCGTCGATCAGGAAGTTGTTGGAACGCGCACGGGCGCCGTTCACCGAGCCGATGCCGCTGTCGAACGAGCTGCCCTGGTTGGAGCGGGCCACACCCGGGTTGGTCAGGATCAGGTTCAGCGAATTCTGACCCGCCAGCGGAAGCTCCGCCAGTTCCTTGGTCGTCAGCGTGCTGCCACGAACCGCGTCCTCAGTCTGGAGTTCCAGGGTATTGCTGGTCACCTCCACCGTATCCCCGGAGGAGCCTACAACCAGCTTGAAGTCGCGGCCTACGGTGTCGCCGACGTTCACCGTAGCCGGAACTTCGGATTTGGAGAAACCGGGAGCTGCGGCGACCACAACATAATCACCCGGATTGACGCCTTCAAACCTGTATAGCCCGGCGGAATTCGTCTTCACAACCGTCGTGGTGCCCTGTGACGGCGACTTCAGCGTCACCTCCACATTGGCCAGCACCGCGCCGGTCGGGTCTTGCACCAGACCTGTAATAACACCGCGTGCCGACTGCGCCGACAGGCTGATGGGGGCGGCCGCAAACAGGAAAATCGCGATCACCAGAAGCAAAGTCTTTTTCATGAGTTCCTCGGACGAAATGTGTACCGCCTAGATACCCTGCAACTTTCGTGCCAAACTCATGAACTCAACTGCGCTCTGGAAGTAGACTGATTTCCCTTCTTTACAGCAGCTAGACAAACCCATCGCAACGCGATACGTCTGAAAATCTGTAGAACCTACCAATCCAGATACGCCGTGGAGTGAACATCGGCAGTTTCGCCACGTCTACGGCAGCGGCTCCTCGCGATAAAGCTGTGCCGTGTGCCGCGCGGTCAGCCAGCCCGCAATCCCCAGCATGCCAGCCGCCGCCACCGTCCCGGCTACATCGAAAAGCAGCCACCTGTGGCCGAACACCGTCGCATAGGGGCTCCTCAGCAGCGCGATCGTCCCCGCAATCAGCAGCAGCCGTATCTCCGTAGGCCCAAAAATCCCTTGCGAAAGCTCGAACCGCCCCAGCGTATACGTCGCCAGGTAGCTCTCGCAGGAAAGCAGCAGGAAACCCACCAGCATCGCAGCCGCCACCTGCCAGTGCGCAAACCCTGAGCAAGCCAGCCCGGCTATCAGCGCCGTCGCCCCAAACACATCCACCATGTGGTCCACATAGAACCCATACCGGGGCCGTTGCTGCCCCCGCACCCGCGCCAGCGTGCCGTCCATGCTGTCCCCCAGCCAGTTCAGCGCCACACACGCGATCACCAGCAGCAGCCCCCACCGGTGCCGCCCTGCC
>CAXSHQ010000037.1:0-20122 GCA_964236875.1 uncultured Acidobacteriaceae bacterium | reverse complement strand
GGGGGACCACTGCTGGATCGGCGAACGCAGCTGGTTCGACAATCTCACAACGATCCGGCTGGGCGATAACGTCTGCGTTTCGCAGGGAGCGTATCTCTGTACCGGCAACCATGATTGGAGCGATCCAGGTTTCGGGCTTCGGATCAAGGCGATCTCTTTGTATGACGGCGCATGGGCAGGCGCCATGTGCCGGCTGCTGCCAGGTGCGGTTCTTCGCGAAGGTGCCATTGCGGCTGCCGGAAGCGTGATCACGGGTATCGTCCCTCCCAATGAAATCTTCAGCGGCAACCCGGCCAGCTTTCATCGCAAGCGCTCTCTGAAAACAACCAAAAGCGATGCACAAATAAACAAGGTTCATGCCTGATGAAAATTCTTCTCCTCAACCAGTTCTTCTGGCCGGATTCCTCCGCGACCAGTCAGATGCTTACAGATCTGGCGCGTGGACTCGTTGCGGAAGGTCATACGGTGTACTCGGTCAGCGCGGATGGCGGCTATGCTCCTGCGGATACAGGAGAGAAGCCGCCGGTATACATGCATCATGTGAGGGCCTTGCCCTTTGTCCGAGGCAAGACCGGACGGGTGCTTTCGTATGCGTCCTTCTATGTGAAAGCAGCATGGCGCGTATTGACGATGCCAAAGGTGGACGTTGTTCTTACCCTCACGACGCCGCCTCTTCTTTCTCTACTCGGAAACGCTACGAAGATGTTGCGCGGCACCCGGCACTTCATCTGGGAAATGGAGATGTATCCAGACGTGGCGGTCGACTGTGGATACTTCAGAGCGAACGGAGTCGCCGACCGGATCATAGGCATGCTCGCGGACTGGTCACGGCGGCAGGCAGACGGAATCATCGCGTTGGGTGAGTGTATGCGTGACCGCCTGATCGCCCGTGGTACTCCTGCCGAGAAGATCGTCATTTCCTATAACTGGGCCGACAGCCGAAACATCTCTGTCATGCCGTTCAGAAATGACGATGGCACGCTAAAGGTTATTTACTCCGGAAATCTGGGTCTGGCGCATGATCTGGAAACAATCTTCGGAAGCATGCTGGCTTTGCGTGCTGATACACGGTTTCATTTCATCTTCGTCGGCAGCGGCGGCAGGCGTGCAGAACTCGCGGAGTTCGCAACTGCTGAAGGCCTGACGAACATAGAACTGCGTCCGTATGTCGACCGCGGAAATCTGGGCGAAAATCTTGCTGTTGGCGATGTGGGTCTGGTTACACAAAAAGATGTCTGCTGTGGCTCCGTCGTTCCGAGCAAAGCGTATGGTCTGCTCGCGGCCGGTCGTCCAGTGCTGTTCGTCGGTCCCGCGAACGCTCTGCCTGCACGAATTATTCGCAGGTTTGGGTGTGGGTGGCACATCCCCGTCGGACAAATTGACACGCTGACAAACCTGTTGCTTCATTTGGCGGAGCATCCGCAGGAAGTTCGCGCTGCTGGCGCGCGAGGGCACCAAGCCTTGATCGAACATTTCGATCTGCCTCTGGGAATAGCGCGCATGAACGAAATCCTGGTTGCAGGTTCAACACCCGCAGCTCCAATCCTCTCGGTCACTCCTTCGAGCTTTGCTCGGCAACCATAGTCCGCATACTCCATTCCTCCGAGTTTCCGGAGTTGGGCAATGTATACAATTATTCTCATCGGCGTCACATCGTTTGCAATCTGTATGGTGCTTACGCCCCTGTGTCGTTATTTGGCACTCCGATTCGATCTCCTCGATCGACCGGACGCAGACCGGAAGTTTCACGCAAAGCCGGTGCCGCGCATCGGTGGCGTTCCGATCGTGCTGTCGTATGCCTGCGCGCTGTTTCTGGTGTCCCACTTCGCTCCCTCCGGTGGCCGGCTTTACATTCGGCACCAGTCACTCCTGCATTCCTTGCTGCCTGCTGCTGGAATTGTTTTTTTCACCGGCCTGCTTGACGACCTGATTGGCTTGAAGCCGTGGCAAAAGTTGATCGGACAATTAGCCGGCGCAGGGCTGGCCGTCTCATTGGGTACACGGATTCTCTTTTCTTCTTCCCACGCGGGTTCCTCTCACGCGATCATCAGTTCGTCCTGGGTAAGCATTCCGCTCAGTGTCATCTGGCTGATAGGCTGCACGAACGCCGTCAACCTCATTGACGGAATGGACGGCCTGGCAGCCGGTGTTGGTCTCTTCGCCACGATCTCTACGCTCCTGGTCGCCCTCTTCACCGGCAACACCGGCCTGCTTTTAGCCACTATGCCGTTGGCGGGCTGCCTGTTGGCTTTTCTTTGCTTCAACTTCAGCCCGGCCTCCATTTTCCTTGGAGACAGCGGCAGCCTCACGATCGGTTTCATTCTGGGCTGCTTTGGGTTGATCTGGAGCAATACAGACGGAACGATGACAGGCTTGGCTGCTCCGCTGATGGCCTTTGCGCTTCCCTTGCTTGATGTGTCTCTGGCGATCTCACGCCGTTACCTTCGATCTGTATCCATCTTCAAAGGGGATCGCGGCCACATTCATCACATGGTGCTCGCTCGGGGTTTTAAGGTCCGCGAAACGACCTTCATTCTTTACGGCGTCTGTGCCATCGCAGCTTCCCTTGGTCTTGTCCAGACCGTAGGTAAAGCGCGCCTGCATGGCTTGGCTATCGGAGCGTTCCTGGTGCTTATCTGGGCGGGGGTGCGGTACCTGGATTACGTGGAGCTTGGGGCCGTGCGCCGCTTTTTTTCTCGTAAGCGTGTCTTCCGGCATGTGCAGCACGAAATCTTCCTGCAGGATCTCGGGCGATCCCTGCTGACGGCTACGACAGCTACGGATTGTTGGGCCGTGGTCAGCAAAGTTTGTGCTGATCTGCGCTTTTCGACCGTCGAATTGCTTCTTCACGACACCTACTTTGCGACAAACATTGACAACACAGACGAAAGCCTGAGCTGGAAGATGACACTACCGTTAGGTACTAAGGCTTATCTGGCCCTGAGCCGCATCTCGTTGGAGCCCCCACCCGAAGCAACGATGCTGGCTATTGACCGGCTGCAACGGGAGCTCGTGAAAAAGGAAGGCGCCGCGCCCGTTATGACCATCCTGAGAGACGCGGCATGATGCCCCACTTTCCTGAGTGCAGGCTTGTTCCCGGTGTCACCGCCTGATGTGGCATCTCCTGCAACTTTCCGATACTCTCGACGCGGAGTTCGGTTCGGCCTTGACGGAGCGAGTCCCTCTCATCGCTTGGGAGCCGGAGCGTACGTGGTTTCCGGTTTCCAGAACAAGCCGGCAAAAGGAAACTCGTGAACTCCAGGATCCTCCCGTGGTGGTGCGGCGCTTTCCTCTGCTCCGTGGGTTCGCAAGGTGGCCGGTCTCGCTCCTGAGTAGCACCAGTAAAACGATCACCGAGCACCTGCTTGCTGAAACAACTGATCCGGTTACGTCACCGCTGATCTGCACGGTGCCTTATTTTGCTTCCGTTGCAGAGCGTTGGCCGGGACCGGTGGTGTATTGGTTGACGGACCGTATCGAACGGTATGCCGGTGTTAATGCTCGTACGGTGCATGCGCTGGACCGGCGAATGTGTAGCGTCGCTACGCTCGTTTGCCCAAATTCCGCCAGGCTGGCGGATTATCTCTGTAAGGCAGGTAATTGCCCTACCGAGAAGGTACGGATTATCCCCAATGCAACCAGAGCTGCGAACCTCCTGCCGGCTCCACCGCTGTCTGCCGGGCCACTGCCTGAAGACATCAGTGATCTGGACCGGCCCGTCGTGGGAGTCATCGGCAACCTGGCATCCAACATGGATTGGGTTCTTCTTCTGCAAATGATCCGGCAGACTCAGGATCTCACATGGGTTTTCGTCGGACCTGCAGGGGTCGCGATACACGATGCCGCGCATCGCAACGCGAGGCGCCAGGCCATGCTCTGTGAGAATGCGCGTTTCGTGGGGCGTAAGGCGTATGGAGCGTTGGCTGCATACGCCAAAGCCTTCGATGTGGCCGTGTTGCCCTATCGTTTCTGTGAGCCAACGTATTCAGGCAGCAGCACACGCTTTTACGAGCATCTGGCTTCGTGCAGGCCCATGTTGGCCACGTATGGGTTTGAAGAACTTCTGCACAAAGAACCCCTCCTAACCCTGTTTCGGGATGCAAGTGAGGGTGTACGCCGACTGCAGGAACTCAGGGCTACAGGCTTTCAGGATGACTTTATCGCTCGCCGATGGCAGGAGAGTCTGGACGCTACATGGCAGGCACGGGCAGCGTATCTACTGGAACAACTCGCCGCAGTAACGGGAATTGGTTTTGCCGCGGGGACTGCCGAAGCAGTCCGTGTCGCCTGACGGTGCGACAGGCGAGCTTATGGGTAGGTAGTCGACCGACTGTCGTCGCTCAAGACCGACAGCAGGTGCGCATGGACGATGAAGCGCTTCGGGGCGGCCCCAATGTAATCGAAGGGAAAGCAGGTCACCAGTACCAGCTCCGGACGCGAGCCAATATCGAGAACATTCACCTGTTCCGGGAATACGATCTCCGTCGAATCAACCAGGTATCGATAGGAACCCGTTGCATCAGAGACCCGGATGTCCATCCCTGGCTTCGCCTTGCGGAGCGAGCGGAAGAAGGTATCACGATGGCCAGCCAGGCCCATTGTGCCCAGTCCGCCCGGAACAGCAGTGCCTGGAATGTGACCAACGCCACGTATTAGTGCGATCGGCTCAATGCCGTTGGTAATGGGCGCGGAAAGTTTCAGAGCCGGGATGCGGATGGTTCCAATGACGCCAGTGGGGCTCTGCACGCCAGCGGCGGCTCCTTCCATGGGAGCCGCCACTGTAACTTTTTCAGCCGCACGCCGAGCAGCACTGACCTGGAGGCCTGCCAGCGCGCAATACTCGAGCGCGATCACGCCGGCCAAGGCGAATAGGGCTTCGGCCGCAAGCCCTCGCCTCTTCGACCCAAAAGCGCTTTTGGAGCTAGCGTGCACCGATCTGCACCTTGAAAAAGCGGAACACAAACGCACGCCCCAGCAGGAACAATCCAGAGAGGAAGATAAGCGGCAGTTGGCTCGCGGTATGTGGCAGGCTTGCGATGACTGCCGGGCGCTTTACAGGTCGTGCTGGCCGCTGAGTGGGCGCTGGTTGAGCAGTCATGGCAGACGCTCGCGCCGGCGCTGCTGCATTTTGCGGCGCTGACAGGCGCGGTCCATCGTTCAAAGAAGCGATTTGAACAGGTGCGGGAGGCTGGACAGGTTGGTATCGTTGTGCCTGGATGGCAGGCTGCGATGCGTTTTCCGGCCCGACGCGGGTTGGAGACAGCGTCCAAAGCGTGACCAGTTCCATGTCATCTTTGGAGAGCTTTGCCAAAGCCGGTCTACCTTCCGATGCTGGATCGATCGCCAGGACATTCGCACCGCTCGTTTTGGCGATTCCCGCTGCCTGCTCTTTCGGATAGACGAACTCAACGGCATTGCCGCCCGGGAACGCGAAACCCCGCAAGGTACCCGCCTTGTGCTTTGCTTCGGCGTACGGGATCGGGCCTACACCTGAACCGTGAGGCAGTGTGGCGTTAGGCACCGCCAGGAAGCTCGTTTCCGCTTTTCCTTTCGAGTCCTGTATCTGCAGGATAACGCGGTCAGACAGATGATCCAGCACGTGGATGGAGTAGGTTCCAGCTTTCAGAGTTTTGCCTGGAACGTTGGTCGGCGCGTCCACACTGAACGTAGCGCTCAGGTCTGCTTCGTCAGTTGTTGGCGCCATGGACACGCTCGCCGATGCAGAATATCCACAGATGAAGAGAACCATAGCGAAGAGAGACCGAAGATGTTTCATGACAACTCCTTAAAGCGCTGCCGTATAAACTCAGGGGCACCTCGTGCGATGCCTGCGTGAGACATCCTTGCGCCTGTGTCGCTCAGAGGCGACAAACATGTCATCGCGGCTTCTGTTCAGCACTCCAGTACGAACAGAGACATGCGCGAGCTACCATTGCCTACTATGCTTCGAGCCGAGGTTGGGCGAATGTCCTGGGTAGGCACACCTGCCTGGCCAAAGACAGTTGTTGCGTTCGTTCTCCTGTATGCCTGTGCGACATTGCAGTTCATACGTTATTACGTGACGTACACATCGTTCTATCTTCGTTTGCCGGCGTATCTGGCAGGTCAGGAGCGCTTGCCTTTTCAGGAGCGCATCCTGCCTGCGATTTTGATCAGGCTCTTCTATCGCTCGCCCCTCTGGCACTACACAACCGCTCACGATAAGGGCGCTTTCACTCCGGAACGAGCCCCCCTCTTCGTCATCAGCCTGCTGGCTATTGTTGTTGCGGGAATCTATGTACAGCGGCTCTATAGCCGGCTTACCAGGACAAGGGCGCTGTCTTTCCTTGTTTATCCAGTGTTCCTGTTCGCCATGATGTGGACCTACTCTATCCACCTTGAGGCAAACTTCTCTTACCCGTATGACATGTTGGCCGTCGCGTTTTTTAGTGCCGGCCTCTACTACATCTATACCCGGCAATTCTGGCCCTTACTTGTGGTCGTCGCGATCGGCACCTTCAACCGCGAAACGACGCTGCTACTCATTCCTGTTTACATCCTGGATGCGGTTAGCGCCGAGCCCGCATCAGAAGTTGCCTACGGCCCTGGTGCACGGCAGCTTGCAGCGAAGATGCCCTGGGTGCGTACCGCTTTGCTGTTCGCGGTTTGGTTCGCCATAAAAGCTTTCCTGGCGTACAAGTTCGCGCACAACGACTCAAGCGAGAACTACGTACGCCTGCGGGAGAATATCGGCCGTCTCAAACCAAGACTTTGGCCTGCCCTGCTGAACGTCTGTGGATACATTCTTCCCCTCGTCGTCATCTTTCACCGAAGAATCCGTCCGAAGCGCTTCCGCAACTATCTATGGGTGCTGCCGCTCTGGTTCGCCATCATGTTTTATACGGGCGTCATCGTAGAAACGCGTGTGTATGGCGAGCTCTGCCCTTACGTGGCCGTAGCTGCGGTACTCATTATGGAACATCGCCTCGCGAGCACTGAGGCGGACACGAACGGAAACTCGATGCTTAGACCGCAAAACACGAATGTTGTCACGTAGCGCAGAGCAGGTGCCGAGAGCAGCTCGCATCGTGCGGCAAACACTCGCATCGTTCTGTAGGCTGCCTTGTCGTCAAAAGGCGACACTATCCGCTCTGCGTGTCTGAACTGTCTAAAGAGTGGAGTGATTCACGACCTCCTTAACTCCGATTCCGACCTGCACACTTCAGCCGACGTGTGCATCGTCGGTGCCGGTGCCGCGGGCATTGTGCTGGCGCTCGAACTCGCGCATTGTGGCAAGCACGTATTGCTGCTGGAAGGTGGAGGCTCATCTCTCGAAGACGCTGCACAGGAGCCGTATCAAAGCTTTGTAGAAGGGTGTGCTCATCGCGGCATTCATGAGGGTCGGTTTCGGGCGCATGGCGGCACAACGCACAAATGGGGTGGTCAGATCCTTGAGCTGGATGCATGGGATTTTGAGGAGCACCCCTGGATCGAAGGAAGCGGCTGGCCTTTCCCGAAGAGCACCCTGACTCCGTTCTATGAACGTGCGTTGGAGCTCGAGGATGTTGCCGGAGCGATCCGAGACGATTGTGCCGTGTGGAAGCGGCTGGGAGAGAAGGAGCCATCGCTCAGGGATGCAGTTCCTTATCTGTCGCGGTGGTGTCCGGAGCCGAACTTCGCCCACCTGCACCGCCAGACCTTGGCGGAGAGCACGTCGATCCACGTTTGGCTACACAGTAATGTTGTGGAGTTACTCATGGAGGATGAGCGTGCGACCGGTGTGCGAGCGCGCACTCAAACCGGTAAAGAGGTTATCTTCACGGGCAGGGAATACATCTTCTGTCTGGGAGCCATAGAGTCATCGCGGTTTTTTCTTCAGCCGCGGCAGGGAGCGCTCCCCTGGAACCACTCGGGGATGGTGGGTCGCCACTTTCAGGATCACATCGACTGCAATGCTGCGACCGTAACCGCACAGTCTCCATCGAGTGTTCACAAAGCTTTCGACAGCATTTTTCTGGACGGCTACAAGTACCAGCCCAAGATAAAGCTCTCCACCGAAGATCAACGGGAGGAGCAGGTATTGAGTGCGGCCGCGGGACTGTCCTTCGCAGGAACCCATGCCGAACGGCTGGCTACGGCACGAACGGCAGCGCTGCATATCAGCCGCGGCAGGTGGAACCAGATCACCCCGAAGGACGTTGCGGCGATAGCGCGCAACACTCCGCTTCTGCTGCGGCAGGCTTACAGGTACGCTCGTTCACACCGCTCCTATCAACCCGCGTCCGCTGCGATTTCGCTGCGCATCCACTGTGAGCAGGAACCCTGCTCCGCCAGCCGTATCACCCTGGACGGGCGTCGCGACTCTCTCGGAATGCTTCGAACAAGGCTCGATTGGAGAATCTCCTCTCTTGAGCTGCGCACCATACGGGCCATGACGCAGGTTGCGCAGAAGGCACTTACCGGCATCGCCGAAGTGAATCCGTGCGCAGGTTTCGACGAGGACAGCGAACTCGCTGCGCGATGTGAGGATAGCTTCCATCACATGGGAGGCATGCGCATGGATTCCTCTCCATCGCGGGGTGTTGTCGATCCCAAACTCAAGCTCCACGGCGTGTGCAACACCTGGATATGTAGCAGTGCGGTGTTCCCCACGTCGGGTTTCTCCAACCCAACACATACCTTGCTGGCGCTGGCGGTCAGGCTTGCACACCACGTAGCACGGTGAGGACCAGGCGATGAGGCGACGTGCACCTTGGCCTTGGCTACTGGTCGGCATGCTGTTCGCTTCCGGCAGGTCACAGGCCCAGGAAGATCCTGCGGCAGTACGAATTTTGCAGCTGTCCGGTTTCGCTTTGCTGGGTGATACGTATACGGGCCTCAGTACGCCTGTGACCAACCGCGGAGGCCGCAATCTCACGGCAACTGTAGGCATTGACGCCGGCCTGTATCACACACAACCTATCGCGGTTGACGGTGAGTTCCGCGGCGCATACCCGGCGTACAGCGGTCATGTTGATGGGCAGGAAACTCTTCTTGCCGGAGCTCGCGTGCGGTATCGTTTTTCGGAGTCCAGGTTGGATCGCCTGCAGCTTTACGCCAGCTTCCTTGCTGGGCGTGGCGCAATACGCTACGTCGACGGCGGTTACCCGACTCCCTCCATCCTGTATCTCCGGTCAACCAGTGCCGTGTACTCGGCGGGTGGGGGTCTAGAGTATGCGCTTACACGCCGGTGGGCGCTTCGCGGTGACATCCAGTTTCAGCACTGGAATACACCCGTGATCCCAGGCGGGACGATATTCTCCGTGCAGGGGAGTGCGGGCCTCGGCTTCGCCCTTCGCTTCGGAGGGGACAAACCGCATTGAGGATCCCGACATGCTGGGCGTAATCGAACTAGCGAACACTGGCAGGCGCACGACCAGGCTTGGCTTCGGTTGCTCCAGGCTGATGGGCGGCACCAGCCGAAGGGTCTCTCTGCGTCTCCTGGAAGCCGCCTATGAATCTGGGATTCGGCACTTTGATGTGGCGCCCATGTACGGCTTTGGCGAAGCAGAAGACTGCCTCGGAGAATTCATCTCACAGCACCGCGCTGATGTGACCGTTACCACCAAGTTTGGCATCCCCGCTGGCAGGAATCACCGTTGGCTGAATGCTGCAAAGCTCCTCGCCCGCGGCGTGCTCAATCACCTTCCTAAAGCAGCCGAGCACGTGCGGAAAGTGTCCGCAGACCCGGGCACTCACATTTCCAGGGTCCCGTTCACCGCTGCAGAAGCAAAAACTTCGCTGGAGCGAAGTTTGCGCAAACTTCGCACAGATCACATAGATCTCTGGCTTCTCCACGAGCCCAGGGCTTCCGATCTGCAGGATGACGGCCTGCTGCGCTTCCTGGAAGATGCTGTGAGTTCCGGCAAAGCAGGCAGCTTCGGCGTGGGAAGTGAGAGCCGGCACATTCGAGCATTGCAGGCAGAAAAGCCGGGCTACTGCCGTGCACTGCAGTTCGAGTGGTCCGCTTTCGACGCAATGCTTCCGGAGTTGCCGCCGTTCCGAATACATCATCGTTCTCTCACAGAGAACTTTCGCACTCGGCATCAATGGCTTGTGAGTGATCCAGCCCGTTTGGAAGCCTGGTCGAGGACGGTAGATCGAGACCTCCGCAATCGTTCTGCCCTCGCTTCTCTCATGCTCAGGGCGTCGCTGGACTGTAATCCAGGAAGCATCGTGCTCTTTTCGTCCGGATCCCCCGAGCACATCCGCGACAATGTGCGCATCAGCGAGGATCATTCACTCCGAAAGCCGGCCCTGTCACTGCAGGCCCTGGCGCACCACGAAAGCGTCGCAGCCTCGCACACTTAGTCTGCGTTGCCGTAGAGCATGCTCGATCCCCGCTTCATTTTTGCCGATCTGCTGAGCGCGCCTGCGTCTCGAGCAACAGCGGTGTGCCATCCCGCACGTAAATCCGGTAGGCGTCTGCGCCTCCTAACTCTCGTTGTCTCGCCTCGGCGGCTTCTCCGCGTTCCAGAGGAAAGTCCCGCGCGACTACTTCCGTATAGTGCGTGCGCATGTACTGCGCGTACTCCGGCCAGTTACTAATACGATCAAAGCTGTTTGCTCCCTGCCCCTGAAAGTACTCATTCGTCAGGACGAGCACGGTGGCAGGGTCCTGCTTTGCCAGACGCATCCACGCGTCGCGGTAGTAGCTCACGGCCGGACTGCCTGCAGGAGAAAAAATGAGGAGGTCCCCTGTGAAGCCTGAGTTCTCTACCAAGCCAAGGTGGTACAGAGAGTTGAGGCAGCCGTACACCATGTCCAGACACTGCACCTGGCCTTGCAAATCCCGGCCTGCGTTGAGACTGCTCAGGTCCTGTTCCAGTGCCGATGTCAGGTCGCTTGTGCCTTTCTGTGCATGAATTCCCTGAACATAATGTGGAATGACGAACAGCCCAGTGAACGCAAGGGCGGCAGCAGCAGCCCAGCGTTGCCAATTCATTTCGCGCAGTGCTGGAAAGAACTCCAAACCCATGAGCAGGAGCAGGAAAGTCAGAAACATGTAGCGGTGGTGCAGGAAGCCTTTATGCTGGGCGACGTAAGAGGCCAGACCGACCACTGCTCCCGCCGCGATCATCCATCGTTCCCAATCCCACTTGCGGCCTTTGAAGGCAAGCACGATTGCCACGACAACGAGAGCCAGTGTGTTCCTGGGTATGGCGCCTAACGCCAAAGGTAACCCGGGCAGTCGATTGATCTCGGCGTAGGCTGTCGTCAACCTCCATTGCGTCTGCCAGAAGTCTCGTACGGCATGGTGCTGCACAAGAAAAGCCATGTTGATCGCAACCGTCGCGGCCATTCCTGCGGCTGCCCCGGCAACATACATGGCAGGCCTGGTCTTACGCCGCTTCAGTACAATGGCTGCGCAGAGCACAAGCAGAACTGCCAGCGGAGCTACGGTTGGTTTGATGGATGTGGCCAGGGCCGCGCTAAAGCCCGTCAGCAACATGAAGATTGGCTTCTTGATCCGCACCGAGGAAAAAGCTGCGGCGTAGGAAACCATCAGCAATGCCGTCATCACCTGATCGCGTTCTACGGAATACCACGGACCCTCGCTGCCGTGCAGCAGCAGAAACATTCCGCCGGCGTAAACACCGGCCGCCCAGTCGGTCGGCCATGCAACGATAACCATCGCGGCTGTTAACGTAAGTAGCAGGAAAAACTCATAGATCCGCCAAGCGAGGTCCCCGCCGCCGAAGACATGCATGGCCCATGATTCAATGAGGTAAGCGCCGGGCAGGTTGTTGTCAGAAATCTGGCTATACGGACGTAGCCCATGATCCATCAGAAAGTTCACGTAGTGCATGATGGGCGAATCGCAAAGCATGGCCCAGTGCCATGAAGCCACAATGAAGTAAGTGGCAGCAACACAAAGCTCCAGCACAAGCAGAACGCGAAGCAGCTTCATCGATTGCAGATTCAAGTCATATCCAGGCATCTTTAGCAAGGCCGCCTCAGCACCAAGGACCGAGCAGGATTGAGAACGTTTAGCGCCGCGTCTGCTGCGCTGTTCCGGTATTGTTCATGCGACGCACGGCTACCACTTCGGTGACAGCCTGTCGTCTCCAGCCGACAAGCGGAAGGATCAAAGCGATCTGATGCCATACACTCGCCAAAGCCTTGTCGGCCCGGAAGGAAGATCGCGTGCTCCGCAAAATGAACGAATCTCGACCTATTGTTGAGGGCCGCCTGGCCTGCTACGCTCATCGGTTTGGCGCTGTCCTGCTTGGCTTTGTCACCATTCTGTCTCTGGCGTCCTGCGCGAAGGCTCAGACACTCTCTTTAAGTTTCGGCTCCAAAGGTGTTCAGACTGTTTCATTCGGGAGAACCCTCCTGGCCGATGTCGGTGCGAACCCGGCCGATGCCTTCCACATCTGGCATATGCATTGCACGGACCTGCAGGGCACTCTCATCAGCGATATTCGTTGCGGCTGGGGTGAGCAGAACCTTGGAGAGGCGTGGGACCCCTCCACAAAAACGGAAACCTATACGTTTATGTGGGGAACCGTGGCGACGCAGTTCGTGCAGAACGGCAACAACCTGGACATGGTAGTGACAGAAGTCAATAACGCTGGTTCCGGTCTCATCCTGGATGGCGCCGAAATCTACCCGTTCGTGCTCCACTTTCCGCAGGAGCCTGTCGGCTTTTATGGATATACGCAGTATGGAATTACGAGCACCGGCCCGGCAGTGGTCCCCGCCGACTTCGGTTCCGGCGTGGTGACTTCCGTCGTTCCGAACGAATCGCTCGCCCTGTACGGCGGCTGGAAGAATCAAGGGGCGCAGGCCTACAGCCCCTTGATGGCCGGCACACCGCCGGATGGACTCGCGACTTTTCTTCCCCGCATCAGCTCACCCGTGCAGCCGGGTCAAAGCTTTACTTACACAGTGTCCCTGCGCTTCACGCCGGAGGGCACGGCCGCCAACGCGGACGATGCGTACTCCAGCTTTGCGAATACCTACCCAAGTCAGATGACATGGAAGGACAAACGCGCGCTCGGCACTGCCTATCTCGCCAGTTCCCCGGCCTCTTCTGGCGACGCGTCCCAGCCGGGAGGATTTCCCACCAACCCGCGCCGATACTTCAACGACGCATCCGTTGATGTTACGAATCCTATCGGCATGCAGATCTTCCAGCACCGTATGCTGGCGCAAGCTGCAGCCAATGCCACGAACGCACTCGCACTGAACGCTCAGGGAGTTATCACCTGGGACATCGAAGGCGAACAGTACCCGCAGGCCACCAGCTATGTCTGCTCTCCGGACCAGATTGCGGCGGTTTCTCCTGAGATGGAGAGCGTGATCTCCGACCAAGGCTCGTCTTATCACGGGTGGAAGCTCGACGATGCATACTTCGCGACCATGTCTGCTGCCGGTCTGAAGGTGGGGGTCTGCATACGGCCGCAGGTCTTTACGCTGTCGTCAGCGGGCACAGCCACCCAAAACTATCTAACAACGAACGCCGCGATCATCACCAACCTGGAGAAAAAGGCGAAGTACGCGAACGCTCGTTGGGGAGCTACCATCTTCTACGTCGATTCCTCAGTGGACAGCAACGGGGGCACGTTGGATCCCGCCATCTTCCAGCAGCTCATCACGGACCTGCCCGGCTTCCTCTTTATTCCTGAAGAAAGTACGCCGCGTTACTACGCCTACACCGCACCCTTCTACACCTTCCTGTTCCATGGCGATCTGGGCACTCCTACGTCCATCTACCGCACGTACCCCAACGCCTTCGGGGCCAACCTCATCAACGATGTTTCCGCGAGCACGTTAGCAACGTTCCAGCCGCAGCTCACCCAGTCAGTAGTTAGGGGCGATATCCTGATGGGCCATGCGGATTACTGGCAGGCCAACGACCCCACGCTGGTTGCAATCTATAGTGCAGCCGGAATCAGCTCTCCTCCGATCCGGAGTACACCGAAGGTGACATGGTCTTCCCCTGCCGCGATCACCTACGGCATGACGCTCTCCGATGCGCAGCTCAATGCGACCGCAGGCGTTCCTGGGACATTCGCGTACTCACCCGCAGCAGGTTCCGTGCTTTCAGTCGGAAATGACATACTGGCGACCACTTTCACACCAGCAGATACTGTCTACTACAACACCGCCACGGCTTCAGTGCCCCTTACGGTCAACATGGCCCTGCCAACCATCACTTGGGCAGGCCCGGCTTCGATCGCCTTTGGTACCGAGCTTTCCGCGAGCCAGCTGAACGCTGTTGCCGATGTAAGCGGCGCCTTTACCTATTCTCCTGCTCTGGGTACTGTCCTGGGAGTCGGCACAAATCAGCTCACGGTGGCTTTTAAACCTGCAGACACCGCGAACTATGCTTCTGCTACAGCTTCCGTGAATGTCGTAGTGATCCCTTCGGCACAGAAAACGTCCATCATCACGTGGCCCACGCCTTCCCCGATTAGCTTCGGGACTTCTCTTTCCGCCGCGCAGCTTGATGCTTCCGCAAACGTACGTGGAAGGTTTTCGTATGCTCCAGGATTCGGCAGTGTACCGGGTACGGGAACAAACATACTGACGGTAACCTTCGTTCCGTTCGACCTGAGGAACTACAGGCCTGCGACGGCAACCGTGCCGCTGGTGGTTACGCCGGCATCACCGGTGGTCTCTTGGCCTGTTCCTGCGCCGATCTCCTTCGGCACTCCGCTTACAGCCCTGCAGTTAAACGCTACTGCAAACGTCCCGGGTACGTTCAGCTACACTCCCGCGGCGGGAACCGTGCTCAATCCCGGGACGGCATCCCTGCAGCTTTTCTTTACGCCTGCTGATGCCGTTCACTACACCACTCAGTCGGCAACTGTCCCGCTGACGATAAACCCGCCTGCTGCTCCTCCCAGCAGGCTATCGATCCTCACCCCTTTAGCAGGCACTTTCGCGTCGGGTGTCCTCACCGTCGTCGGACAATGTACGCTGCCGCTGGATTCTGCAGGAACCTACCTCATGGTCGATGGTGCGGAAATAGGGACGCACCGCGTGACCGGCGCTCCTTTCTTTTATCCGCTCGACACCGCTACGCTTCCTAATGGCGTTCACACTCTGCAGCTATGGGGACACGACATTGGGAACAATGTCAGTCTTTCGGATGCGATCACGATTGTTGTTTCTAACTGAACTACGGGATATACAGCTCGCATTCAGGCGCTCTACCATCTCTTCGGACGCGGTCGGGATATACGCGAAGTGCTGCTATCCGCGATTTCATTTAAGGACCGAGCTCCAGTCGTATAAGAGTGGACTTCTGGCCTTGGAACCCGCCGTCATTCTTCCCTGAAACAGCATTTCAATGCCCAAGGAGAATCCGTCTCTGATTCGAGGCTCTGGGGTCTTGACGATCGCGTGTGCATGGCAGAAGCATTCGTTGGACATGATGATCTTCACGCCGCCTGCAAGTCGCACGCAATCCAACGCCCGGTCTGCCGCGTATTTCTTACAGCACGCACGTACATTAGGGCACACGCGTATGTTCGCGTCGCCGGACAAGTTCGGTGAGCAGCCGATCTGCTGGAGACTGTTCTCGCAAAGCAGATCCAACCGGCAGCTCTGAGGGCAGGCATCGCCGAGCAGGTGGGTTGGCACACATTCCGCCGAAGCCTCGCCTCCATCCTCGGAGCGAAGGGCGAGAATCAGAAGGTCGTGCAGGAACTTCTCCGCCACAGTAGCCCAGGCATTACTGCAGGGCTCTATCAGCAGGCTGAAGCGGACGCCAAACGAGCCGCTCAAGCCCACGTCAGCGGCCTGTTCGTCCTCCCGAAGGCAAGCTGAAGGACACCCAGAAACTGCAGAGCCCACCGGTTCGCCGGTGGCTTTTTCGTCGACTGCAGGGTCGCGTCGACGCTACTATGCGGGTGTGCCCTAGTTGTGTCCTCGACTAGCGAGATTTCTGAGGCCCTCATCGCCTCTAAGTTCTTTGTTTATAAGGGTTTGGAGAGGGTGGGCACAGCAGGATTCGAACCTACGAATGCACCGTGTGAATCAGCGCCTGACCGCTTTTTCAACAACTTACAGCAACCGCGAGGGCTATCGGTCGTGCGATCGTCCGTAACCCAAAGGTCTTTCTCTTTGACGAGCCGCTTTCGAACCTCGACGCTGCGCTCCGCGTACGCATGCGGCTGGAGCTTGTAAAACTGCATCGCGAACTGCATGCCACCACCGTCTATGTTACGCATGATCAGGTGGAAGCCATGACCATGGCGGATCGCATCGTGGTCCTGCAGGCGGGCGTCATTGAGCAGGTGGGGACGCCGATGCACCTGTATCGCCATCCACGGAACCTCTTTGTTGCGGGGTTTATTGGCTCCCCGAAGATGAACTTCATGCGCGCAGCTGTGCAAGCGGCGGAACCGTCCGGACTGGTTCTTACTTTTGCCGGCGCAACCCTTCAAACCACTTGCTACAGCCCGGCAGTGAAACAGGGCGACGTTGTCACCTTAGGCGGCGGCCAGAGCATGTCATCCTGGTTGCGAGCGATGGCTTTGCTGCTACGGTGCAGGCGGTAGAACATCTCGGCGGAGAGACCCATCTTCACTTGTTACTTTCTTCCAGCGAGACCGTGACGATGAAAACAAACGGGGAGAGCGCGGCAATCCCAGAGGAAGAGGTTCGCTTCCAGTTCGCTCTTGCTCACACTCACGTCTTTGACGTGGCTGGAGACACTATGCCGAACGTCGCACCGGCACTCACTCATGAGAAGGGAATATGAGTACGAGAGAGACGATCAAGCTCCGAAACGCTACGCTGCGACGGCTCGACCCCGCAGTCCAGATACCGGCATACGACCGCGGGCTGTTACTGCAGCACACGGTGCACCTGGGCGTTGGCGGCTTCCACCGCGCGCACCAGGCGGTCTACCTTGATGACCTCCTGGCGTTGCCCAATACGGAACGCTGGGGAGAGTGCGGCCTCGGTGTGCTGGTATCGGACGACCGCATGAGAGATGCCCTTCAGTCTCAGGACTGCCTGTATACCGTTGTCGAGCGGAGTGCCCAAGCGCAGACTGCCAGAGTGATTGGTTCGCTCGTTGACTTCGTATACGCGCCGGGTTACCGCGAGGCGGCTATCGAGAAGATGGCAGCGGCGGAAACCAGGATCGTTTCGCTCACCATCACTGAAGGTGGTTATTTCCTCGACGAGGGGTCGGGTAAGTTTATGTCCGGCCATCCTGATATCCAGCATGACCTGCAGAGCCCGCATGCACCTGTTTCTTCAATGGGTCTCATGGTCGAGGCGCTCGATCGCCGCCGCCAGCGCGGTCTTGGGCCGTTTACGGTGATGTCGTGCGACAACCTGCAAGGCAATGGCCACGTTGTCCAGCGAGTGCTTCTGGAGTTCGCCGGCTTCCGGGACCCGGGACTTGAGCGATGGCTCGCCGAATACGCAAGGTTCCCCAACAGCATGGTCGACCGTATAACACCAGCGACGAAGCCAGCCGACGTTTCGTTTGTTGCAGAGCGCTTCAGGCTGGACGACGCATGGCCGGTTGTTACGGAGCCGTTTCGCCAGTGGGTCATTGAAGATGAGTTCTGCAGCGGCCGTCCTCAATGGGAGCGCGTAGGTGCGCAGATCGTAGCCGATGTCGGCCCGTACGAAATCATGAAGATGCGTCTGCTCAACGGCAGTCACCTAGCCATGGCCTACCTCGGAGCGCTGGCCGGCTTCACCTTCGTTCACGAGATCATGTCGGACTCGCTTTTCGTCTCCTTAATCGAGCGCTTCATGAAGGAGGTGACGCCCGTTGTTCCTGTGATCGCCGGTGTTTCGGTAAACGACTACAAGAAGAGCCTCCTGCACCGGTTTCCAATCCCAACCATCAACGACCAGGTCATCCGCATTTGCTCGGAAGGTTCGGCAAAGATTCCAAAGTGGCTGCTGCCTTCCCTCTCAGACCTGCTGCAGCAGAACGCGCCGATTGCTCTCCTCTGCTTTGTGACGGCAAGTTGGATCGTCTACCTCAGTCGAGAGGTTGACGACCGGGCGGTGCCCTTGGAGATTATCGATGCCCGTGCTCCTGAACTGATCCCCTACGCGCGACGTTCGCAAGTCGATCCGGTACCGTTCTTCTCTGTGCCTTCCTTATTTGGTGAGAGCCTGCCTCAGCAGCACCAATTCGTCCAGGGTGTGAGAAACGCGGTGGAGAGTATCTCGACGAAGGGCATTGGAACCGCAATAGCGGATGTCCTTCGCGCTGGCAGGTGAAGCATCTGGCAATCACGTCATCAGGATCAGCATGTAATCAAATAAGAGAAGAGCGTTTGTACGCATGCCCACCTTATACCGGACACTCCAGTTGTTGCTGCCCTTTGGCCGCTCGTACACACCTTTGACCTTCGACCCTTGCGTTTTCGGCATTGCGGTCGCACCCCCGAGCAGGAGTGTGCCACTTTTCACGCGATTCGGTGCGCCTCCTTGCAACGGTCTTGACGTAAGTGAATGCAGAGAACCCGCATAATCACTGACGTTTTCTTTGCAAAGCGACGCTGGGATTCGCACACGATTACAACGCTAATTGCGGCTCCTAACGCGAAGGTCGCAGGTTGGACCCCTGCCCGGGCCACCAACGAAACGACTCTATGAGCGGTTTACGAGCCGGACATGGTAGTGCAATAAGAGCTGTTGTGAACAGTGTGATACGAAAGTGATACAAGCAGCGTTTACGGCCGCATTTACACGCATGGAGTAGCCTTAGTGGCCCGATCACTTTGCTCGTCAAACTGCGTCTCGAACCAAGAAACGGTCTCCACTCGGCAATGCCCAGGGATGCCTCAAGGTGTTCGGAAGTTTCCTACTGGAAATGTTTCGAGCAGAGGTTGTCGAGTTATGAGCGCTCAAGATGTGGCCTCTCTGGAGGAAAGGATCGAGCAAATCGGTAAAGGGGTTGACGCAGGTAGCAATGCCCTCTAGACTTCCGCGCACGGCCCCAACTCCACATCCAGGTACACCCGATGCACCTCAGAGCAGCACTTACCGCATTCGCCCTTCTCATATCCGTGTTCGTCCCTGCGCCTGCCCAGCGCCACAGCCGCAGCTCAGGCCCGCGGCCCCTACTACGGAGGCGGGCACCACCCGTCCTCTCACGGCAGCTCCTACGGCGTCTCAGGCTCAAGCCATCGCGGCGGGCACTACACGAGCCGAACGGGCTCGCATCACTACAGACGGCATAAGTAGCCTCACCCCACGGTGCCCACATGAAGACAGACAAGCCTCTCTTTTCGGACAACAATCCGGAGCCGTTGCTCTATGGCGGCCAAGACCCTAGTTCCAGCTTCACGGGTGCGCGCTTCAAGGATGAGGCGGTAGGACGCGGGAAGATGCTGCTCGCGCTCATCGCAGTCAAGCAACAAATGACACCTGAGATTCATGGGAGTTGGTCTCCCGGAAGCTCAACTGCGGTAGAAACGTCTGAGGGCCGGTTCGACGCAACCGTGTGCACTGTCGCCAAGCACTTTGACAAGCACGGCTCGCGCTACGGAGACGTCCGCTCTTACACCCAAGCTGGCCTGAAGTATTGGGAACAACACGGCAGAGCGGCCGCTTGGGACGAGGAGAAGAAGTGCATGTGGTTGCCGCACGGTCAGTTCACGCGCAGTGGCAAAATTCTGACATTCGCGTATGCCAATAGTGCGGGACAACTGCCGGAGTAGCCGCGCCCGGCAAAGCAGCCTACGAGGACGCTGATGAACCCTCTGCAAAACGCGTTGAAACACAAGTGGGCCGCTCGCTCAATCGCAATTCTTATTGGATTAGCCCTGCTTCTGGAAACGGCCCACGCCCTCGGGCTTATGAAAACCATTCCCCTTTCGGAAGGTGAGATCACAGATGCGATCCTCATCGCAACCTTCCTGTTGGGCTTCCTTTTGATTGAGACCTTCGGCGAGAACGAAACCAAACTAGAGGACGTTTCGAACAAGCTCAGACATCTCTCGCACCAGTTCGACGCTTCAGCAAGCGTGGCAAGATTCTCGGACAAGTATCAGTTTCACTCTAGTTGGAAGCACATGCGCCAGACCTACCGTTCCTTCACCGTCGTCGGGACGCTGGAGTGCCCGGCTTGCTTTGTACCAGTGGCTAAGAGAGAACTGGACAAGGAGAG
>CAXSHQ010000036.1:13480-20335 GCA_964236875.1 uncultured Acidobacteriaceae bacterium | reverse complement strand
TCCAGCTTGCGGAAGCCATGACGCGCCACACCGGTGAAGTGGATTCGTACCATTTCGGGCCCATGGCCGGCTTGGGTACGCGCCACGGTGTCTCGCACTGGGGTGACGGCGCCAAGGAAGCACGCATCGGCCAAGCTGCGTTTCGGCGTCCCTACTTCTATCTCACCACCGACGAGCGCACCGGCGACATCATGCGCGGGGCCTTGCAGGCGGATATCTCCGTGGCCGCGTACGATCCCATGCGCCTGGCCGACCCTCCGCGCCCCGGCGATGCTCCCGTGCGCGTGCGCTCCGGTCCGGATTGGCTGGCCCTTGCCGGCAACTGGCTGACCGAGTGGGAGCGCACCGGCAACACGGCCTACCGCGACAAAATACTGGCCGGTATGCGCTCCATTGAAGGCATGCCGTTCGGCTTCCGCACGGGCCACAACATGGTCATGGGTTTCGATCGCGCCACGGGCAAGCTCACGGCCCGCGACTCCACCAAAGGCGCCTACAATCTTGCTTCCATCATGGGCGGCGCGGAGTTGATGTTTGAGCTCAACATGAGCATCGACGACCCCGCCTGGAAGAAGGTTTGGGCCGCCTACTGCGCGGACTCCGGTGCGAGCATCAGTGCAGGCAAGCTCCAGGCCTACGCCTACTCGGTCACGCGCGAGCCCGCGCTGGCGCAAAGCGCCATCGCCAGCCTGCGTAGCGGAGCACGGCCGGAAGGTCCGGCCCGCATCGTGCCTCCTGAGTCCCTTGCCCCCATGGAGGAAGGCACCGACACCAACGGCTCTTCGCAGAACAGCCTCAACACCATCGCTGTCCTGGAGTTCTGCGCCGATGCCCTGCCTACCGCGGCTCCCACTGAGCGCAGCGGACCTCGCTCATCGAATCTTTGAGGCCTCGAACCATGCCAACCTTACACATACCGGAGCCCTCACCAGTTCTCGCGAGTCGCGGAAGTCGTAGAGCAGGGTTGTGCTTTGCCTGCATAGCCGCATGCGGGCTGTCGCTTCTGCTGAACGCAACCCTGCTGCCGGGCCAGCAGCGCAACGCCGGCGGCCGTCCCACGCACGATGAAGCCGAGCGGGCGGCCCGCTGGAAACCAGTCGCCATGCCGTTCGACCGCAAGCCCCTGAGCCCGCGCGAGCTGCAGATGGTCGCGAAGCTGGCCGATGCCTGCCGCCTGCTCGACCAGCTCTACTGGCAGCAAAGCGACCTTGGCGGGTTGGCGATGTACCGCACCACGCAATCTCCCCTGCTCGCACGGTTGTTTGAGATCAACGGCAGCCGCTGGGATCTGGTCGAAGAGAACACATCCTTCATCGGCGAAGCGGCCATGCCGCCGGGCCACGAGCTCTACACCTTCGGCCTCACGCGTCCGCAGATCGAAGCGTATGCCGCTGCGCACCCCACCGAGAAGGAAGCGCTCTACAGCCCCTGGACGGTGGTGCGCAGCCCCGTCCTCGGCATTGAAATCCGCGGCACACCCGAGCGTCTGCAGGCAGTTCCCTACCACGTGGCCTACGCGCAGTGGCTGCGGCCGATGGCGGACGACCTTCGCGAAGCCGCAAAGCTCAGCCCGGACAAGGCCTTCGCGCACTTCCTCACACTGCGCGCCGAGGCGTTGCTCTCGGACGACTACTTTGCCAGTGACCTCGCTTGGCTCGACCTGAAGGACCCGAAGGTCGATCTGATCTTCGCGCCGTATGAGACGTACCTGGACGGCCTGCTGGGCGTGAAGACGTCCTACGGCGCATCCCTGCTCATCCGCAACGACGCGGAAAGTCGCAAGCTCGCTCTGTACCAGCAGAACGAAGCGGCCATGCAGCAGGCGCTGCCTATACCCGCTGAAGACAAGCCGTCAAAACAGGGGCAGGCCACGCCGATGGAGGTGGCCGACGCCCCGCTCCGCGCCGGCGATCTCCGCTACGGATATCAAGCCGTTGCCGATAATCTGCCCAACGATCCGCGCGTCCACGCGCAGAAGGGCTCCAAAAAGATCTTCTTCCGCAACTTTATGGAAGCGCGCGTCAACACGGTGGTCCTGCCGATCGCGCAGCTCCTGATGACGCCCGGGCAGGCGAGCGACGTCAGCGCGGAAGGCTACCTGACCGCGGTGATCCTGCACGAAATGTCGCACGGCCTGGGCCCGGCCTACGCGCATCGCGAGGGCCGGCAGATCGACATCCGTGAAGCCATCGGGCCGCTGTACGGCGGCTTGGAAGAAGCCAAGGCGGACGTGACCGGCATCTTCCTGGCCAGGTGGCTGGTGGACAACAATCTCCTGCCGCGCAAGGACCTCAACGGCATCTACGCGTCGTATGTCGCCGGCATCTTCCGCACCCTGCGGTTCGGCACGGGTGAAGCGCACGGCCGCGCCGAGATGATGGAGTTCAACTTCCTGCTCGAGCAGAAGGCCCTCAACCGCGATGCGAGCGGCCACTATGCCATCGATTACGCCGCCATGCCGGCAGCCATCGAAGCGCTCTGCACAAAGCTGCTGCTGTTTGAAGCACAGGGAGACCGCGCCGGTGCCGAAGCCTGGCTCACCCGCTATGACGTGATGCCGCCCGCGCTCACGAAGTCTCTGGAAGCTACCAGGGATGTTCCGGTGGACATCGTTCCGGACTTTGAGCTCGCGAAGGGAGTGCAGCCATGAGCCTGCCGATTCACCGATTGCCGCTTGTCGCGATGCTGCTATCGACCGCAGTCACCTTTGCGCAGCCGCCTGCTGTAGCCTCACTTCATCCGCAGCATCATGACGCCGCGCGTCAGTCCCCAGGCACCATCGTCGTGCCTGCTTCGGACTTCTTTGCCAACATCCCCGCCGGAGACTCCAACGATGGCCGCTTCCCTGCCGGTCAATGGTTCTTCAACAACAGCACGTTGAACATGAGCGTGCCTGCGGACGTCACAACGACTGTGCCGGTCACGGAAGCCGGTACCTACCATCTCTTCGTGCGCAGCATCGGCACGGCGGAGAGCAGCTTCAAAATCGAGGTGAACGGCAGGGAGGATGCGGGCACTTACGGGCACGGTCCGCTCGCCTGGCAGCAAGGCGGCGACTTCACTCTGCAGCCCGGCGCCGTCACCCTGCGTCTCACGGCCATCCGGCCACGACCTTCGCTCAACGTGCTGGTGCTCACCCGGCGCGCCGATTTCAAGGAAGACGATCTCCGTTCCATGGAGCTGCCCTCCGAAGTCAAGCTGCTCCACGAGTACAAGATCGAGCCCTCCAACATCGTCAAGTTCGGTGACGTCGACGGCACAGGCAAGTATGCCATCCTGGACATCACCAGCGACTACTCGGCCATCATGTATGCCAACGACGGACACGAGCTGTGGCGCTGGAAAGCGCCCGAGCAGGACGCACGTCTGCGCGGTGAGTTCGAGGCTCCCGGCATCCTCTGGGACTTCCACCACACCGGCCGCGACGAGCTCGCGCACTGGCGCTTTCTCGACGGCAAGGAATGGCTGGTGCTGGCCGACGGCCGCGATGGGACCATCCTGAAGAAGGTGCCGTGGCCCGCGCCCACGCCGCCGCACGTCTACAACAACTACCGCCTGGCCGTCGCGAAGTTTTATCCCGGCGACGGGCCGGATACGCTGCTCGTGCTCAGCGATACCGGTGGCCTGATCAGCCTGACCGCGTATGACAAGGACCTGAACCTGCTCTGGCAGCACGCGGAGCATCGGCCCAAGGACTACTTCGGCCACTACATCTATCCGTTCGACGTGAACGGCGACGGCATCGACGAAGTCATCATCAGCCATCTCTGCCTGGATGCGAACGGCCATGAGGTGTGGAACAACGCACGCTACTTCGAAGACAATCACGACCACATGGATGCCATGGAGTTCTTCGACATCAACGGCGATGGCAAGCCGGAACTGCTCGTGGGACAAAGTGATGCTGGCACGCTCGCTTACAACGCACAGAATGGCGACATGCTTTGGCAGAACAGCTCTGACCATTCGCAGCAAGTGACAGCAGGCTTCATTCTTGGCAACTCCAAAACGCCGCAAGTTGTCACCAATGGCCGCACCTACACGCCGCGCCCCGCCGGCAACCGAGGCGGCACCCGTCCACCACAAGCCGCTGATCAGATCATGGTCGGCGGCGGTCTCGGCGCGCAGCTCTACTGGTTCGATAACCTCGGACGGCAGCTCGAAACCTGGCCGGCACATCCACTCAGCGGCAATCCCAACTTCGTGCGCGGCGACTGGTACGGAAACGGCCATCGCACGTTCTTCTGGTTCCGCTTCAAGCTCGAGCCCGACGGCGCCGCCACCCTGTTCTTCAAGGGCGAGGTATACCACATGTTCGATTTCGACCACACCGGCGCGGAACAGGTGATCACCCAGGAGGGCGGCACGCTACGCGTGTACGGCAACGCCGGCGTGACGCCTCATCCTGTCAAGCGGGATGCCGAGTACAGACGGCTCATCGCCAATCACACTCACTACTAAATCCACACGGAACAGCAATTTAGGGCACTTTTCTTTGAGATGTAGTCCTTCCTCCTGACGGGCGTCATCCTGGGCGCGGCGAAGGATCTCCGTAGTCTGCCCGGAGCAGAACTACACCTTCGGGGAAAGCGCTTTAGCTTCGAAGCTTACCGAGCGAGTGGAACAGCGAGCGGGTTCTCGAACCGCTGAGAGAACTGCCTCTCTACTCCCAGCGTTTTGAGTGTCCGCTTTGACTGCGCGCACGAGGGTGAAACCAGGTGTTTGACGGAGAACTGCAGAGGCTCGCGCTTCTGCGGTGCCTGCTGTTGCGTCCGACTTTCCTGTTTGCCGACGAGCCAATTTCGCGTCTCGACCTTCTGACGCAAAGGCCGTAATAGAAACAGTTCGGTGAGAAGCCTCGAATTTGAGGATGACGTCATCACGGACTCCCTACCGTCACATGCAGTTCTTGTTTCAGTGCGGTCCGACTGGGAGAGCAGCACGTTCGCGAACGAGCCGGAACTCCTTGGTGTACTCAGTGGGGAGCAACGCTCCATGGAACACCACTGGTACTAGTCGTTGTGCTTGACGTGTCGCCATCGCGTGATCGCAGTGGCGACAGCGGCGGCCAAGCTGGTGGTAGAGCGGCCTATGAGCCGATTCAGGTCGCGTGAGGTGGTGTCGAGTTCGCCGTGGCTGGCTTTCTCATCGGAATCGGCCACTAGATGGGCGATTGCGTCGGGCAGTTCGGCACTCTTGAGGACATTTTCGTAGTCTGGCTCGGGCATGTCTTTGTAGACGATCGTTTTGCCAGACTGCTTGCTGACCTCAGCGGCAAGCTCGGCCAAGGTAAAGGCTGAATCGCCGCCGAGCTCATAGACTTTGCCCGCATGACCGAGAGTGGAGAGGACGGCTGCTGCTGCGTCCGCGTAATCTGCGCGGGATGCCGCGGCGATGCGGCCTGCGCCCGCCGAACCCAGGATGGCTCCGCTTTCCACCGCCGCGCTCAGCCCGCCCGTATAGTTCTCTATGTACCAACCGTTGCGCAGAAAGACCCAGGGGACACCGGAAGCGGCGAGATACTGCTCGGTGGCAAGATGGTCCGGCGCGACGAGCAACGTACAGGTATCGGCGCGGAGGACGGATGTGTACGCGAGCAGCTGTGCGCCCGCTGACTTGGCGGCATCGATTACAGCTTTGTGCTCGGCAACACGCTGGCCGATATTTGTGGACGAGATAAGCAGGACGCTGGTGGCTCCGGCAAACGCTGAGGCGAGCGTGGCAGGCTTGCCGTAGTCTGCCTCGCGGACCTGCACGCCGAGCGCGGCGAGGTCCGCAGCTTTGGACGGCGCACGAACGGCCGCGACAATCTGGTTGGCGGGTACGGACTTGAGCAGACTCTTGATGACGAGGCGGCCGAGCTGGCCGGTGGCTCCGGTAACGACGATCATGGCAGTACTCCTTCGATGAAGCAGACACTTGGGTTCGGTTTTTGGCGCAAGCAAAGCGAGCAGAGAGCAGAGCCTGAAGCAGGCGATGCCTAGTGAAGCGGGCGGTATAAACGGCTGTCGAAGGGACTTCCAATCAACGGCTGAATCTCTTCGCGAAACTTGACAGTATGGCGAGAACCGACATGCAGCTCGTAAGCGTGCGCATTGCGCCAGACTTCAACAATGGTGAAGTGGTTTGGCAAGCCGGCTTCCTGCAAGACGACATACGACACAACACCTGCATCCCTTTGGCTCGCCGCACTCTCTGCAAGGAAGAGTCGTCCGGCATTCGCTTCCGCTCCCGGCCTGTAGGCATCGGGAATGATGTCCACATGGCTGACGACCGTGACTGCCTCGCCCGCGACACGTGCTTGCGAACGAGCCATGGGCGGCAGCGCCGCTGACAAAGAGCAACGTTACGGCTAACCGGCCTATCCACTTCAAGCGATCTCCCATCGTGCTTCCATCGATGCACACTTGCTTTTCAGCCTTGATGATCGCTGCACATGACGAACGATGCCATGTCCAACCTAGAGCACACCATTGTTGTTCTTCGACTGTTCGGGCGCGGGGACCTTCTCCATGAATCCCCAATGCTCAACGAGGTTGTCACCCTCGGCCCGGTACAGATCGACATAGACATAAGGGTCGCCGTCAAGCGTTCCTACGGCTCCTACAAAAACAAGATCCCCCTGTCCAAATAGCAGCTTGATCCCATCTATGGTTCGGGACGGCTTTCCGGGTTGATTGAAGGAAGCAAGGTCATGCAGGAAAGCCGCGACACCGTCGCTTACCCCAGGTTCGTGGCGGACGTGATCCTCGGAGATATATTGCGGAATCTTGCTGTGATCGCCGCCCACGTGAACGGTCTCATAGTAGCGCCGCACAAGCGCCTTGTTCTTCTCTGTATTTTCTAGGTTCTTCG
>CAXSHQ010000036.1:0-13433 GCA_964236875.1 uncultured Acidobacteriaceae bacterium | reverse complement strand
TGAGTATGCCCGCTCTTGTTGGGAGGGGCGGCTGCTTCCTCAAATGACCAGTGCTCGACAATCAATCCATCTTCGAATCTGAAGATGTCGAAGAAGGCCTTCTCGCCGAGTACGTTGCCTTCGGTGTTGATGTAAACGTAAGGCCCATCCTGAAACGCGCGCACCGTTTTCAGCGAACTCTTTTCAGCCGGCAGCTGGCCAATCCACTCCTTCACGCCTGCAATGCCGTCCGCCACCTGCGGATTGTGGGTCTCGTACTTTGTTGGGTGCATGTACCTAGTTGCGAAATCGGCGTCCCTTTCCCCTATGCCTTGGAACACAGTGAGCGCCTTCTCAACATCATTCATTGCCATCGTCAAATCCCCTTTGCGTATTGACCTCGCAGTGCACGCGCACAATGCCCGCAGCTTCCAAAACCATCTAGACCTGCGCCGCAGGCTTTGCGCTGAATATGCCGTTGAAGCTTTCACGATACTGTCGGAAGACCAGCACCCATAGAACACACGCCATCAGTGCCGGAGCAATGCCGGGCTCCAGCGTCAGATGGAACGCCAGGATGTTGTAAAGCTCAGCCGCCAGCAGCGTCAGAGCCAGGGGCACGAAGTAGCCTGAGAGGAGCAGCAATCCTCCAAGGACCTGCACGGCGAAGAAGAACGCCGCAAAGTGTGAGGCAGCCACGGCCCCAAAGAATTGAAGCGCAAGTGGGTTGGCCGGCGGGGTCTGTGGAATGAAGTGAAGGAAGCCGTTCAGCCCAAAAATCGTGAACATGAGTCCCAGCAAATAGCGAGCGATGAGCGATGCGATCTTCACGCCTCACCTCCCTGCAAAGCCTGCGCATGCGTCTGTATCGCCTGAAGATGCGGCGCTAGAAACTCTTTCCGGTCGCGGCCTTGATTCAGCACCATGGTTCCACCAGCGGTCGCCTTCTTGCCGTCGATCAGCCCCTTCGGCTTCCCGTCCACATACGAAAAGGTCTTACCCGCTCGCGCTATCTGATCGACCCACAGCTTGAGCACGGAGGGCACACCGAAGTTGTGCATCGGCACGCCGACGACGTATTCGTCGGCCTGGTCCAACTCGGCCAGCAGGGAGTCGGAAAGCGAAAGCTGCTCCCTCTGTTGCGGAGTGCGTGCCTCCTCCGGCGTGGAACTGGCGCCAACCCACTCTGCAGTGATCGGCGGTAACGTAGTGGCGTTCAGGTCGCGCTCAACGACGGTCCCGTCCGGATGCGATGACTTCCACTGCGTAACGAACGCAGCAGTGAGTTCGCGCTAAACTGACCGGCCGTAAAGCGGGCTCGAATTGATGTGCAGCAGTTTGGGCATGTCGACAAACCCTCCTATGCGACATGTGATGCTTACTAAACATTCGGTGATTAAAGGATGGTCACCAAATGTCGCATTAGCATCGATTGTTAGCCGGAGTAGTCTAAAGACCGATGGCCCAGCTGCATCAAACCGCTCCGGACGCGACTGACCCGCGCGTCCTCCGCAGCCGCCGCATGCTGATGGATTCGCTAGATATCTTATTGAAAGCAAAACAGTTCGAAGAGATTTCCGTTCAGGAGATCGCCGATGCGGCAACGCTGAACCGAAACACGTTTTACCTTCACTACCCAGACAAAAGCGCACTGCTTCAGGCAATGACAGAGTCGCGCTTCCGTGACCTTCTTCAGCGCCGCGCAATCTCTTTCAGTGACTGCAATGGGGCTCTGCGTGCCATAGCCCTTGGCGTCTGCGACTACCTGGGCGAGCTTACCAACTGCCCGGTGAAGGGGGCTCTAATACCGCTGGAGGGGTCCATCATTCCGGTCATTGAGGGCATGTTCTTGGAAGGTATTGGCCACCGACCATTTGCGCCCGGTTTTGATCCAGCGGCAATTGCCACGACAGCCGCCTGGGCAGTCTTCGGAGCCGCGCGCCGCTGGCATCAGAGCCCTAACCGCATCGCCGCTGAAGAGATGGCCGCCAGGATCGAAGCCATGGTGAAGCCAGTCTTCCTGAACAGCTTCAAAGAGTAAGACCGTCTCCTGCGGTCGCTTCAACCAAAGAGGTTGCCGAGCGGAACCCCGACACGAGCTCTCGAGATTCGTCGTGCAATGTGCAACTTAGCTTGGTGGGCCCACCAGGACTTGAACCTGGAACCAACGGATTATGAGTCCGCTGCTCTAACCATTGAGCTATAGGCCCTTCAACAACTTGCGGTTGTCGCTCCCTCCAGTGTAGCGAAAACTGTAGCGGGTCGCTGCATCGCGGCCTCCGCCTCCGCCGCTTCGCTGGTGCGCGTTCTGACCCGCTGTAGCGTTTCGAATGCCCGTTCGACCGATTCCGGCGTCGGGTGGATGTAGCGCTGCGAGACCACGATGCTGCTATGCCCGGCAATCCGCATGATGGTGAAAGCGTCCACCCCGGCCTCTCCTAGCCGGGTCAGCATCGTGTGCCGGAGGGAGTGCAGGACGAATTCGCCGGGGAACAGTTGACGGCTCTTGCCGTCCTGCTTCGGGGCGAATGCTTTGCGGTGCAGGTGATTGATCGAGGTGGAGACGTACCGCCTTCCGTCGCGGTTCCCGAACACAAAAGGGCCGTTCGGGTTAGCAGCACGTGGCTTGAGCATCGCCAGGGTGCGGTCTGTCAGAGGCACGACGCGGCGCGCGCTCTTGCTCTTCCCCTCCCGGACCCTCAGAAAGCCGAAGCGGGAGCCGTGCAGGGGCTTGAGCGTCACATCCGGCCATTCGAGATTCAGAGCCTCGCCTATCCGCAGACCAGTTTCAAGCATGAGCACCGCTATGTCGTGCAGCGGTTGTGGACAGGCCGTGAGGTACAGTTCCTCCTGCTTGGGGGAGAGCACGAACTCCCGTATACGTTCGCCTGAGAGCAGGCGGATAACAGGCACGCGGTTTAGGAGCCGCCACTCGTGCGCGAGCCTCAGAATGCGCCGGAGAGTGGCAAGCTCTCGGTTGACCGTCGCGGGGCATACAAGCGCTCTTCGCATGACCACGTACCCTTCGATCACACCTTCGTCGATACGGTCGGCTTTTGCCTTGCCTATGGGTGCGTACCGCAACAGCTTAGACAACTTCTCTATGTAGAAGTCGATTGTTCGTGGCTTGTTCTCGTGCCGCGTTTGAATGAGCGACAAAGCGCTCCGCCAGTTCCGCAAACAACGGTGCAGGTTTCGCTTCCACGATGCCGACTTCGCCCTTCGCGAGCGCCGTTCGATGCGCTGCTTCCATCTGCCGAGCCACACGCGGATTGCCCTGCTTCGTGCTCTTCTGGATGTGTTCGCCGTTGAAGAGAAAGTGATACCAGTAGACGTTGCCGCGCTTGAATATGGACACTATTTGCTCACTTTGTGTTCTTGCGTTTGTGAAGGTGGTAGTACTCGCGCTGCTTGCGTCGCCTGTACTCGCGCGCCGCGTCGGTATTCTGGTTCGCTTGGACCCGGCACTCTGTAGAGCAGAACTTCTGGTGTGCGAACTTCTGAAACAGGTTTCGCCCGCAGACGCAAACTTTGATCTTCGCTATCGTTTCGTCTGTCATGCAGTTGTCGAGCGCTGAAAGCATCAGCTCTGCTGTGTTATTGCCATAGAACGGCGAGTCACGTGTGAGCGTTCGCGTCACGCATAAACCCGTCAGCGTACCCGTTTTCGCGAGTGTTGCAAGCGCCAGTTCTGGAACACTCGGAAACAAATCTAGGTCTCCGCAGATTGCATCCACTAGCTTCTGCAACTTCGCAGTGCCCCGCTGCGACTTGCGCGGGCTGCGCAAAACCCATTGCGCCTGATCGACATGCAAGGTTCCGGCGATACGAACAAGCGTCTGTGAATTGTCGATTATCCGTCGCAGTGTCCTCACCAGTTGATCCTCAGGTGCCGCGTCGTTCAGCAGTTCCACAAGCCGCCCTGCGTCGGCTTGTCCTTCATACCGCCGCTTCGATTCCGTATGACGGCTTACTCCATTAGCCATGTATAGAAAAGTATGGCGTCGTCTCTGCTTGCGTCAAGCACAATCTGCTCAGTCCAACTTGGACCGGAGACGATACAGATGGAACGGTTGCTAACGGTTGGTGAGGCTGCACAGGCGCTTGGCGGTATCAGCAAGTACACCGTGCAGGCGTGGCTGAGCAGTGGGAAGCTGCAACGCACGAAAGTGGGAAGCCGGACGATGATTCGCGAGTCGGCTCTGGAAGCGGTGTTGGTGGACGGCGGCAAGTCCTCGCGTAAAGCCAAAGCCGAAAGCACGCCAGAGCAGGTGTAGCGCGGTGACGATCCTGCTCAAGCGGTATTCCGGATTTCCGCCGGAGCTGTTCGAGCGCGGCATCGCGCCGAAGATGCGGGACTGCACTCTGCGGCTCTACCTGCTTCTATGCCGAGAGAGCGACCGGATGAGCAGCCGCCGTGTTTCTTTCACCGATGCCTATGCGCGCGTGCAAGCGGGCATTTCACAAACGTCTATGCGGGCCGCACGCGCTGAGCTGAAGTCGCTCGGTATGGCGGTCTTCACGCGGGAGGTCGGCGGGCACTACACCTATGAACTCTGCGACTTGGACACGAAGCAGCCGTATCCGGGTGATCCGAAGCATCGGCCCTCAAGTGCTCGCAAGCAGAACGACGCAGCACCGGAACCGCCAAAGCAGTACAGAGCGCCAACGGCAAAGCTTGCCCCGCGAAGCGCGTATGCGACGCCGGACGTGTCGGCTTCCGGTGCGCCGGTCTACTTCGCGACGGAAGACACGGCATTTCCATTCGGCGCTAATGCGGACTGACCACCCGCAAAATGTGCGGGGGTGGTCCCGTCAAATCCGCTAGAGGGGTGTCGCGCGAGAGCGCGGACCCTCCCACAAATTGCGCGAGCGGTTCCACTGTTCTGTCACTGTTAGCAGTGGAATCCAAACGCGCCACCAGTATGAAAGACAGTCTGATAGAGAGAGTCTGAGCAGAGAGTGGGAGAGGCGAATCGAAAACCAGCAAACCTGACCATCGGTTCCCCCTGTCAGGGCCGTCAAGCGTTGGGGCCAACGGCCCCGGCTGCGCACGCTGAGAACAGCGAGGATAACAGCGTGCCGGGTAGCTTTGGGTCTGAGCCCCGAAGGGCGCTCTGGCGTCAGCCAAACCGTTTGGCGGATGCAGTCTGAACGGCAGACTTAGAATAGCCGCCGGTATCCACCGGGACACGGGCCGCAGCAAATCCGCCAACGAGTTTTGTCAGGCACTATGAGGTACTCGCCTTCGGGTTCGCTCCCTGCAACAATGGTCCTCACAGATGAGCCTCTCTCTCCCAGATTTCGTCGCGCGCTGGAAAGCAAGTACCCTCTCGGAGCGCTCCGCCGCGCAGTCGCACTTCATTGATCTGTGCGAAGTCTTGGGTCAGGCGCACCCTGCCGCCGCAGACCAGACGGGGGATAGCTTCACTTTTGAGAAGCACGTCTCCAAGTTGAAAGGCGGGAAGGGCTTCGCAGACGTGTGGAAGCGGGGCTTCTTCGCTTGGGAGTACAAGGGCAAGCACCGGGACCTGCAAGCCGCGTACCTGCAACTTGCCGACTACCGGGAGGACCTGGAGAATCCGCCCCTCTTGGTGGTTTGCGACCAGGACCGCTTCGAAGTGCATACCAACTTCACCGGAACGGCGAAGCAGGTTTACAGCTTCACCCTCACCGATCTGCTCTCCACGCTCCCCACTCCGAATTGCGCCCTTCCCCCGCTCGAAGTCCTCCGAGCGGTTTTCACAGCGCCGGACCAACTCAAACCGGAACGCGCCGCGCTTCGCGTCACAGAGCAGGTAGCGGTGGAGTTTGGCGCGTTGGCCGAAAGTCTCCGTGCGAAAGGGGAGGACCCGGAGCGCGCCGCCCACTTCCTCATGCGGCTGCTCTTCTGCCTCTTTGCCGATTCCATCGGCATACTGCCGGAGCACGTGTTCCGCAAGATGATCGAGTTGAACGTGGGAAAGCCCGCCAGCTTTACACGCCAGCTCCGACAACTGTTTACCGCGATGAGCACGGCAGGGAACAACTTCGGTCCGTATGAGATTGCACACTTCAACGGCGGTTTGTTCGGAGACGACACCACGTTGGACTTGACAGGCTCCGACATGACGGCGCTTCGCAAGGCCGCCGCGCTCGACTGGTCTAATGTGGAGCCATCCGTTTTCGGCACGCTCTTTGAGCGGAGTCTCGATCCTGATAAGCGCTCACAGCTTGGAGCGCATTACACCAGCGCTGAAGACATCCTGCTCATCGTGGAACCCGTCGTCATGGCTCCGCTACAGGCGCGATGGGCTGTGGTGAGGGCGGAGGCCTCCGCGCTTGCCGAGAGCGCCGCCAGCGCCAAAGGAGCGGCGTACAACCGACTGCGTGACCAGATGCAAGCGAAGCTCTACGCCTGGGTGGAAGAGTTGGCGCGTGTGCGCATTTTGGACCCGGCTTGCGGGAGCGGCAACTTCCTCTTTTTGGCCCTCAAGCGGATGCTGGACCTGTGGCAGGAAGCGCGCATCTTCGCGGCAGACCATGGGCTCCCGACCGTGCTGCCGGAGCAGGTTCATCCCTCTCAGCTATACGGCATTGAGCTAAACACCTACGCGCATGAGTTAGCTTCGGTCGTCGTCTGGATTGGTTATCTGCAATGGCTGCAGGAGCATGGCATGGGCGTCCCCACGGAGCCAATTCTCCGCAAACTCAAGAACATTCGACGGCGAGACGCCATACTGGCACATGACAGCGAAGGCCGGCCCGGAGAAGAGATATGGCCGGAGGCGGAATTCGTCATTGGAAATCCGCCTTTTTTGGGCGGCAACAAGATGAGAGGTGAACTCGGAGACGACTATGTAGAGACGTTGCGAACTGTGTTTGCAGGGCGCGTTCCCGGAGGAGCCGATTTGGTCACGTATTGGTTTGAGAAGGCGCGCGCGCATATTGAGCAAGGTCGTGCGAGCCGGGCCGGTCTGCTAGCGACGAACTCCATTGGCATGGTCAAGAATCGCCCCGTATTAGAGAGGATCAACGGCTCAGGTGGGATCTTCTTGGCCTGGAGCGACCGTCCATGGGTCTTGGATGGAGCGTCTGTTCGCGTCGCAATTGTAGGCTTCGATGATGGCACGCAAACCGATCGCATGCTTGACGGAAAGTCCGTAGCCGAAATCCATGCGAACTTGTCAGCCGCCGCAAACGTAAGCAGCGCCGCGACCCTCTTGGAAAACGCAGGGCTGTGCTTTCAGGGAATCATCAATGATGGTCCGTTCGACATCACGGCTGAACAGGCACACGTTATGCTTGCCGCTCCACTCAATCCAAACCAACGTCCCAACACGGATGTAGTAAAACGACGACTGATCGGACGAGATGTTGCGCAGCGTAACCAAAATGGTTGGTTGATCGACTTCGGACAAATGCCGGAATCGGAAGCCGCGTTGTACGAGTTGCCCTTCGAGTACCTTCAAATGCATGTCAAGCCCCTCCGAGACAAGAACAATCGAAAGCGGAGCCGCGAGAGATGGTGGATTCACGGAGAGAACCGGCCCGGCTTACGAGCGGCCATTTCGAAGTTGAAGCGGTGCATCGTCACACCTGGCATTACCAAACATCGCATCTTCTCTTGGATGGATACGGACATCGTGCCTGACCAAAAGCTTCAGGTAATAGCGAGGGATGACGATTACTTCTTCGGCGTCCTCCACTCCCGGCTACACGAAGTCTGGACCTTACATAATTGCTCATGGATCGGCGTTGGGAATGACCCGTACTACAACTCCGCCAAGACGTTCGGAACCTTCCCCTTTCCTTGGGCTCCGCAAGCGGAGTTGAAGGCTGAGCCCGTGGTGCAAGCTATCGCGCACGCCGCAAGCGAGCTTGTGAGCAGGCGGGACGCATGGCTGAATCCTGCCGATGCCACTCCGGAGGAGCTGAGCAAGCGCACCCTCACAAACCTCTACAACAAGCGCCCGAGCTGGCTTGCGGATGCTCACCGCAAGCTGGATGAGGCCGTGTTCGCCGCATACGGTTGGCCCTCCACGCTCTCAGATGCAGAGATACTGGAGCGTTTACTTTCCCTCAATCATGAACGCGCAGCGGCGCAGGTTTGATTTCACGTCAACTTGACTAATGATTTCGGAGAATCTCTGGAGGGTGCATGGGAGGGTATGGAAGCGGGCGGACATGGGCTGGGAGAGACACAACAGATGATCTCCGACGAATTGACGTGCGATGGATGGCCCGCAAGGGATACCTCGAAAACTGCTCGGGTGGAACTCTCGAATGGTCACGGCGCGGTGAGCGCATCGCATGGATTCAGTACCGCGCAGAAAAGCATCGAATGGTGCTCACGTACAAGGTGCGTGAACGTGGCGCGGATTGGGAGTCGCTCGAATACGGGGTGGAGCTAGATAGAACACCATGTCAGTTCGGCGGCCATCGCGTTTGGTTCCGCTGTCCGGCGAGAGGATGCGGACGGCGCGTAGCCACGGTATTCGGCGGGCGCATCTTCGCCTGTAGACGTTGCCATGGGCTTGCATACCAAAGTCAGAGGCAATCCCGCAGTGACCGCGCGACGGATCGTGCGGAGCACATCCTAAAACGGCTAGGGTGCGAAGACATGACGATCTTCGACGCGCACCCGCCCAGTCCAAAGGGAATGCACCACCGAACCTATAGGAAACTGGCGGCCCGATACGAATCCGAGCGCTTTGATGCGTTCCGATTCGGTCCCGCTGGAGTGATGGGCGGGTTCGAACCCGGCTCGACTCAATGACGGACGCCACACGCGTACCAAGTGCCAAGGTTTGTGCTTCATACCAACACACGCGCGCCAAGGTGCTGAGTGGTGTAGTGGCGGTACACTCCCGGAACAGGAGTTTTAGGATGGACTCGACAGAGCAAGAGCCGCAAGATTCTCAGTCAGCAAGCCCGCTACAGCTTCGAACGCGCCGGGCGATGGAGTTATACCTCAAGTACCCGCCAGGGGTGAGGGAGCAAGCGGTACGGAACTTTCTCGGCGAACTCACCGAGGAAAGTCCCACGTCTTCCCCGATGGATGAAACAAAATAGGGCGGAGCGGAGACTGTCAACCTGAGCACGATTCGCGCGCGTACTGTTGCTCATGCACTGTTTAGCTGCTCCGGGAACCCTGCCGGATTCGGACACGTCAGCATCTCGGGGCCATTGTTCCGCACGTTCCCCACGGCGGGATTACAGGCGTCGGCTTGCATGGCTTCCGCTTCGAAGGGCCGGAGCAAGTCTATGGGCGGTTGGTGGCCTTCGCCACGCTCAAGCCATCTGTCATAGTCGCGCGGGTGAAGGATGACCGGCATACGGTCGTGAACCTTGCCGGTCAGTTCGTTTGCCGTCGTGGTGATGATGGCAAACGTTTGGAGCCACTCACCATTACTTGAATTCCGCCACGCATCCCAGAGGCCCGCGAACGCAAAAGGCGCGCCGTTACTGAGCGTGTACGCGTAGGGCTGTTTTGATTTCGGGCTGATTTTGAGCCATTCATAAAAGCCGTCAGCGGGCACAAGGCAGCGCCGCTTTTCGAACGGACCTCGCCAGAGCGCGCGTTCCTGCACCGTCTCCGCCTTGGCGTTGATCGTGCTGAACCCTTTCCATTCCGCAAGGCTCTTGGCGAAGTAGGGGACCAAACCCCAGCGCATGAGGACTATCTCGCGTTCGCCCGTGTCCCGGCTCAGTCGGATAACCGGCTGGAAAGTGGACGGCGCGACGTTGTAATCCGGCGGAAGTGGAAAGCCTTCGGGGAGCACTCCCAGGTGGAACGCTTCGGCTATGCGCTGCTTGTCTGACCTTCTGAGGTAGCGTCCGCACATGAGGCCGATGTTACCGCGCCTCTTGCATCGGTTTGCATGGAATGTGGGCAGCCGAGTTGATACGCAGTACGCGCGCGCGCGAGAGATGCGTGGCGCACGGTCAAGCTACGCACGCGTGAGGCTCAGAGGCCCGCTGCGGTGTCGCCTTGTTCCCATGTGCATGTAAGGCAATCATGCGGGTGAGACTCGCGCCGGACGCTCTGGTGTCACCATCCCACGCACGAGGCGTGTTATCCGTCGATTTCCGGAGAGGTCCGCGTGCGCGCGAGGGGCGACTCACGCATCTAGCTCCCTGCAAGCGCCACGTATTTTCTGTGCGCGTACACGCGCGCGCGATGCGTTCAGGCGCTCGCGCAGAGTCGCTCATACTGCGCCGGAGATAGTTCGATCTGCACCTCACCTTGTCCCTCTGCCAACTGGTAATCGAAGAACGCGCGACGCGGGCCGTGTCCCAGGTCCGTCTGAGACCGCGCCACAAGCCCGGCGATGATGGCAGCGGAGCCATAGACCCTCTGCCGCGTTACCGCTTGCCGAGTGTCCGGGTCCAAGAAGTCAACAAACCAACGTCCGGCGTCCCGCTCCTGCCAAGTCAGGATGACGCCGAAGTTCCGCGCCGCTCGGCGATGGAACTCCCTCTCTTCAGCCCGCCTGTTCGTTCCCATCGCCGGAGCATAGGCGAAGCAAAGGTGAATCTCCAAGTGGAAACAAACCCGTTGCATTCCATGCAAGCGAGTGTTACATTTACCTCAACGCTGGTAGAGGCAAACGTAACGGAGGCTTCACAATGGCAAACGGCAAGTTCATCTCGTATCTTCGGGTTTCGACGGCTCGGCAGGGCGTGAGCGGTTTGGGCTTGGAAGCGCAGCGTGAGGCCGTGACCCGTTACCTCAACGGCGGTAGCTGGCAACTGGTGCAGGAACTCGTCGAAGTGGAGAGCGGCAAGCGGAACGACCGTCCTCAGATCGCCGAAGCGCTCCGGCTCTGCCGTCTGCATAAGGCGACACTGGTGATCGCCAAGTTGGACCGACTCGCCAGGAACGTCCATTTCATCTCGTCGCTCATGGAATCGGGCGTGGATTTCGTCGCTTGCGACTTCCCGGAAGCCAACCGCCTTACGGTTCACATCCTCGCAGCCGTTGCCGAGCATGAGGCCGGGATGATTTCGGCTCGCACGAAGGCGGCTCTCACGGCTTCCAAGGCGCGCGGCGTGGCACTGGGGGGGCTGAGAGGCGATGCAGGGCGCATGGCGAGCATCGCGGCCAAGGGAACTCGCCAGAGCGCCATTGTGCGTCAGGAAACGGCAGCCAAGCGCCGGGTTGACCTGTTGCCGGTGATCGACGGCCTGCGAGCGAATGGAGCGGTATCGCTACGTTCGCTGGCGGACGGGCTGAATGGTGCGGGACTGACTACGGCGCGGGGTGGCCTATGGTCTGCCGTGCAAGTGCAGCGTATTCTCCATCAGGGGTAGGCACTTGCCTGAACCAGCCCGAGCCACTCCAATCTTATTTGAGTTGAAAACGGCGAGACTGCCTAACTATATGAAAAAAAGTACTTTGCTATTTGAGTGAACTCGTATCTCACCCGAAAGCGTGGCTTCCACGCGCACTGGCTTTGCTGGAAAGCAGCCTGACACCGCCACGTCATGAACTGAACGAAATCGACTGGAAATACCAGCTCTCGCCGGATAAGAGCCGCCTTGCGGAGCACCTCTGCGCCTTCGCGAATCATCCCGGAGGAGGGTACTTCGTCTTCGGCATTGAGGCCGCAGGAGTTCCGGTAGGCATCAGTTCGATAGCCATAGAGGAGGTGATCCGCCAACTTTCGAACATCGGGCGGGATGCATTGGAACCTGTAGACAATGGACGGCAACGCAGGTAATGCTAGCGCTTGCGTAAGGCACGATTCTAAGACTTTGCGTTCCGTTCATTCTTCTCGCCAAAGTAGTAACCGAGAATGAATGCAAGCAGGGGACCGTAGACAGTCGTTGCGAACGTACCGACTTTTTCCATGAAGGGAATGACACCCTTCGTGAAGATCGGTTCGACCTTGTCAGGAGCCCAACGTAGGCAGAACAGCAGCGAGAAACCCAAGATGATCGTGAGACCAATGGAACCAGCGAAGGTGAAGACGATCACCGTTGCAATCCATCGAGCTCCCTTTTCTTTGGCTGGAACTCGGCCAGTTTTGATTTCAAATGCGGGATTCTGACTGAGATCGATGTCGATGTCAGAGGCGGTTTTGGAAGCGGATTTGTTTGGATCGGACGCAGAGTCGGACATGGGGGCACCTCCAAGCGCCCCCATGATACCCGTTACGGAATCACAACTTCCTTAAGCGGTTTGTCATTGCTGTCAGCAATGAGCAGCTTCTGCTTCTTGTTCGATACATCCTGTGCGAGTTTCACGAGCCCCAGGGCATTGCGGATGACTTCCGTCATGCTCTTCCCGGAGTTGGTGGCCATCGCCTCAAGATCGTCCGCCATCTGCGCTGGCAAATTTATGTTGAGTCGTCTTGTCTTGATTTCCATACATCCTCTATGTGTATAGAATACATACCACGTGTGCATTATGCAGATGGCGACCCTTTCACTTTGGTGGTACGGGACTGACGTGGTTTTTTCGTACGAGGTGCCGGATTAGAGTTTTCCGGCACTAACAGCACCGTTTTCTCAGACACAAAGAGGGCCTTCCTGAACAGTCGCAGGAACGCCATACCGAGCAAAATGTCGTTTCCGGTGGGCTCTAGCACCACCACTCCGACCTGCTCTTCGCCACCTACAGCAGCGATACCCCTTGCAGTCAGATTGGTTGACTTGCCCCCATCGGCAAGCTCTACCGATGCGGTACCGAACAGGATCAGTCCGAGCGGGAGAGGCCCGGAGCAGAGGCATCGAAATAAAGCCTGTGAACCCGGTGTCGAGGATCGCATCAAAGCTGACGCCTTTACCGAACTGACCCCGAATAGAAATTTTGAGAGCAGGTGACCCGGATTTATCGAAGGACCCAGTCCACACCTGAACTTCGGACGTAGCTGACACGGAACGCTCCTGCGTGGCCAACCTGAATCAGATGAAAAATGCCAGTCGGAGCCGCTGTGTACGCCCTCTCCAGAGCATCCTCCGGGGTGTCAGCTAGGTATGCATCCTCTGTGAGCACGTTAATCGCTACAAACTTGCCAGCGTGTTTGCCTTCGTAGTCGGCCTTGTAGCGGTCGCGGTAGATTTTTTCGCCGAGCTCCGCCGCTGCCGTCGGATTCGAGATTGGGCTTGTGCTCACGTGGTTCCTCGACGTGCCTGCTCTCCGAAGCTGGCGCTACGAGCCACCACATAGCGGCGTAGCGGAGTTCCGGACATGGTGTCAGCATAGTCTGCGCGTGCCAACGATTTCCACGAATTTTACACAAAAAGTTGTGGTTGTATTCGGTACATCAACGCTTAGCTACGTTTGCTGCCTATGTTTGCGCCTCCAGAGGGAGATAGAGTCGGAATTCCACTCTCTTGTGGAGTGCACCGACACGACAGCGCGCTGCTTCTACATCACTTCGACTGAACAACGTTCCGGAAAGGGGACGTGGACGCCCCTGTCCGGCTAATTCGAGAGTTACCTCGCGTTCTCGTTTGATCCGGGA
>CAXSHQ010000035.1:308-20732 GCA_964236875.1 uncultured Acidobacteriaceae bacterium | reverse complement strand
GGACAGCTTCTCGGACTGGCTGAGCTGGGTTTCCATGTTGACCCGGTCGGTGATGTCATCCACGATGACGGTGCGGCCGACGGCCTGGAAATCCTTGTTGAGCAGGGGAGCGACGGTGATGTTGGCTATGCGTGCCTCGCCCGCTGGAGTGGGCAGGCGGAACTTGTAGAGCGTGTGCACGCCCTGCTCGGCGCGGATGCGGTCGAACTCCTGGAGGAACTCGGGCGGGAAGATGGCGCTGAGCGGCTTGCGCAGGGCGTCGGAACGCTGGGTGGCGTACATGACCTCCATCTGGGCGTTCCAGCTCTCGATGCGGTCTTCGAGGTCGACGGCGAAGACGCCGATGTTGATGGACTCGACGATGTTCTCGTTGAAGTCGCGCAGGCGCTCGAACTCGGCAGCTTTCTGCTCCAGGCTGCAGTAGAGCTGGGCGTTCTGGATGGCGATGCCGATATAGCCGGCGAGCGACTCGAGCAGCTCCATGTCTTCGCTGGAAAGGAAGTCGCCTTCGCCGGTGCGGCCCAGGCCGAGCACGGCGATGGTGCTCATGCCGGAACCGCCGGGCTCGGCGGCGCGGCAGGGGACGTAGTAGTTCAGGTCGAGCGCGGCGGCTGTCTTGCGCTGTTCTTCCGGGAGCCGCAGCATCTGCTGCGGGCTTTCGAAAAAGAGGTGGGTGGAGGAATCGCGCGAGTCGAAGTTGAGGAAGTCGACGTCGAGCGCGCCAACCAGCGTAAGGCCGTGCGAAGCGGCGAGGCGGAAGCGTGTGCGGCTGTAGGGCCGCCTGGACTCGACAAGAGGCTCGGCGAGGAAGACGGCGACGCGGGTGAGCAGCAGCGTCTGGGGCAGGCGCTCGACGATGGAGTGGAGCAGGGCGTTCAGGTCGGTCTGGGCATTGAGCTCGCGGCCGAACTCGACGAGGGTTTCGCGATAGTCGAGCCGCTTCTGGTCGAAGAGGCGATCGACGCGGCCCTGGATAAGGCGCTTGAGGGGTTCGAAGACCAGGCCGGTGATGACGACGGCGGCCACGAGGCCCCACTCGCGCAGGCGCTGGCTCTGCTGCAGGCGGCTGTGGACGATCTCGGCGGCGAGGGCGATGAAGCCGAAGTAGGTGCCGACCAGGGCGGCGGTGGCGAGCGTGTAGGTGACGCCGCGCTTGAAGATCAGGTCCACGTCCATGAGGCGGTAGCGGACGATGGCCCAGCTGAACGTGAGTGGCAGTAGGATCAGCGAGAGAACGGCGATGTTGGCTAGGGTGGCCGGCACGTTGACGTCGAGCAGGAAGGGCACTACGTACAGCACGGTGAAGGGGATGACGGTGAGGAAGGTGCCGCGCGAAAGCCACTTGAGCTGCTGGCGCTGGAGCGGCTGCTGCTCGTTCCGGTAGCGGAACCAGAAGACGGCGGCGGCGATGACGTAGTAGGTCGCAAGGTAGGTGTAGTCGGTCTGGTCGAGGCGGTGAAGCAGCTTGCCGGTGGGAACCCAGTGATGCAGGGCAAGGTAGCGCAGCCAGAGCAGCGTAGCCCCGGGTACATACAGGGCCAGGGTGAGCGCGCGGGCGGTGCGGCGCTCGGTGAAGTCGCGGAAGGTGGCGGCGAAGTGGAGGAAGAGGGCGGGCTGGAGCGCGTAAGCGGCGAAGTTTGCCCACAGGATGACCTGGTCGAGGGTGTCGAGGCGTTCGGTGTACTTGAAGGCGTACAGGATGAACGAAACCAGGCAGAAGATGTAGAAGTGGGTCGACTTGGGGGCGGTCCAGCGGCGGAAGAGGACGTAGATGCCTATGCAAAGGTAGACCAGCGCGATGAGGCGGAGCTGGAGGTCCGGTCGGTCGGAGGGAACGAGGTAGACGCGGACCTCAAAGGCGATGGGCTGGCGCTTGCCGGCGACGCTGCGCAGCAGCGAGTACGTGGCGGGTTGGGAAAAGCCGGTGAGGATGATCTGGCGGTTGGCGGCGGCGATCTGCGGCGTGGGCACATCATTGATGGCGGTGAGCACATCTCCCGACTTGATGCCGGCCTTAGCGCCGGGCGTGTCCGCGGGAACCCCGCTCGCTTCAAGGCCGAGGGCCGACTCGCTCCAGCGAATACCGTCGGTCGGGGTGGTGTACTGGTTCTGCTGCAGGAAGTTCGCGATGGCGAGACCGAGCACCGCCAGGGTGAGCACCGCCAGCGTGGTGGCCAGCAACCGGGTTTGGGACCCAATCTTCACAAGACTTTCTGGTATTCCGGCTACGTATGGAGCACGTCAGGGGCCAAAGCCGGGTATGTGTTGCCCGGCGAACCTTTCGTAACTACACGGACGAGACCTGTGCACTTTCATAGACGCCTATGCTTTCTGGAAAACGCCCATGAGTTTCCGCATCTGATTGTATTCGAGGGGATTGGACGCCTCTTGACCCACTCCGCGAGATGCTGTGAACTAGTAAGACCATGGAATTTTTCCGGCAAAGTGCCGAGGCCCACGCAGTTCTGGAACGAGACGCCGACCGGCTCCTTCCTGTCTACAATCGGTTTCCGGTCGTAATGGATCACGGACAGGGTGTGTACCTGTTTGACACGTCAGGGAACCGCTACCTGGACCTGATGGCCGGTCTGGGAGTGAACGCCCTGGGGCACGCACACCCGCGGCTAGCCGCCGCGATGGCTGACCAGGCAAGCAAGCTGGTGCACCTTTCGCCGCAGTATGCGAGCCGCTACCCGGGGGAGCTGGGTGAGCGGCTTTGCGAGCTCGCCGGCATGAAGGGGATCTTCTACTCGACCGGTGGGTCGGAGGCCGTGGAGGGGGCGCTGAAGCTGGCGCGCACGCATGCGCGGCAGAATTTCTCCGGGGCGAAGCACGGAATCGTGGCGCTGCGAAAGAGTTACCACGGACGTACGTATGGGTCGCTTTCGGTGACGGGGCAGGAGAAGTACCGGATGGACTTCGGGCCGGGGCTGCCGCATGTGACATTTGTGCACCGCAACCGCGTCGACGAGTTGCGGGCGGCGGTGAACGACGAGACGGCTGCGATCCTACTGGAGCCGGTGCTCGGCGAGGGCGGCGTGCATGTGCTGGACCGCGAGTTCCTGCAAGAAGCGCGGCGGCTTGCGGACAAGCACCATGCGTTGCTGATCTTCGACGAAATTCAATGCGGGCTGGGGCGATGCGGGGATTGGTTCGCGTTTACAGATAGCGGTGTGCGGCCGGATGCGCTGATCCTGGGCAAGCCGCTGGGCGGTGGACTGCCGCTGAGCGCGCTGCTGGTGAATGACGAGCTGTTCCATGCGTTTGGCGTGGCCAAGCATGGCAGCACGCTGGGCGGAAGCCCGTTTGCCTGCCGCATGGGACTGGAGTTCCTCCAGGCGGTGGAAGAGGAAGGCCTGCTCGAACAGGTGCGGGATACAGGTGCGTATCTGCTGGATGTGCTGCAGGAGCTGGCGGCGGAGAGTCCGATTGCGGTGGAGGCACGTGGGCGCGGGTTGCTGCTGGGACTGGAGTTGACCGAGCCCGGCCGGCCGATCGCCGAGGCGGGGCTGGCGGAAGGCGTGATGCTGAACGTAGTGCAGGGCAATGTCATGCGCTTCCTGCCGGCGTTCCTGCTGGAGCGCGAACATGTGGACGTGGCGGCTGACCTGTTGCGCCGCCTGCTGCAGGTGGGCAGTGCCGAGACGGCGGAAGCGGCTGAGGCACTGGTTCCGGCAACGGTCTAGACTTGGTTTCCAGCCTGCAGCGCCGCAGCGTGGTCGTGGAGGGCGTGGAGCTTTCTTATGTGGAGCGTGCGGCAATGGGTGCGGCTGAGGCCGCACCCATGCTTTTGCTGCATGGGCTGATTGCTACCGGCGAGACGTTTGGGTCGCTTATCCGCGAACTGCCGACGAACAGGCGGGTGGTAGCGCTGGACCTTCCAGGGGCGGGCTTCTCGGCGCGCGATCTCGAGGCCGATGTGAGCTTTGCGGGTATGGCACAGCTGGTGCGGGGCTTCATGGCGCAGGTGGGGCTCGATCGGCCAGTGCTGCTGGGGCACTCGCACGGTGGGGCTGTTTCGCTGCGGTTCGCAGTGATGGAGCCGGAGTTGCTGCAGGCGATGGTGCTGCTGGCACCGGCGCATCCGTGGTCCGGGCATGAGCGCGCCATCATCGCGTTCTACTTGTCTCCATTGGGACGGCGTTTCGCCAAGCTCATGCCGTATGTGCCGGCGTGGCTGCACTGGCAGGCGTTCAAGGCGATGTCAGGACCGGAAGGCAAGCGCGACCGCTCGGTGCTGGAGTTCTATCGGCAGAGCGGCAAGGTGCCGGACACGGTGACGCATACGCTGCGGCTGCTTTCCACGTGGCATGCGGACATGGAGGAGCTTCGCGGCGGGTTGGACGCAAAGGCAATCGAGCTGCCGGTGCTGATGCTTTGGGGCAGCCATGATCGCGTGGTGCCGGAGTCTACAGCGGCGGCACTGGAGCAACGGCTGCTGCGGTGCGAGCACGTAACGCTGCCAGGGATTGGGCATCTGCCGAATGAAGAGGCGGCGGAGTTGTGTGGGCGGGAGATCTGCCGGTGGCTGGAAGGTGTTGCGTAGTCGCGCATGGCTGCAGTGCCGCCACGGAAGACTACCGAGATCCTTCGCTTTCGCTCAGGATGACGCTGTTTTCAGAGAAATACGCTGAGGATGCTCTGATTGAGCGTCGGCTGGGCCAGCGAAACGCAGATTCCCTTCGGGAATGACAACAAAATAGCGCAGTGAATATGCACGACCCAGCTTGATCAGACCCTCCCTAACTCGGCGTGAGGCCGAACTCGTCGGCTATCCAGGAGCGGACGGCAGCGCTGTACTCGGGGAGCTTGGAGGCCGGGGAGTCTGGGGTGCCGGCGAAGAAGTGATCGGCGCCGGGAATCCAGACGATGCGCTTGGGGTTGGAAGCGGAGACGAGGAAGGCTTCGAGCGTGCCTTGCGGGCTGAACTCGTCGCGGTCGCCGGAGATGAAGAGCTTGGGGACGGGGCCGCAGGCAGGGAGGAAGTCGTAGCGGTAGTCGCGGCCGGCAGCGCGGACGGGCAGGCCGATGCCGGCGAGGCCGCGGATGCGGTGGTCTCCGCAACAGGCGCGCAGGCCGACGTTGGAGCCGAAGCTGAAGCCGGCGAAGAGGAGTGGCAGGCCGTCGAAGCGGTGGTCGAGCCAATCCAGCGCGGCGCGGACGTCGTCTACTTCGCCGCGACCCTCGTCGTGTGCGCCTTCGCTCAGGCCGGTGCCGCGGAAGTTGAAGCGCAGGACGGGAAGGCCGAAGTGCGAGAAGGCTTTGGCGGCGTGGTAGACGACCTTGTTGTGCATGGTGCCGCCGCCGAGCGGGTGCGGGTGAGCGACGAGCGCGGCGTAGAGCGCGTCAGGATGGCCGGTGTTGAGCACGGCCTCAAGGCGGCCGGCGGGGCCGCGGAGATCCTCGACGGGTTGAACGTGCGAGCGGAAGACAGGCTGCATTGCGTTCGAGTTTAGCGCGCGGCGCAGGCAGGGCCGCAAGGTATGCTGGGCGCATGGCGCTCGCTCCCCTTGACCCGATTGAGTTGACGAAGCGGCTGGTGGACATCGAGTCGACGACCTACAACGAGGGAGCTTGCGGGGAGTTTCTGGCGGCGTTCCTGGCGGAGCGTGGATGGCAGGTGGCTCGGCAGGCCGTGGTGCAGCCGGAACCGGGAAAGACGCCGGGCGCGGGCACGGGCGAGCGCTTCAATCTGGTGGCGACCGTGCCGGGGCAGACGCCGGAGGTAGTGCTTTCGACGCATTTCGACACGGTGCCGCCGTTTCTGGGGCCTTGCCGCGAAGACGAGACACACCTGTACGGGCGCGGGGTATGCGACGCGAAGGGAATCGCTGCCGCGCAGATGGCGGCGGCGGAGCGGCTGCGCGAATCAGGAGTGGCCGTGGGGCTGCTGTTCCTGGTGGGCGAGGAGCGGGATTCGGCTGGGGCGAAGGTGGCCAATGAGCAGGCGCTGCCCTCGCGCTTCCTGATCAATGGCGAGCCTACGGACAACAGGCTGGCGTTGGCCTCCAAGGGGTGTCTGCGCGTGGAGATGTGGGCGCATGGGAAGATGGCGCACTCGGCGTACCCGGAGCTGGGGGAGTCGGCGATCGACAAGCTGCTGGGGGCGCTCCATGCGGTGCAGGCGCTGGAGCTGCCAGTGGTGGAGGGAGTTGGGGACACGACGCTGAACGTGGGGCTGATCTCCGGCGGGCGCGCGCCAAATGTGATTGCCGACAAGGCGGAGGCGCACCTGCTGGTGCGACTGGTGGGGCCGTCCGCTGGAGTGCGGGCGCAGATTCTGCAGGCAGTGGGTGATCGCTGTGAGGTGGACTTCTCGCTGGAGCTGCCGTTTGTGCAGATGCGGGCGCTCGAGGGGTTCGACACGATGGTGGCGAAGTTCACGACCGATGTTCCCAGCCTGACGAACTGGGGCGAGCCGTTTCTGCTGGGGCCGGGGAGCATCCATGTGGCGCATACGCCGGACGAGCGGATCGCGAAGGCGGAGCTGCTGGAGGCGGTGGAGCTGTATGTGCAGTTAGTGCGGAAATTGATGGTTTAACCGCTTCACACAAACGCGATCGCAGGATTTGAACCCACTTGCCTAAGCAGCATTGCTTCAAACGCGCTTCTCAAGCCGCAGGTCGGTTTGATGACTGACTGCGTTCTCCTGGAGACACTTGCATAAGTGTCACAAGTCTTCATTTTGCACGTCGAGTAAAGACATAAGCTTGTCTCGAGCGTTGGAGACCTGATGTTGCATTTGCATTCTGCAACACAACCTAACGACATTGTCGAAGGATCAGGCACAAGTAGAAGGAGAGCTCCGCGCGTTGCGTTTTGCCGGAGTGTATCTGAATGTGCTTGAACGAGCAGTCATGCAAGCAGGAGAGTAAAGAGTGCGATTGAATCGGTTCCTTGGATGGGCACCGCTTGCCTTTGCTGTCTGCGCTGTTGGCTGCGGCAGTTCGTCGTCTAGCAACACTACAACTGGGACCGGGGGCGGTGGCACCGGCGCTACGTATTCAGGTCCAAAAGTTTACGTCATCAACCAGTTTCCCTTTGCGACGACTTCCGAGCAGATATTGGAGTTTGCCGTGACAGCGAATGGCTCGTCCTCCCCGGTCGCGATGATCACGGCAGAGAACAACACAACTGCTTTCAATTTTCTCTCGGCAGACACCTCGGGCAATGTTTATACCACCGCCGCAGGCACGGGTTTGAACATCCGGGCGTATGCACAGGGAACGACAGGGGTAAGTACGGGCACACGCAACGTGCAGTTAGGCAACACGATTTACAACGGGACGTTTTATGCGGCGGCAGGCCCCGGGGGTGAAACTTACGCCACGGGTGTCAACGCGGGTCTGCAGGTGTTTGCATCCACGGCGACCGGCAATGCCACAGCTGCACGAAGCATTCTGGGCGCGTACAGTCAGACTCCGGGAACGGCCTCGATGATCCAAGATCCCTATGCAGTGGCAGCCGATGCAAGCGGGACGGCCTATGTGTTGAACAGAATCGGGGTGACGGGAGCAAAGACATTGACTGCGCCGATCCTGATTTTCGGCGCGATGGCTACGGGGAATGTAGCGCCAACGCGGACCATCGGTGGAGCTCTGACGACGATCAACACATTGAATGGCATTGCGGTAGATACGTCAGGGAACATCTGGGTTACGGACAATCAGGGCTCTGTCGGACGCGTGTTAGAGTTCGCGGCGGGTGCGAATGGAAACGTGGCGCCGATTGGCACCATCGCGGGAAGCGCAACGACCTTCGGAACACTCTACGGGATCCAGGTAGACGGCTCAGGGCAGGTGTTTGTAGTGTCAGAGCCAAGCAACAACCAGTTGACACCGTATGTACTTCGGTTTGCGTCTGGAGCAAGCGGCAATGTCGCACCAGTTTCCAGCTTCAACTCACCACAGTGGACGCAGACGGACGCTTCGGGAGGTCTTGCGGTTTACTAGAGGTGTGACGCTTCAGGGTTCGTGAGCCCTGACCGATCGTCGTCATGATGGACGCTCCCTGGGAGTCGTTTTGCGACGCCACGCAGAGAAGACGCGAACCCAAAAGATGGGAGGGAGCCTCCGTTCATCGGATTGTCACATCCTTTTCATAGGCTAGACGGCAGCACCGGAACTAGTGCGTTTCCTTTTGGCTGACCCGAATACCGCCGATGCAGGATCGTTACTGAACGCGAGACTTCGCGACAGCCCGCAGGCTTTGTGGAGCGTTGGCGTGTTTGCGCTGGTGCTGCTGGCCGGGTTCCTCTTCGTCCTGCTGAAGGTCAAGAGTGATCTGTCGCCGGTGCATCAGGCTTCGGTGCTGCCGTATGTGCTGCTGGGCACGGCGGTGGTGATCGCGCTGGGGTTCGAGTTCGTGAATGGGTTTCACGATACGGCCAGTGCCGTGGCGACGGTGATCTATACGCACTCGCTGGAGCCGCATATGGCGGTGGTGTGGTCGGGGTTCTGGAACCTTGTGGGCGTGCTGACGAGCTCGGGTGCGGTGGCGTACTCGATTGTGGCGCTGCTGCCGATCCGGCTGATCCTGGAGGTCACGAGTGGATCAGGGTTCGCGATGATCTATGCGCTGCTGACGGCGGCGGTGCTGTGGAACCTGTTCACGTGGTGGAAAGGGCTGCCGGTTTCGAGCTCGCACACGATGATCGGATCGATCCTGGGCGTGGCGTTTGCACATCAGTTCCTGATTACGCACGGCGGCGGCTCGGGCATCGACTGGCCGGAAGTGGTGAAGGTGTTCGAAGGGCTTGTGTTCTCGCCGCTGATTGGCTTTGCGGTGGCGGCGGCGCTGTTCGGGCTTTCGAAGCTGCTGCTGAAAGACCCGCGGCTTTACAAGGCGCCGGAAGGCAAGGAGCCGCCGCCCTTCTATGTGCGCGCGCTGCTGATCCTGACCTGTACGGGTGTGTCGTTCGCGCATGGCTCGAACGATGGGCAGAAGGGCATGGGGCTGATCATGCTGATCCTCGTGGGCACGGTGCCGACGGCCTATGCGCTGAACCATGCAGTGGATAAGGGGTCGGTGCAGACGTTTGCGGTGGTCTCGACCAAGGTGGCGGACAGCGTGAGCGGAGCGGACGGCAGCGACGTGCAGGCGGCCTCGAACGAGCTGGAGCGCTTTGTCTCGTCCCACCAACTGAGGCCGACGACGATGCCTGCACTGCGGACGGTGGTGCTGGCCATCCGCGACCAGGCGGTGAGCCATGGGTCGCTGGGGAGCGTGCCGCAAGACCAGCAGGGCAATATACGCAACGAGATGTATCGCGTGAGCGAGACGCTGCGGCTGCAGCCAAAGTACGCTCCGTCCGTGCCCCCGGAACAGGCGAAGCTGCTGGCGGAGTACAAGGATTACCTGGACCGTTCGACGAAGTACATCCCCTCGTGGGTGAAGGTCGCAGTGGCGCTGGCGCTGAGCCTGGGAACGATGATTGGGTGGAAGCGCATTGTGAAGACGGTTGGCGAGCGGATCGGCAAGACGAACCTTACCTATGCGCAGGGTGCTTCCGCGGAGTTGACAGCGATGGGCACCATCCTCGGCGCGAGCGCGTTTGGATTGCCGGTGAGCACGACACATGTGCTGACCGCGGGCGTGGCGGGCACGATGGCGGTCAGTGGCGCGGGTGTGCAGGCGAAGATGCTGCGGAATATCGGCCTGGCATGGGTGCTCACGCTGCCGGCGGCGGCGCTGCTTTCCGGTTTGTTGTTTGCGCTGTTCAACGCGCTGGCGAAGTAGCGTGTTGAACAGCGGCTCTGGTTGTGACTATTGCTGCTTTTGCATGGCGGCGTCGTAGGTGGAGTTCAGGAAGTTGTAAGTCTCGTCGTACTTGCCGTTTCGCTCGGCGTAGCGGAGCCGGTGGACGCGTTCGACGAGGACCTCGCCATCCGGTGTAGGTTTGGCGATGGCGGCCATGGTTTCGGTGATGAAGTCGGCGAGCGGCATGGCGTTGGGATCTGTTGCACCTTGCGGTGTGAGCAATTCGGTTTGTACGTAAGGCGGTGCGATCTCAAGGACTTCTACGGAAGTGTTTTTGAGCTGCCAGCGGAGCGACTGGCTCCAGGAGTGGATGGCGGCCTTGGTCGCGGAGTAGGTGGGTGTGTGCGCGAGCGCCACGAAGCCGAGGCCGGAGCTGACCGTCATTATCGTGGCCTTGGGTTGGGCTTTGAGCTGCGGGAGGAGCGCGGCGGTGAGGCGCAGCGGCCCGAGGAGATTGGTGGCGATCACCGACTCGGAAATGCTGAGGTCGGGGTGCTGGAGGTCTTCGAACTTCATGATGCCGGCGTTGTTGATCACGACGTTGAGGGCGGGGAAGTCTTTGCCGATCTGCGCGGCGAAGGCGGTGATGGCTCCCGGCGATTCGATGTCGAGGGTGAGGGCCGCCATGCCTGGGTTGGCGGCGGTTACTTCATCGAGCACGGACTGCCGGCGCCCGGCGATGATGACCTGGTTGCCCTGGGCGTGGAAAGCTTCGGCGAGGCCGCGGCCAATGCCGGAGCCGCCTCCGGTGATGAGGATAGTGTTGCCGGTGAGGTTCATGGAATCTCCTGTTCGCAAGAGAGATGCGCGCTGGGTTTGGCGGGACGCAGGAAGTTGGACCGGAGTAAGATTTCGGTATGGCGAGCTTACCGAAGCCGGAGACGATGCGCTGGGTTGAGGTGGCGTTGAAGCTACATCTTGGACTTTCATAACGGAAGCATGTACGTCTTTTCCTCACCCGGGAAGCCGTTTACCGAGCAGTAAACTCAGGGCATGGCCGCTGAGTTTACGCACTTGCATTTGCATACGGATTATTCGCTGTTGGATGGGGCTTGTGATGTGGACAAGCTGGCCAAACACCTCCAGGTGATCGGGCAGACTTCGGCGGCGATCACGGACCATGGGAATATCTATGGCGCGGTCCACTTCTTCAATGCGATGAAGGATGCAAAGCTGAAGCCGATCCTTGGCTGCGAGCTGTATATCTGCAAGGAAGACGACCATCGCGCCAAGCCCGACCCGGACGCGAAGTACAACCACTTTCTGGTGCTGGCAGAGAACGAAGCCGGGTATCGAAACCTGGTGCGGTTGACCAGCGAGGCGGCGCTGCATGGGTTTTATCGCAAGCCGCGGGTGAGCAAGAAGTTTCTGGCGGCACACTCGGAAGGGCTGATCGGTTTCTCCGGGTGTCTGGCGGGGGAGATGAGCCAGCGCCTGATGGCCGACGACTACGAAGGCGCCAAGCGCGTGGGCGGCGAGTTTCAGGAGATGTTCGGCAAGGGGAACTTTTTTCTAGAGATCCAGGACCATGGGCTGGCGCCGGACAAGAAGGTGACCGAGGCGATGTTCCGGCTGGAGCGGGATCTCGACATCCCGCTCATTGCAACCAATGATTCGCACTACATCGAAGACCGCGATGCGCGTAGCCATGAGGTGCTGCTGTGCGTACAGACCGCGGACTCGATGAACAACCCGAAGCGGTTTAAGTTCGACACCAACGAGTTCTACATCAAGTCGGCGGAGGAGATGCATCGACTGTTCGCGCAGAACCCCGAGGTGTGCACGCGGACAATGCAGTTCCCGGAGCGCTGCAACCTGGAACTGACGAAGGTGAAGAACCCGTTCCCGCAGTTTCCGCTGCCGGCTGGGGAGACCATCGACACATTTTTTGCGCAGGTGTGCTGGGAGGGTTGGCGCAAGCGGCGGGATACAGCGCTCGCCCATCTGGAAAGCCGCGGGATTCTGCGCAAGAGCATCGCGGAATATGAAGCGCGGCTGCAACGTGAGATCGAGTGCATTGTCGCGATGAAGTTTCCGGGCTACTTCATGATTGTGTGGGACTTCATTCGCTATGCGAAGGAGCGCGATATTCCGGTGGGGCCGGGACGTGGATCGGCGGCTGGGTCTCTGGTGGCCTACGTGATGGAGATCACCGACATCGATCCGCTGCAGAACGATCTGCTGTTCGAGCGCTTCCTGAATCCAGAGCGCGTGAGCATGCCGGATATCGATATCGATTTCTGCATGAACCGGCGCGGGGAAGTGATCGAGTACGTGCGGCAGAAGTATGGCGAGGACCAGGTCGCGCAGATCATCACGTTCAACACCATGGCAGCGAAGGCGGCGATCAAGGACGTGGGCCGCGCGATGGACATGCCGTATGGCGAGGTGGACCGCATCGCCAAGCTGATTCCACCGACGATCGGCATCACGCTGGAGCGGGCGCTAAGGGACTCGCCACCGCTGGCGGCTGCCTGCGAGAGCGATCCGAAGATCAAGGAGTTGATCGAAACGGCACAGCGGCTGGAAGGGCTGGTGCGCGGGGCGGGGGTGCATGCCGCGGGTGTGGTGATCGCGCCGCAGCCGCTGACTGAGCTGGTACCGGTGACGCGGACCAAGGATGATGCCATCGTTACGAGCTATGACATGGGCGCCGTGGAGAAGATGGGCCTGCTCAAGATGGACTTCCTGGGGCTGACGACGCTGACGGTGATCGATGACTGCCTGAAGCTCATTAAGGCCAACCGCGGCGAAACGGTGGATATGGCGATGGTGCCGCTGGATGACGTGGAGACGTACGAGAAGGTGTTTCACAAGGCACTGACGAGCGGCGTTTTTCAGTTCGAGTCGGGCGGGATGCGCGACGTGCTGCGGCGGTACAAGCCGAACACGGTGGAACACCTGAATGCCCTGTACCGGCCGGGGCCGATGGGGATGATCGACGACTTCATCGAGCGCAAGTGGGGGCGCAACCCGGTGGAGTACACGCTGCCTGAGCTGGAGCCCCTGCTAAAAGAAACGCTCGGCGTGATGGTTTACCAGGAACAGGTGATGCAGATCTCCAACGTGATTGGGGGCTACTCACTGGGCGGGGCCGACCTGCTGCGGCGCGCGATGGGCAAGAAGGATGCCAAGGAGATGGAGAAGCAGCGCGAGATTTTTCTGCGCGGCGCGGCGGAGCGGAAGTTTCCCAAGGCGCAGGCCGGCGAGATCTTCGATCAGATGGCGAAGTTTGCGGGGTATGGCTTCAACAAGAGCCACTCGGCCGCGTACTCGCTGCTGGCGTATCACACGGCGTGGCTGAAGACGCACTACCCGGTGGAGTTCATGGCGGCGTTGCTGACGAGTGAAACGAGCAAGCCGGAGAATGTAGTCAAGTACATCGGCGAGTGCCGCGAGATGGGAATCACCGTGCTGCCGCCGGATGTTCAGGTTTCGGCGGCCAACTTTACGCCTACCGATGATGCGATTCGCTTTGGCCTGGCGGCGATCAAGAACGTGGGGCATAACGCGATCGAGAGCGTGCTGCAGGCGCGTGCGGAGCTGAAGGAGAAGAGCAAGGCGGGGTTCAGCACGATGTGGGAGTTCTGCGAGAAGGTGGACCTGCGGCTGATGAACAAGCGCGTGCTAGAAAGCCTGTGCAAGGCAGGCGCACTGGATGCCTTTGGGCCGCGCAGCCGTGTGATGGCGGCCGTCGATAAAGCAATGGAGCGTGCGCAACGGTCGCAGAAGGATGCGCAGGCGGGGCAGCATGGGTTGTTCGGGATGTTCGACGACGCGCCGGTGAGCGCTGGCGCGGCGAAGGATGAAGATGCTCTGCCAAACGCGCCGGAGTGGGACGAGCACACGCGCCTAGCAAATGAAAAGGAAGTGCTGGGCTTCTTCGTCAGCGGGCATCCGCTGGAGCGCTACAAGGAGAAGCTGCGCAACCTGAAGGTGGTAGACACAGCGACGGCCTGTGAGATGAAGCCGGAACCGGTGGTGTTCCAGCGCGGGCGCCGCGATGAGGGCGCGAACGAGATCCAAATTGCGGGCGTGATCACCGGACTGAAGGTGGCGAAGTCGAAGCGCTCGGGGGAGATGTATGCGTCGGCGTGTCTGGAGGACACGGCAGGAAAGATCGACCTGATCGCGTTTCCGCAGAGCTATGGCGCGCTCGCGGAGAAGCTGAAGATCGACGTGCCGGTGCTGGTGCGCGGGTCGCTGCGAGGTGAGGAGGATTCGGCGCCGAAGCTGGCGGTTTCGCAGATTACGGCTCTGGAGGATGTGAAGGTAAAGCTGCCGGAGGCGTTGCGGGTGCGAGTGCCGTTGCATAGCCCGGATACGGATCTGCTGGACAAGCTGCTGGCGGTGTTCCAGAGCGCGCCGGGTGCGGGCAAGGTGATGCTGCGGCTGGAGGAGCCTGAGGTGTTTGCCGCGGATCTGGAGCCGCAAGTGTGTGGGGTGGCCGCGGATGTGCAGTTCATCGAGCGGGTGGAGAGCCTGGTGGGGCAAGGGGCGGTGCAGGTGATCGCGTGAGCTAGTCTTATGCCATGTCCTCGGACTTTGAGTGGGATGATGCAAACATTCTGCACATCGCAAGGCACAACGTTACTCCGGACGAAGTAGAGAGTGCGTTGAGCGGGTACACATTGGAGACCGACTTCCGGGTCGCTGGTGGAGAGGAGCGCTTCACGGAGATCGGCATCACGGCAGCAGGACGTTTTCTGGGGGTCACGTCGACGCTTCGTGGAGACCGTGTGCGGGTTGTCACGGCTTACGATGCGCCTGAAGCAGGTATTCAAGAGTATCTTCAGGAAAGGTGATGCCCATGGAGAAGCGAATCATTCCGGCGTTTGCAACAGAAGCCGAAGAAGCGGACTGGTGGTATGAGCATCGCGAGGAGATCACACAAGACCTCATCGAAGCCGTACGTGCGGGGCGCAACGGTATCGGCACACGTGGGCGGCTTCAGCAAATTCGAGACCGGTGGGCGAATGAGGAAGCAACCACCCACCCCGCAGTCAAAGAACAACTGGTTGTATCCGCGAAATGACACCAGCGTTTGTTGGAATTTCAGTCAACCGCGTCGTCTGGTCGCTTGCTGCTCTATTCTGCGCCGCAAGCTGCGCGCAAAATCCGGTGACGGCATTCCCGAAGAATTACAAGCTGGTGCTCGATAATTCGGATGTGGCGGTGCTGCGGGTGCACTATGGACCGCACGAGACACTCGGAGTGCATGATCACTCCGACTTTACGACGGTGTATGTGTACCTGAACGATAGCGGACAGGTGAAGCTCATGCACTCGGAAGAAGCACACCCCTTTACGGTGTACCGGCCGCCGACGCATGCGGGGGCGTTCCGGGTTAGTCCGGGGCGGCTGGAACGACACAGCATTGAGAACCTCGGTGACACGCCTTCGGACTTCCTGCGCGTGGAGCTGAAGACGATGCCTGTGAAGACGCTGAAGGACGAGTTCCGCGGGCCGGCTCCTGTGCCGCCGCTGATGACGAGCTTGAAAGTAGCCTATGACAATCCGGCGCTGCGGATCGAGCGCGTGATCTGCAACCCAGGCTCCACGTGCACGCTGAACCCGGAGCCTGGACCATCGGTGCTGGTGGCCATTACGCCCACGGCGCTGATCGGAGGAAGTCAGGGGCAGATGCTGACATTCGAGCAGCCCGCGGGCTGGCTGGAGGCCGGCGCTCGGATGGGTGTGCGGTCGGTGGGGCCCGCTCCGGCACAGTTGCTTCGGATTGTGCTTTCGAAGCGATAGCTGGATCTCGGCTGTGGTAGAGGCACGGCTTCCGATGCTTCCAGCTTTGAGCTGTGAGGCGCCAGCTTGACGGGCTGTAAGGCGCCGGTTCCGCGCTACGAGGAATTCCGTTTCGCTTTACAATCAAGGCGGTACCCTGATGGCCGAAACAGTGCAGTCCAAGAACACCGCCCCGGAAACAGCCGCTCCGGAAGCATGGCGGAGAACCGAGCTGGCGCGGCACGAGAAGCGTCCGTACCCGATGGATTACATCCAGACGATCTTTACCGACTTCAGTGAAATCCACGGTGACCGGCAGTTTGCCGACGACGCGGCGATGACGGCTGGCATGGCGCGGTTTCACGGGGAACCGGTGTTGGTGGTGGGAAACCTGAAAGGCCGAAGCCTGAAGGAACGCGTGGCGCGGAAGTTCGGTTCGCCCGACCCGGAAGGCTACCGGAAGGCGCTGCGGGCGATGCGGATCGCCGAAAAGTTTGGGCGGCCGGTGTTTACGTTCATCGATCTGGCCGGGGCGAACCCGGGGCTGGGCGCGGAAGAGCGTGGGCAGGGCGAGGCGATTGCGCGCAACCTGCTGGAGATGAGCCGGCTGCGCGTGCCGATTATTGCCACCATCACGGGCGAAGGCGGCTCGGGAGGCGCGCTGGCGCTGGCGGTTGCCGACCGCGTGCTGATGCTGGAGAACGCCATCTATTCGGTGATCTCGCCGGAGGGCTGCGCGAGCATTATGTGGAAAGACGCGAGCAAGAAGCAGCAGGCAGCGGCCGCGCTTCGGTATACGTCTAGCGATGTGCAGAAACTGGGCTGCGTGGACGATGTGATCGCGGAACCTGAAGGCGGGGCCCAGAACGATGTAGGCAGAGCGATGGAGCTGGTGGACAGCGCACTGGAACGGCACCTCGGCGAGCTTCGCGGTGCTTCCACCGATGATCTGCTGGCCGCCCGGTATGCGAAGTTCCGCAGCATCGCGCAGTTCTACACGACGGCTTAGTGCTGCAGAGAGCCGCGTTCCGTTCGTTACGCCTAACTCCATTGAGACCCGAAATCCTTGCCTCCAGACCGCCTCCAGATCGCTGTGCCGCGCTCGCTGCAGTTTGCGCTGTTTGTGACCGGGCTCCTATGGTTGATTGCAGCGCGGTTGGCGGCGGTGAAGGCAGCGTCGGGGCTGACGGAGGCGCTGCATGCGTTCGACTGGCAGCCGCTGCTGCGCGAGACGGCTTTCCTGTTTCTGCTGCTGACAGGGCTGACGCTGCTGAGCTGGATTGCGACCCGCGTTGGCGCGGTGCGCGTGGTGAACGCGCTGCCGAAGCGACCCACGGCAGCGCGGGAGTGGGGACAGGGCGTGGCACTGGCCTGGGGGCTGCTGCTCCTTGTGGTGTTGCCGCTGGCGCTGCTTGGAAACCTTCACCCGGAGTTCCTGTTCACCGGGCACGATCTTTTCGTGCTCCTGTGCTCCGTGACGGCTCTGCTGGTTGGATCGCTGGCGGTAGAAGTCGCCTTCCGCGGGTTCCTGTTTCGGCAACTGATTGGGGCCATCGGCACGGTGGCAGCGACGGTGGTGATGTGTGGGATCTTCGCCCTGGCGTCGAGCTTTGGGAGCTTCGGGGCCAACGCCGGGGCGCGCAGCGTGCAGGTGACCTTCCTTGCGGGACTGTTCTTCTCGCTGGCGTATCTGCGGACGCACGGGCTCTGGCTCGGGTGGGGGCTGCGGTTTGGCTGGAGCTTCACCATGGCCGTGCTGTTCGGGCTTCCGCTGAGCGGGTCGACGGACTACTCGAGCGTGGTGTTTACGAACAGCTCCGGTGCAAGCTGGTTGACCGGTGGCGTTTATGGACCGGATGGATCGCTGTGGACCGGGGTAATCCTGCTGCTGGGCATTCCCATCCTTTACGTGTTGACGCGGGATTATGCGTGGAACTTCACGCATCCGCCGATCGTGGCGGCTGGGTACCCGATGGACGTGCCCCCGCCTGCGGCGCATACGGCCATGGAAGCCGCGGCGGCCGCGCCTGTGCTGGTGCAGATCGCGTCGAGCACCCCAACCGCGCCTTCGACACTGCCGGCGGCAGAAGAAGCAATGCGGGTTTCCGGGATCGGGCGGGAGCCCAGCTGAATTCCCAGTTGCGAATGCGCCCGGAAATAGGGCACAATCGCCGCATACGGATTTTGTTCGCCCGCTGAGGTGATGCCGATGGGCCCACGTGGTTTGCGTTTTCTGGTTGTGCTTGGCTTTGTAGCGGCGGCTGCACCGCTGCTGCGCGCGCAGGTATTTGTGGTGGGCGCGAAGTCGGCTGAGTACGATGCGGTCACGGAGTTTCACCCCACGCACGTAGACCTGCCCAGAGAGCCGATGGACGAGCGCGGGCACCTGCAACTCTTAAGGGACCTGGAGGCCGAGCAGGGGTTTGCGCACCGCGAGCTGCCGCTGGGAGCGGGACTGACGCTGATTGCGAACGGCAACATGACGCCTCGGGATGAGGTGTACAAGAAGATGCTGTACGAGAAGGGGCAGTCGGCTGCGCCCGGGGAGCGGGTAGCGATTACGGCGCTGAAGTTCGAGCGGGACCGCCTTGTGATCGACTTCAACGGCGGCCCTTATGACAAGCACCGGTTCCTGAGCCACGTTTCGCTGAACGATATCCAATTGGCCCAGCGAGGACCTACGGCGACGGGCTGCCGGATCACGCTGGTCTTTGAAGGCGGGCTGCCGGATGTGACCGCCGCCGAGGTGAAGGCACTGCTGGATCCAGTGGTGGACTTCCGGGCGAAGACCAGCGAGGAAGCGTATGCGAATACGCTGCAGCCGAAGGTTCGCGCGGCCATTGAGGCGCATGAGGTGATGGTTGGGATGGACCGGCGCATGGTGCTGGCAGCGGTGGGAACGCCGATAAGCCGGCATCGCGAGCACACGGACGCCACCAATGCGGACAGCCCGGTCTGGGAAGAGTGGATCTACGGGCAGGCGCCGCAGCCGACGAAGTTCGTGCGATTCCGCAGCGGACGTGTGGTGCGGCTGGAGATTGCGGCACTGGGCAAGCCGGTGGAGATCCGCGACAAGAACGAGATGGGGAACGAAGCGGAGCCGGTGCTGCAGGCCCGGACCATCGCGAACGGCGATGCGCAGCGGGATGAAGAAGGTGTTCAGCACACCGCGCCTACGCTGCGGAAGCCGGGTGAGGTGATGGAAGGCGCGCCGGGGCTGGGCAAGGTGAACCTGCCGGCGGATACGCCGAGTCATGCGCCGAAGCAGATGACGGGTGGGGAGCGGTAGGCGAGTCACCCGTTTCCGAGTCCATCTATCTTGTAATCCGAAGTACAGTGGTCTCTTTACTCCGGCGGAGATGACAAGCTGTCTCGCGACGCTGAACACGGGCTGTAGCTGTTTTCCTGCAAGTGTAGTTTCGCTCCGGGCAAACTACGGAGATCCTTCGCTGCGCTCAGGATGACGCCTTCGGAAGGAAACGGGATTATCTGACGCCCTGGATTATCTGACGCCCTGGAACATCTGACACCCTGGAAAAGAACGGACTCATCTGAAGGAGAACGAATCTAGAAGTCGGTGAGGACTTCTACGCCTGTCTGCGTGACGGCGACTACATCGCAGTGACGCATTCCGCCGTAGCCCTCGAAGTAGGCGGCGGGCTCCACGTTGAAGGTCATGCCGGCTTCGAGGATGTCGGGGGAGTGCGGGTGAATGCGGGGCGAGGCGTTGGCGTAAGCGGCCGCGTAGCCCACGCCGTGGCCTGTGCCGTGCCGGAAGGCTTCACCGAAGCCGCGCTCGGTCATCACTCGGCGAGCGGCGGCATCGACTTCGCGGGCGTGCATGCCGGGGCGGATGACGGCGAGCGCCGCCTCCCGGGCGGCCAGCATGGCGACGCGGATCTGCTCATGGCGCAGGAGCGGGGGGCCGACGGCGTAGTTGCGGGTGATGTCAGTCCAGAAGCCATCGCCGCAGGTGTTGGCATGAATCATGACAAGGTCGCCTTCGGCGAGCACGCGCTGGCGGGTGCGGGCAAAGGCGGCGGCCGCGATAGCGGAGTTCGGACCGGACATACAGAAGAAGAAGCCATAGCTGCGCTGGAACTCGAGCGCGGCAGGGGAGCTGTCGAAGGCGGCCTGCATGATGGCGGCGACTTCGGCTTCGCGCAAGCCAGGCTGGATGGCGCGCTTGGCGGCGGCGTAGCCATCCTGCGCGACGCGCATCGCTTTGCGCATGAGGGCGAGCTCGCGCGGGGTTTTCACGGACTTCTGCCGGTCGAGGAGGAGGTCGGCGGAGACAAGTGCGGCGTTGGGGAGCAACTCGGCCAGGAGATTGTGGAGCTCGTGGCGGAAGTCGATGAGCACGGCGTAGGGGGCAGGCTGCTCGCCCAGCTGCAGCGACAGACCGATAGTGGCACGGTCGAGGCGCAGTGGGCGGAGAAGCTTGCCGAGCGGCTCGTGTAGCTGCTGGATCGGGCCGGTGAGGCGGTCCTTGAGCTCGGGCTGGTATGGCACGATGGTTGCGCCGGCGGTCTGCTCGGCGAGCTCCTGCTCGTCGGCGGGGACAATGACGCGGCACTCGCCTTCGGCGGTAAAGACGGCTACGCTCGAGGAGAATATAGGCCAGTACCCGGTCAGGAGCAGGACATCGCTAGCCGATGCGGCGACGATGGCATCCAAGCCGGCCTCTTTCATGGCTTCGCGGAGGCGGGTCTGGCGTTCGTAATCGCGCTGGATGTCGTGGGGCTGGGTTGATTCGGCGGACATGCAGTCAACTCCTCAAGCGAACCTGTAGATGGACGGAGGCGGTTAGGCCGCAGTTATCCGCGAGGCTTTTACGACGGCCGTTGAGGCGCACCGGGGGACGCGGCGCAAGTCGGGTGAGCCGTACATATACCATCCTATAGCCGTTGCTCAGATTGCGGTGGAGGA
>CAXSHQ010000035.1:0-298 GCA_964236875.1 uncultured Acidobacteriaceae bacterium | reverse complement strand
GGAGAGCGATAGTCTGGTGGGCGTGCGGAACGGAAGACAAGGGAGCGCGCGGATGCCGCTGTATAGCGTCTTCGCGTTGACAGGGGTGGGAACGGCGCTGCTGGGCGCCACGCTGCCTGTGCTGCGGGGCTATTGGGGGCTGACGGACGCCCGCGCGGGCGTGCTCTTCCTGTTGCTGTTTGTGGCGTCCTCCAGCGGGTCGCTGGTCCCGCGGCGGAATACACCGGGAACAGCGGCGGGCGCAAGCGGGCTCCTGGCCGTATGCGCGGCCGTGCTCGGATTTGTGCATGGATGGGCG
>CAXSHQ010000034.1:10701-20895 GCA_964236875.1 uncultured Acidobacteriaceae bacterium | reverse complement strand
GTGGTGGATGGGGTGTACATCCACATGAGGCTGCCCAGCAGGACTAGCGCGATGGAAAGGCCACCGGCAACGCGGAGCGCGGCGGGAGCCAGGAAATCATGCCATAGGAGCTGGAAGCGGCCGCCGGGAGACAGGTGCGTGTTCTGTTCCCGCTCGGAGCGGAGCGCATTGCGCAGACGCGCCTGAAGGTCTTGGGGCGGGCGGGCCGGGCCCAGCGCGGCGAGTGACTGCTGAACCGAACGCAAGGCGGCGAACTCACCCGCGCACGAGCCGCAGGTATCCAGATGTTTGGCGAGGCTGGTGCGAACACGACCGTTCAGGCCGCCATCTAGATAAGGGGAAAACCTGCGGCGCGTTTCGCGGCACAGCCGCGGGATATCGGCGTCATGCGGCTGCAGCGCTTTGAGCTGTCTGAACTTGTGGAGGATCTGCATCATTGCGTGCCCCCCTTCAGATGCGCGGGAACCAGCGCGCGCTTCGGCAGATGTGCCTCGGAAGCCACTAGGAGGCCGCGCAAGGCGGCGCGGCCGCGGGTGAGACGGCTCTTCACCGTGCCCAGATTGCAGTTCAGGATTTCCGCAATTTCCTCATAGCCGAAGCCTTCGATCTCGCGGAGAACAACGACCTCGCGGAAAGCTTCGGGAAGGCTGCTCAGCGCGGCTTCGACGCGCGTACGGAGCTCGGAGCGGGCGGCGTTGTCAAAGGGAGACGCGTCAGCCGCTGCCAGCGCATCGGCGAGGCAGAAGGTGTCGCCGTCGTCGTTCTCCAGTGGCGCGTCGATGGTGAGCTCCTGCTTTTTGTGCCGGCACCACCAGCGCTTCTGATTGGAGATCTCATGCAGCGCGATGCGATAGATCCAGGTGCGCAGGCTGGCGTCGCCCTTGAAAGTGGAGATGTTGCGGAAGATCTTGATGAAGACGTCCTGGGTGACGTCGGCGGCGTCGGCATGGTCGCGGAGGCTGCGCGCGATGAGCGAGTAAATGGGATGGCTGTACTGCGCGATGAGGAGAGCGAACGCCTCTTCGGAGCCGGCCTTGAGCTCGGTGACGAGCGTCTGCTCGGCTGCCCGAAGACCGATCGCACTTGCCAGATCACCCATGTTGACCTCGCCTGCCTCTCGGGCATTGGTTCTGTCTGAGCCCTGCTCCATTCCGGAACCGAGAATGGACACTACCTTAGTTCGCTACCGCCACGGCTGTCCACTTGCGCGGACGCTCGTGTGGACGAGTGAAATTGGTACTGCGCCCCCGGGGGCCGAGTGCTCGCTCACTCTGCAGGCTTAGACACCGGGTTCGGAGGGATTGTTCCCCCACCCCTTGCAACGCTGCGCGGAGCAGGGGTGCGCGTTGAGCCGGTAGCTGCCGTGCTCTTGCGGTGAGGTTCGATTGACGCGGAGCCAGGCTTCGCGGACAATAGAGAAGTCCTTCCCCCGAGTGGGCCTGTGGCGCAGCTGGGAGCGCGCTTCCATGGCATGGAAGAGGTCATCGGTTCGATCCCGATCAGGTCCACCAAACAACCCCTTTAGAATGAAGCACATGCAGGAAGTGAGGCGCTCCCTCCTTCCCTAAAGTTTGTGTCATCTTGTGTCACGGACGCAGAAGGCTTGCGCCGACTCCTAACAACAAGCCCGGTTGAAGCCGCCTTTTTCGGTGTCTCCCGGCCTTGAGCGCTCGACTTTCTGAGCTCCAAATTGATGGAGTTGATGGTCGATTGCACACTCTCTGGAATCTCCTGCATGTACAAACACGTCGGATCAAGCGCTCGCCGTCTATCAGTTTGCGCGACGACGTAGGGCGCTTAGCCGTTCCCTCTCATCGATAAACGCTTCAATACCGCTCGCGCGATATCGAAGCGCCCCATCGCCCATTCTGATGACAGGCAGGAACGGCTTCTTTCGAGATGAATGATCCCAGACCCAATCTGTGCTGACCTTCAGGCGCTTCGCCACATCCTCGGCAGTCAGGAGCGGATCGAAAGCCATAGCGGTGTTGGTGTCAGCATGTGGAGTCATGGAGGGAGTCAGAGGCCTTTGCAGGCTCTCTCGTGATTCTTGCGGTTGTACGGCTAGGGCACGGGATGTTTGGTGGTTTGGCATGAATGGCTCCGAGCTTCACGCCTTCCGGCATGGCTTGGCCTATCGTGCTGGACACACTGTCCCGTGTCCAATAACTTCTGGTATTTCAACTATTCCTAAAAGGAATAGCGTGGCCTCAAACGCCCGATTTGCAGAATGCCCGCACTGCACAGTCGCAGAACAAAACGAAGCCGCTGCATAATGCAGCGGCTTCGAGCTTCCGCTCAGGCATAGGAACGGTTTAAGAGCTTCCTTGTAGCGCACGCAGTTTGCGGCCAAACCCCCGTACCATTTCGCTTACGGGCTTCGATTCGTTGTCCGCACGACAGGCTAGGTAGGTCTTAAGTGTGAGCCGAGGTTCAGCCAGCGGACGGATCGTAATGCCGTCCCGAGCGATTCGCAAAGCCGCATTTTTGGTGAGTAGAGCAAGCGCGTTCCGGTCTGCGATATACAGATATGCTTCTTCGGGCGCGAGCACATCATGCAACTCCCCTGGATGTATGTCCCGTTCACTCGCTACCCTGAGCAACGTGTCGTACACGACAGGATTAGCCGGTCTGGCAAAGAGCACCCAGGAACAGCCGTCTATATCGGTCAGATGTAACGCGGCACAGTCTGCAAGAGGGTTATCTTCTGAAAGAGCGACGTAGAAGGGTTCCTCTGCGACTTTCATCATGGACAGTGCAGCGTTTTCCGTGGGGTCGGTGACGAGGGCCAGATCAAGCGTGCCCGACAGCACGCCATGCAGGAGGTCTGCAGGATAGCCGCTGGAGAGTTCCACTTTCAGACGGGGGTATAGCGGCAGGCGCAAGGAAAGCAAGGTAGAGACCAAAAAGGGGTCACCGTGCGGCGTCTTCCCGACCCGAAGGATCGTTTCTGCGTTGGCCAGGGCCGCACGAGCTGACTGCACCGCACGTTCGCTATGCAGGATGGCCAACCGGGCATGTTCCACAAAGGCCCTGCCGGCATCGGTTACGGCGACGGCCTGGCTGTCCCGCTCGAAGAGCGCAAGCGTAAATCGGCCCTCCAGGTCGGCGATTCTCTTAGTGAGGGCTGGTTGCGAAATACGTAGCCGCCGCGATGCCCGCGAGAAGTTCAGTTCTTCCGCTACTGCAACGGCGGCCTCCATGAGTCTGAGGTCGTTTTGAGCCATGTCTTGGAAAGCTCCTCCGAGGTGAGAATATGCACGATGATTGGCCCGGAAGCCTCGCAACGAGGGCACCTGCAGCCCACCGTATTCCTTACGCCAGCGGAAGTACGTCTGCTCCACGATCCCGGCTTCCTTGCACGCCAAAGCCGTCGTCTTGCCGTTCGCCACCGCTACTTCGATCTGCCGCAACAGATTTACCACCTGCTCAGGCTGGTATTTCTTCCCTCGCCCCATATGCTCTCCCTGTCCAGTGTCTCTCTTATCCACTGGCACATTTCAAGCCGGGCACTCCATGGGAGCACAGCATCCCCGCCGTAAGTGAACTCCGCTACTCTGTCACCTTCCGAACACTCGCGGACAGATTCCGCGAACGGCGAATGCAGGACGCTGGGTAGCGCCAAATCGAGCTTCCGTCCGGCAGCGTCACCAATGAACCGCAGAGGTCACTTGCTCTTCTTGAGCTGTGGGTAGGCCTCCGCGAGTTCATCGGGAACAGGAACGTCTCGCATGCCTAACAAGCGCTTCAGGTCTATTGCGTTTACCGCAGCCTGCCCCTTGTAGTGGTTGTTAGTCGCTGCAATGATCTTCTTCGCCTGTCTCCGGCTTGGCTCCTTCTCCACTTTCTTGACCATCGCCTTCATGGACTTTGCGATTGGCTCTAGCTCCTCGGGCTTGTAAAGGTAGTCATATCGCTCATCGCGATTACTGGAGTTGAACCACTTCTTGTAGTTGCGCCCATGCAGTCGTAGATACGCGAGTGGTGCGGTCACGTAGTCCGTACCGTGCAGTGAGGCGCCCAACCGGGGTTCGTCGATGTTGACCCACGCCGTTTCATGCTCCCTCAGAGCAGCCAGAACCCAGGGATCATCCCACGTGTCGTGCCTCAGTTCGATTGCTTTGGGATACTCCTTGAAGGCGTTCAGCACATCCGCTATATGGTCCCAGTTGCCCTCCTGACGGGCGGCCTCGCCATCTTTGGTCTTCGTCGTGAACTTGAACGAGACTGGAAACTGAAACAGCACAACCGCCAGTCTGTTTCGATCCGCGAGTACATCCAGGAACCGCCGTGTCTGGTCGATATCTTCTTGCGTGTACTTGAGGCTCTCTACAGAGGTGGGTGCCTTGCGCTCGTTGGGCTTCGTGCCGCCTGCGTGCGTGAAGACTGATTTGCTTTGATCGCAAACTCAAAGCCGGGGCTCTCAACAGCATCCGACCACTTGGTTGCGATTTTCGGCTCAAAATGCCGGTAGAAGGTCGCGTTGATCTCGCACAGATTGAAGAAGCGAGAGAGATACGTAAGCTCCGGCGTCGAACCACCGACGTCTCGCTTTACAAACTTCGGATACACGATGCCGCGCCAGTCCGGGTAAGAATATCCGGATGTCCCGATGAGAATCTCAGCGTGCTTGCTCTTCGCAGTTGCCATGTGCATTCGATGCGGAAAGCGGCTGTGTTCGGGTTGTGCACATGGGACGATGGGTGGAGAGGCAGTTCGGAACAATCATGGGCAAACCAAACAAGCAGAGCGCGGGCCTGCTGATGTTCCGCCAAACTGAAGGCCGGATCGATGTGCTGTTGGTACATCCGGGTGGGCCTTATTGGGTGAACAAGGACCAAGGAGTATGGACCATCCCCAAAGGGGAGTACGACGACTCCGAGGAACCGCTGCGCGCCGCCCGTCGCGAGTTTACGGAGGAGACCGGATTCGCCAGTCACGAACCATTCCTCCCACTCGGTTCAGTGCGCCAGAAGAGCGGCAAGAACGTGACGGCCTGGGCGTTCGAAGGCGACTGTGATCCGGCCTACCTTGTCAGCAACACCTGTGACATCGAGTGGCCTCCGCGCTCGGGCCGGTCCGTGACCATTCCCGAAGTAGATCGAGGCAAATGGTTCACGTCCGAGGAAGCATTCAACTGCATTCGGGAGGAACAGCGACCGCTCCTCGACCGCCTACACCAGCTGATCCGCGAGTGGTGAAGAGTGTCTGAAGGTCTTCGTCTCTATGGCAGCCGACATAGCGGTACTAAGCCGGCGTCGATGAGCGCATTGGCGATTTAGCATCGATCCAGCCCCGTCGCTTCCGCTGTCGGCGTTTCTCGTTACTCACACACATCAGGTTCAAACTCCTGCCAAGCCCTCGGACCTTATCCCCCTTCTGTGCCGGGGCGTGTACGCTCCATCATTGACGAGTAAGATGGCAGATGGATTTGTTCACTCTGCCGCTTTCTGGAGCAACCCATGATTCGCATTTCTATTTTGCCTACGCTGTTTTTTCTATGTTCACCACTCCTGCGAGCGCAAGTCAGCAGCAACTACAACGAGCATGATCGATACATTTCCGCTCTGACGCAGTACAACACCCGTTATATAAACAACGCCGATAGCCACCCCAAGATCGATATCGATGCCCTGGCCGCGAGAATACTGGCCGGTTTTGGCTCCCGGCGCAGTAGTAACAGCTACTCAGCGGAACAATTAGAGGCCAACAGATCGAACTACGGCGGCACGGCCGCAAGGACCGGGCCCGTGAATACCGGGCCTACCGAAGGCCAGCTCGCGTACGCACGCTTCGAGGTGCTCGAGAAAGAGCTGGCGGCTCACGATTACACGCATCTGAAAGAGCTTGGCGACTGCTACTACTTTGGCCGCGGCGTCACAGCGGACAGAGACTTTGCGGCGAAGATCTATCGTGCTTCTTCGGACACATCTCCGGCCGCCGCCTTCCTTGCCGCGCGGATGATCTATGACGGAGACGGCCCGACAAAGGACGAGGATATAGGCGTGGAACTGATGCGGGAGGCCGCGCGGCTGAAGAGCGGTGAGGCCGTTGCATGGCTCGCCTCGCATGGTCAGCGGCCAGTCCAGGACCTCGCACAATTCAAGGCTGACGATCCCATGCTGAATCCCATTGAGGGCAAGCTGTTTGCGGGGAATGCGACCGCAGCGGACGTGTCGGCGGTGCGGGCCAGGGCTGACGCAGGCAATCCTCGTGCACGGTTTCTAATCGGCGAAGCCTACGAGCGGGGCATTGTCGTGGAGAAAGACCCGAAGCAAGCAGTCGCCATGTACAAAATGGGTGCGGAAGACAAGAATCCGCTGGCCCTATGGCGTCTTGGAAAAATCCTGTGGAACGGTGAGCTGGGCCAGAGTACTTCTCAAATGCAAGGGACGCACTACATGCTGGAAGCCAAGGAACTGGGCAACGTACAGGCCATCTATTCGTTCGGCCAGGCGTTCTCTTCCGGTTCCTACCTGCTGAAGCTGGATAAGAAGGCAGCGGCAGACTTCTACCGGGCCGCGGCAGAACGTCGATACCCTCCGGCAGAACTCGCACTTGCGAAGGTGTTGTACGCAGGTGACGGCGTGGCCGCGGACGATGAAAGAGCAGCGCTGTGGGCTCGCCAGGCTATGGAGGACAAGCAGCCCGGAGCCGCGACCCTGCTCGCCAAAATGATGGCTACAGGCGCCGGTGTGCCGGTGGACCACGAACAGTCTCTTGCGCTGATGCGGCGCGCTGCCGCGGCAGGCGATTCAGACGCGACAGAGGCCATAGCTAAAGGCTTCAACGGGACCCTGGCATCGACACCTCGGTCCAGCCCGGTGCTTGCTGCATACAACTCATTGCCGCCGCTGATCGATCGCCAGATTGAATACTTCCGCAAGCAGCATGACGCGTTGCCTAAGCTCTCTGCGGAAGACTTCGCGAAGAAGCAGCAGAAGTATGCGAAGACCTCTGGCTCGTGCCAGAAAGATCCGCAGATTGCGCTGCAACTGGGGCGTCATCTGCTCAGCCCGGAAGCGGACGACGAAACGCTGCAGCAGAGCTTCAACTACCTGATGTGCGCAACGATGCAGAATACTCCCGGTGCTCTGGACGATGTCATCTGGAACGTGTTTTTGCGGTACTACCATGTCCGCAACGGCAACTCGTACGAGCAATCCAGCCACCGGGCACTCCTAGAGCAAGGCATCGGGCAGTGGAAGGAGAATAACGCACTGATGGCGTACCTGGCGGCAGGGTATGCGTCTTTCAAGAACAATCCAACTCTCGTTCGGGCCTACATGGGAATCGCCATTTCCCTCGGGCAGCCTCAGGCCGAAGTCGATTATGCGGCCATGAATTGGGAGGGTATCGGAGGCGAGCGCGACGACGCCGAAGGAACGCGCCTGATGCAGGCCGCTGCACAAAGCGATCCCTATGCCATGTATCTGCTGGGTGTGGCCTACGCGTATGGTGTGCATGGACTGACTGCGGATCCAAAGCGAGCTCTCGAACTGGAAACTTTGGCAAGCTCGCAAGGAGTCATCGCAGCACGAGCAAAGAAGGAAGAGCTGCAGACGCGTGTTCGGAACTAAGGAGAAGCATGGAGGCTTGTCGCAACCGTAATCTCAAAGCCAGCTGTGTGGAAGGCGCTGCGAGATACGTCCCTGCTCGAGGCTCGCCTTGTTTTGCGTGCCAACTCATCGCATGATTCTATGGCACGGATAAGTATCGACAAGTTGGCTTCTCGGCAGCGACCGTTCCTGACTACAACGGCGTTTATCGGTAGTGATGCTTCGCCCTGATTCAAGCCAGTTGCATCCAATTAGCTCGGGTGACGCAATGCAGAAGCGCAAGTTGGGTAAGAGCCTCGAAGTATCAGCAATCGGCTTGGGCTGCATGAGTATGACTTCAGCCTACGGTCCTCCCGCCGATCATGGCGAGATGATCAAGCTGATCCGGTCAGCCCACGATAGTGGCGTGACTTTCTTCGATACTGCGGAAGCGTACGGTCCGTTCGCAAATGAGGAGTTGGTGGGGGAAGCTGTCGAGCCCTTCCGCGGGCAGATCGTGATCGCTACAAAGTTTGGCTTCGACATCGATCCCTCAACCGGGAAACGAGACCCAGGAACGAATAGCCGACCGGAGCATATTAAGGCTGCTGCTGAGGCGTGCCTGAAGCGCCTTCGAACGGACTACATCGATATCTTCTACCAGCATCGTGTAGACCCGGATGTTGCAATTGAAGATGTAGCCGGGGCTGTGAAGGGGTTGATTGCAGAGGGCAAGGTGATGCACTTCGGTCTGTCAGAGGCTGGTGTGGACACGATCCGTAAGGCCCACGTCGTTCAGCCAGTCACGGCGCTTCAGAGCGAATACTCGCTCTTCTGGCGCGGGCCGGAAGACGACGTGCTGCCAGTGCTTGCAGAGCTTGGCATCGGCTTTGTGCCCTTTAGCCCTCTGGGTGCGGGCTTTCTCACCGGGCAAATCGACGAAAACACAAAGTTTGATTCCAGTGATTTCCGCAACCATGTGCCACGCTTCTCGCCGGAAGCACGCAAGGCAAATATGGTCCTAGTCCATGCTGTCCAAGCAGCAGCGAAGCGGAAGGGTGTCACAGCGGCCCAGATTGCCTTAGCGTGGCTACTAGCCCAGCAACCGTGGATCGTCCCCATACCGGGCACGACCAAGGCAGGTCGGATGGAGGAGAACATTGGAGCTGCCGATGTCGAGTTGACAGCAGACGACCTCAAGCAGATCGAAGATGCTACCTCGAAGTTGTCGCTTGAGGGCGCGCGTCTGCCAGAGGCCATGCTGAAGATGACAGGGAGATAGGAACGCGACGAAGTCTGCGAATTGGTCCGGCGAGCGCCGCTCTCCTCATAGCTTCGGCCCGGAGAGAACTGCCTGGGGTTGTGGAGGAGAAGAGTATGAGCGAGTGTAAGAAGTTCGCAGCGCCAGCGGGAGTATTGACATACGATGATGTGCGCTCGGTCTCTCCGGCATTGTTGCATTACACAAAAGGCGCGCTCCTGGAACAACTCTGGAAGCGTCCCGCACTGTCGCCACGTGATCGTAGCGTCGTGACTGTTGCGGCTCTCATTGCCCGCATCCAGAGCGCGGAGGTGCCTTATCATTTCGCGTTAGCGCTCGATAACGGCGTGAGGCCTGCTGAACTCTCCGAGATCATCACGCACCTCGCCTTCTATGCGGGCTGGGGCAACGCCATGGCTGCAGTTGCCGTTGCCAAGGAGATTTTTCGTCAGCGAGATATAGGGGTCGATCAGCTTCCGCCGTCAAAGGACGAACTGCTTCCTTTGAATGAGGAGATAGAGAAGCAAAGAGCCACCGAAGTTGGAGACAATTTCGGTGCAGTCTCTCCGTGGCTCGTAGAGAACACCACAAGTTTGTTGTTCCGTGATCTCTGGTTGCGGCCCGCACTGGCCCCCCGCGATCGAAGCCTGGTCACGGTTAGCGCACTCATTACGAATGGGCAGACGGCACAGATGCCGTTTCATCTGAACCGCGCGATGGACAACGGCTTGACGCAGGAGCAAGCCGCAGAAGTGCTGACGCACATCGCCTTTTATGCAGGATGGCCGTGTTCCATGTCTGCATTGCCCGTCGCGAAGGATGTGTTCGAGAAGCGGCGGGCATAAAGGTAAGTTTTCCAAGCGCAGAAAAGTGTTGGCGATAACTTGAAAGGACATCATGAAGATCACACGAGTAGGCACTACACCATCAATGGTCGGATCGACAGACTGGTTTAGTGGAAGCGTCCGCGTCGATTCGCTGTTTCCTCCGGATGAGGGCCGGCACTCTAATGGAGGCATAGTCACGTTTGAACCCGGGGCGCGGACCCGCTGGCACACTCATCCAGCAGGTCAGACCATTATCATCACCCATGGTCTTGGTTGGGTTCAGCGGGAGGGCGGCCCAGTCGAAGAGGTAAAGCCGGGAGATGTCATCTTCTTTGAGGTGGGTGAGAAGCATTGGCATGGTGCCTCCCCACAAATTGGCATGGTTCACATTGCGGTCACGGAAGTCTCTAACGGTAAGGCCGTAGATTGGCTAGAACCCGTAAGTGACGAGGAGTACCAGAAAAAATAGGTACCGATATGTCGGCGTATCGGAAGCAATCGTCTTCGGGCGCGACGACGGGTTGGTGACATCAGGCCAAAGCACTCATCCATCAGAGGCTTGAGTCCG
>CAXSHQ010000034.1:10315-10691 GCA_964236875.1 uncultured Acidobacteriaceae bacterium | reverse complement strand
ATCGGACATCAGTCCTAGGAAATGCGAGTCTCGTCCTCTGTCATGTGTGTTCAGGTGCGGCTGAGACACCACCTATTCAATTTGCGGATAGGCGAGGACCCGCTCGAAGAGCACAGCACTTCTGCGGTCACATGTGAAAGAGGAAGTTTACCCCGAATGCGCGATAGGCTGTTCTGGTGGAAGTACACCTGATTGACGGCACGTACGAGCTGTTCCGACACTTTTACGCACTGCCTTCGGCCAAGGATGAGAACGGGGAAGAAGTGGCTGCTGTACGCGGTGTGCTTGGCTCGCTTCTCGGCATGATGCGTTCCGGCACGACGTATATTGGGGTCGCTACCGACCACGTAATCGAGTCTTTTCGGAACGACATGTG
>CAXSHQ010000034.1:0-10305 GCA_964236875.1 uncultured Acidobacteriaceae bacterium | reverse complement strand
GGGCCGGGTACAAGACTGGTGAAGGTGTGGAGCCCACGCTGCTGTCGCAGTTTGTCTTTCTCGAGGAAGCCTTGGGTGCGCTCGGGGTGGTGGTGTGGCCGATGGAGGGGTACGAAGCAGATGACGCGCTTGCTTCCGCCGCCTTTCTCGCAGCCCAGGACGAACGCGTGCAGCGTGTCGTCATCAGCACGCCGGACAAAGATTTGGCTCAATGCGTCCAAGGGACACGCGTGGTACAGTTCGACCGCCGCAGGCGGGTGGAACGAGATCACAAGGGTGTGATCGAGAAGTTTGGTGTTGAGCCGCGGTCTATCCCGGACTACCTGGCTTTGGTGGGTGACGCCGCGGATGGCTATCCTGGTCTACCCGGATGGGGCGCGAAATCGGCAGCGGCCGTCCTGTCGCGCTTTGTGCATTTGGAAGCGATCCCGGATGATGCACGGGATTGGCACGTCAACGTCTCCAATCCGGGTAGCCTCTCGCGAACATTGCACGAGCAACGGCATCTGGCTTTTCTCTTTCGAGACCTTGCTACCTTGCGAACTGGCATTCCACTCTTCGCGTCCGTGGACGAACTGCTCTGGCAAGGACCCACTCCGGCGTTTGAACTCATCGCAGCGCGGCTGGACAAGGCGAAATCAGAGAAAAAGCGTGCGCCACGCCCCAAGAGTGCGAAATCTTGAGTTCAGCCGCGAGTGGCCCCGAGCCTCACCCCTGCAGTTCCAATACGATTGGCGTGTGGTCAGAGGGTTTCTCTTCACTACGGGGCGTCTTGTCGATGGTGCAGGCTTTCAACTGTTTAGCGACCTTCGGCGAGAGAAGGAAATGGTCGATCCGAATTCCACGGTTGTACTCGAAAGCTCTGCGGAAGTAATCCCAAAAGGTGAACTGCCCGCCTTCGCCGGGATGCAGTGAGCGAAACGCATCTACGTATCCCAAGCCAAGCATCGCCCGGTAACGGGCTCGCGGCTCCGGCTGGAACAGCGCGTCGTGTATCCACGACGCGGGTTTGTGGCAGTCGATGTCTTCCGGGATCACGTTGAAGTCCCCTCCAACAACCGTGGGTACGTCGTCGCTGATCCAGCGCTTCATTTCCGCCGCAAGCCGGTCCATCCACGCCAGCTTGTACCCAAACTTGTCGGTTCCGATGGGGTTGCCGTTCGGCAAGTAGATGTTCACGACCCGGTAGCCGCCGATCATCACTTCTAGATACCGCGCATGGCCGTCTGCCTCATCGCCGATGAGCGCTTTGCTGACCACCTCAATCGGAGTTCGAGAGAGAACGGCAACGCCGTTATACGTTTTCTGGGTGACGGCAGCGCTTCGATATCCCAACTCTTCGAATACGATGCTCGGAAACTCTGTACCTTTGAGTTCCTGCAACAGCAGTACATCGACGTGCGACGTTGCGAGCCACCTCTTGACATGCTCGAGTCGGGCACGAACTGAGTTCACATTCCAACTTGCAATCAACATCCTGTCTGACCTCGACGCTGTCCACTTCTTAGATGACGGTTTTACGGTTGTGCCGTGTCAGCCTTCTGTAGGCTTGCCAAACGCTTGGACCGCCATCTGCAGGCGCATCGCCTCTGTCGCTGCATATTGCGCATCGGCTCGTGCGATAAGCGCGGTGAAGTCTATGCCGTGCAGTTCAGGATGTCCGGTGGCTATCGCCAACAGGGTTTTCCAGAGGGCACGCTTTCCGAGTATCCCGAGGCTGAGGAACTCCAGAGCTTCGAAGGTGTTGAATGCATTCCCGAGCGGAGCGAGCTTCAAGCGGCTGACCTTATCTGCCATCCAGCCCGCAAGTTGCTTCAACTGGAAACCTGGGGCTCCCGCTTTCGTCGCAACACGTTCAAGGACTGCAAGATCTTCCACGACCTGCTGCAATAGCTCATCTGCAGCCTGTCCTAAAGAGGTTCCTGCATGCGCCTCTTTGAGAGCCCGAAAGAGCTCCACGGCGTGCTGTGCACCCGCGGTATGGTCGTGCAGGTAAGTGCTCAGATCGCCTCGATGATCCCTCTTACTTTCGGAGTTGCTTTCTGCAGTGTCCATCGACATTCCGCCTTTCGCGCGTTAGGTCCTCTGATCTTCTCGCAGACGCGCCGCCAGACGTGCGCATGCCCTAACTTGGATTCAGTCGAAGAGATAAATGTCCGCCCGCTCCAGTGAATCGAATGGAATCTGGACACTCTCCGCGAAATCCAAGAAACGTCTCCTTGATTCCGGATTAGCCAAGGCGCGTGCGGCTTCGGCCTTCACGTCCCCGCTAAGCCCCAGGACATCGAGATCACGATACACAGCCTCGGCAGTCGAGTAGTGCTTGCCATCTCGGCCCCCGGTGCCAGAGGGACCGAGCGCCGTCTTCCCGCTGACGCGCAACATGAACCCGCCTTCAGGGGCGACCCGGATCGATAGGGTGCAAAGCATGGTGAGCCTTTCAAACCGTCTGGGTGCGTGTGGCAGTCCGTACGGTCAAATTTTACTGAAAGGATGGGCTCACTTGCTCAATCCTCCAGATCGGCCCGCCTTCGTACAGGGGACCTTCTTCCCGGACAAAGACCGGTGGAACTCCTGCCTGAATCCAGATGTGGTAATCCGAAGGCTGCTTTCCGATGATGGGCGCAACGATCCCGCTCACGCCACCAAGCTCGACGTGCAGCGTGAACTCTGTTGCCTTGCGGTGCAACGTCCCTGCGCGGAAGGGAATGCTCCCCATTGGCTTGATCGAGAGGTGGACGAGACGCGCCTTTTTGCCCGGTGCAATGTACGCGATCTTGGTCTCGGGCGTTGTCGGCGAGATGTTGAGCAGAAGGTTGGGCGGGAGTCCGTTCGACACATCCGCAGGCAGATCCATATGTTCCTTTGACACCGCTCCATCTTCGCCCTTGAAGGTCAGGTCTCCGGTAGTCATATCGATCAGGAAGTCGATCGGTTTCGGGAACGAGGGGCCGTGCTGGATGTGATGGTCACTAACCAAGCGAATTACACCCTGTTGCGTGAACACGGTCACATCTTCGTCGATCGATCCATCCTTGAAGCGGAACGTGAGCCGCGAGGTGACGAGACCTCGACTGACCGTTTGCGTCGCCTCGCCCGTGGCGATGGTGGCACCGTCAAGGTTTTGAGGGCCGCGAAGCCGTGACTCGACCCTTGAAGGTAGCCGCCCACTTTGCTGTCGATGACGAGAACAACCAGCAGACCCCGGAGGAGATACTGGCATCGACCCTCACCAACCTTCCAGACGAAAAGCTAACCGGCTTCGCCCTTCGGCTTGCCCTCACCGGGCACACGGACATCCCGCGTGAAAGCGACTTCGATTTCCTTGCAGAAGCCGAAGCTGCCTTCGCCTTTGTACCCACTCCGCCCCGGAAGAAGACCAAAGTGAACAAACCTACGCTCATCACCAAGACTGGGAAAGCCAGTACGAAGTCCCCAAAGAAAGCAACGGCACCAACGAAGAAGGTCGCTGCCTAAGCGGAAGGCGGGCCAGAAGAGTGGCTCCCACCATTTCGACACGACTGCGAACGTTCCCTGTAGAAACGTTAGTAACGTTCAGAGTCTGTTACGGAACTCGACGATACCCTCCCGATGCGTAGTTCGAGGGATCGTCCAATCACACAACCGATAAAGTCGAACGTTTTACCCATGCTGGTCAGAAGGAGCGAGTTTGAGTATCTACAAACGATCTCCAGCATCGACCTCACCCCATTCCCCAGGGTCGAAGGGCATCAGCCCCGTTTCCTGAAGGAGCATGATCGTGCGTTTCGCCGGTCCTAAGAAGATGTACTTGCATTGGTTCAGACGAGTGGCATAGAAGCTTACTGGTTCGCCTTGATACTCCAGCGTGCACCCCGTTAGGGTGCAGTTGATGAAGCTCCTGTTATCGATTTCAATATGCTCGTTTTTGAAGGTCCTGCTCAGAATGGTATCCATGTCGTTTCCTGTGGAGAGATCTCGTCCAGGACTCCGTTCATGATTGTCCTCATCCTGCGATGCCCCAACTCCCCGGTTACAGTTGCCTATGAGCGGTGATTGACCGAAGGTTGCGACATGCATCGTGTTTGCGCAGGTGTATACCGCCTTCACCACGCTATGTAGCTATTACGACGGAGATCCGCTGCAAGCCGCTGTTTGCGCGCGCGTCTTGGCCTTCCATTTTCTGATGGAGCGCACTGAAGGCTCTGTCCTCTCGGAATGGATTCAACCACATCCAGAAGCAGACCAGCTCGTCGAGCTTCACCCTGCCGTGATTGAAGCCATCGCGACGACTCGGCTTCATGGCTCGGTGCTGCTGCCCGAAGGTACGTTCGTGGAACTAGTGGCGGAAAAAGCCCGCAGCTTGGAATGGCGGATCCACTAGCCGTCTGTCCGTCCGCGAGATATCCCAAAATTAGGCATGACCGGCGATCGGTGGGGTTTCATAACAGCCTCGTTCCTTGCTGCGCCTCTGGCGCAAATGACAAGGTACGCGGTTATGGGAGCGGACGCGAAACCATCAAAATCACAAGACATTCACGGTCGGAGTTTTGTGCTTCGGAAACTCTGTCCTACGCTAATCAACGTGGATGCCGTTCTCCAGCATGAATGAGCTTTTCGCACTATGTAGAATCGGTGAATTGATAAAGCTTCCGATCTTCAGGAGTGCCCGCGAAATGGCAAAGCTCGACATGCACCCGGACCACCGGAAAGCGGCGCTTCAGAGCAGACGACAGAGCGAAATGGCGGAATGCGCGCATGCGTATGTGCGCGGAAACACTGCACGCTTCTACGAATGGCTGAAGAGCGACGCGGTCAAGGCATCCCTACCGGCCGGACTGGATGTGTGGATCTGTGGGGACTGCCATACAGGAACCTTGGACCGGCGGCTGATCTGAAGGGTGACATCGATATTCAGATTCGCGACCTGGATCAGACTGTCATCGGAAATCCTGCGCATGATTCGCTTCGGCTTGGGCTGTCCCTGGTGTCAAGGGCGGAGTCGCGTCCGAAGATGAGTATTGTGGGTGGGTTCATAGGTCCGTCATTCTTGGCGCTGCGACCGAGCAGAATTCGGCACCATACCATTACAGAGTACGGCAAACCACGTTACGGATTACACGGCGAACATTTGGCGGCTGCTTGTCTTCGGGAGAGCTTACCGCACCAAACTGTGAAGGGATTCGTTCTGCGGAAATTCTTTCTCAAACCACTTGTAGTCCATCTGCAATGCCTTTCCCGCGACTTGGATGAAGCGGCGCATCTCTCCGAATTCAGGTCCGAGAAGGTGAAACTCACGAGGGCGGCATCGCAAAGCGGCTGAGCTCTACGGAACCATCCGTTGAAAGCGTCACTTCAAGCACCTGATTTGTCAGGTCGCCCGCTTCACCCAAGTTCGACAAGATCAGATCGAAGAGACCTTTCTGCCTCTCCAGGTTCAGTCCGCCCGGCGCGTCGACGCAGATTAGCCCAGCGTGGAGGGAAAGATCGGCATAGACTCCCTGGCTTCCGGGGTTCTTAGCGGAACCACGAAAGTCCGTTCCATTGTTCGTGACGAACGTCCAATCTCCTTCGACGATGGTGGCTTTCAGTTCCCAATCCTTCAGCCCTGTAAGACCCAAGTGATTGATATGTGCGCACACAAATCCTGCGACATTGGCCTGCGCGACCAAGCTCGGACTGAGGTTCTCATCGATCAGCAGCTTCTGCACGTTTGCCTCCTATATGGAGGCCTCTCGAAGATGTTTCTTCGAGACGGAGATTCTGCTCGCTTCGGGGAGCGATCTCCGCTTTGGCCGACCGCGGAGAGGCCGAGCCTTTGCGTAAAGAGAAGCCAAGCGAAACTGCTCCTCGGACAAACGGGGATAAAGCTCTTTCAATTCGTCCATCGGGGTCTTTTCCTCGATCAAATTCGCCACGTCATAAACCGGAATTCGGGTGCCTCGAATGACCGGAGTTCCCGACAGAATCTCAGGGTTTTCTTCCACCATTTGCTGTGCGTTTTGCAGCTCCTTGAAACGGCCGTCAACCTCATCCCAAAGATCCCGAATCCCGACCTCAATCGTTCGCGATTCCTGTAGCTTGCAAGACCGCAATTCCGGCCAGGATGGGCAACGGCTCGATCCATCTAGGATCACCCGCTGCCGGGCGTTTGGAGTGAGCCAATCGGAAGTCTCGAACCAAAACGCAATCCAGAGGCAGGCATCCCGCTTAAGGGTGCGAACCGTAGTCGTGCCATAGAGCCTTTCAGGCAAGATCCTGCGGTCGATCGTGCGGTTCACGTCGTCTACTGAAACGCCCGCGACAACGGCAGCTTCAGTAGTTGTGAGAGTCTCGAAAGGCATTTCCATACGCTCACCTCAGCCAACATTATAATCATTCCCAGACTCGGGAACAATTATGTCACGCCAAGCAGTCCAAGATCGTGATGACTCTGGGAAGCTCTGAAGAGAAGATGTGTGAGCTGGCCCGCCACGACCCAGCTCACCGCCCAAAAGTTTGTGTCAAGTTTGTGTCAAAGGCCGCCGATTGGGCCGGTTTTGCCGGTTCCTCCGGTTTATAACTCCTTTGCCGTCAACAACTTAGCTTTTTCAGTTTTCCATGGCATGGAAGAGGTCATCGGTTCGATCCCGATCAGGTCCACCACACTTTTTCCCAATAACGACGCACCTTTTCTGCTGGTTCCGTCCGGCGTGAGCAGCGCAAAACGAGGGCACAGAAAGGGCACACTTCGAATTAGTGTGCCCGCCGTCCTGCGGCAAGTTAAAAGGCCCGCCATGAGGCGGGCCTTTATCGTTCTGCTGCGAAGGGCTGATCTGCTGGTGACTAGCGGGCACGAAAATTCTTCAGTCCATATTCGGGGAACGCCGCCCCGCGTCGGTATACACCTGCATGACGCATGCGGTGAAGCAAACGGCGACCGGGTTTGAGCGGCTCTGGACGCCAGTGGAGGCGGGCGAGTACCTCGTCCTACACGAGAAGAGCGTAACGAGAATGGCACGCAACGGCGAGCTCCCGGCCCTGAGGTTGGGAAAGCACTGGCGCTTCCGACCCGTCGACTTGACGGAATGGGCTGCACGTCAGGTACAGTCGACACGCCAGCCTACGGCGAGTGATGGAGCAGCATGACCAGCACTCGTACACGCAGTCACTATCAAGAGGGTTCCATCGCCCGCGTCACGCGGGCAAAAGGGCCTGACGTTTGGGTCTACCGGTGGCGTGAGCTACAATAGGACGGACGCCGCGCCCAGCGCAAGCAGGTCATTGGCGACGTCGAACGCTACCCGCGCAAGTCGGACGCCAAGAAGGCCGTCGATAACTTCCGGGCCGAGATCAACGCCCGTGAAGACCGTATCGGCCGCATGACGGTCAGCGAAGCCTGGGGGCACTTCCAGGCCAACGAACTCTACGATCCCGAGATCAACCGGTCGGCGACGACCATCGAGAACTATCTCACTCTCTTCAAGGCGCACATCATCCCGCGCTGGGGCGACGTGGCCCTGGAGGATGTCGAGTCGGTCGCAGTTGAGAAGTGGCTCCGTTCGCTCGCCTTCTCACCTGAAGCACCCAGGCTGAAGGGCACCAAGTACGTCCCTAAACCTCTCTCGCCCTCCTCGAAGGCGAAGATCAAGAGCCGCATGTATTCGCTTTTCGAGCACGGACGTCGGCATAAACTGTGCGCGACGAATCCCATAGACACGGTCCGGCAAGGCTCGAAGCGGCTCGGGAAGCCGGACAAACTGTTTTTACTCGAGATCAAGGCGTTAATGATGGAAGTGCATAGCCTCGCGATCCGGCTCGCGGTCTTGGTTGCTGCAGCCACCGGGCTTCGCCGATCCGAGATCCGCGGACTCAAGTGGCAGGACCTTGACCTGCTTAACCATTGGCTCACTCCCACGCAGGGCAGTGTGCGCAAGCTCGTCACCAGCCTGAAAACAAAGGCTTCCGGTGAGACGATCCCAATACCTGAAGCTCTGACTGCGGCCTTCCTCATCTGGCGCGAGCAAACGCCTTATGTCGCCGACGGGGACTGGGTATTCGCGTCACCAGCCACCTCAGGGCGTTCACCCCTGTGGTTCGACTCGGCGCTGGAGCGGCAACTGCGACCCGCTGCGAAGCGGGCCGGGATCACGAAGCACATAGGCTGGCACACGTTCCGGCGCTCGCTTGCGACGGTGCTCACCTCGAAGAAGGAGGCAGTGAAGACGACCCAGATGCTCATGCGTCACGCCGACCCACGCATCACACTGGCCCTCTACGCTCAAGGTGAAGAGGAACGGCGTCTTCGGAGTGCGGACGAGCAATCGATGCACCATCTGAATGGTGGATTTCCATATAGTCTCCCTTTTGCTGCACAGGTAACCTAAGTACCCATGCCTGAAAACGTGTAAAAAGCGCGAGGTCGGGCGAAGCGCCCGGCGCGGGGACGAAGATAGCAGCGAACGTGGGCGTGCCAGCGCTCGCCGCCGAGATACTTCGCTACAAAGCGAAGCTGGGCGAAGTGCCGGATGCGGTCGTGTGCTGAGCGCTGGCGTTGCTGAGGTAGGCCTCCAGGTCAGCGGGAAGGAAGCGACCGCCGCCGATCAGCTTGCGGCTGGGCAGCGTGCCGTCCTTCACGCGGCTCTGAATCGTGCGGGTCGAAACGTCGAAGAGTTCGGCGACATCACCGCACGTGTAGAACGCCTTGATGGCCAGCCCCATGCTGCGGAGCATGGTCTGGAGGAGCGGGTACTCCGCGAAATTGCCGTCGCGGGCGGGTTCAGGGACTTGGGCTAGGGTGGATTGGGCAGTTGTGGTCAAGCTCATGGGGGTGTATACCCACGGGTGTCGCCCGACCCGGAATATGAAGTGAAGATTTCTGAAAGAAAACTGCGGAAGGAGCTCTGCGAGCGAAGAGAACGGAAGAACCACTCCCGTCGTCTCGTGCTCAGGCATGGAGCCACTCAAGGGCGGCGCACCAAGGCAGGCTATACAGCGGACCCAGGAGCCAAAGCAGCCGGATGCTCGTGCCGGTAGTGGACAAGGTACGCGAGGAGCGGTCATGTCGCGTTGAGGGCCAGCATCACTGACCTTCCCGAGAGCACCGCCGGGCACCATCAATCTTCGGTACGCGGGTGCGTCGGCCTGGGTCTGCGTCGGAGTGGATCGCGTCTGCACCAGTACCGCACCGTAGGTGGCATCCGGAGAGCGACAAAAGCCTCAGCTCGGACCGACCGACATGCGGTGGGGACGGTTTTGCCGCAATCTCCGTTGCAGGCGCATATCCGATCCAATGGGACTAGCTTCTTGCCGAACCCGCTTCTCGTGGGCCGCTGAAGTGTCCCCTCCTTTCCGGATTGGGAGCGTGTAGCAGGTCGCGCATTCTCACGCCCTGGCCCACCTCCTCGCCGCATCGCGAGTTCACGGCATTCCGTAGCCTCGACCGCCGATTCCAAGCACACGGGGAGCAACTCCAAGGTGCAGGACTCTCGCCCTTACCTCCAGATCAATGCGGTGACCGCCAGGGTCGTGACGGAGCGGGTGACTCTTGCGGTCTCTCAGCACCGAAGATCTGGCCTCCTCGAACAGGCTGGGATCCCGCTTCGTCCAGACGATCCACAGAACTGAACTCGCTATCCTCTGAACACCTGCACTACCAAGAGGGTCGAGTCCGAGTCACAGAGCAAGCACCGCGTTCCCGAGATCCAGACCAACAGCTTCAAGCGGATCTCCCCGGGTCGGGGCTGCCGAAGGTCCCGCAATGGGCCGCGCAGGACTGCGACCGGTCATAAAGTAAGCAAGAGCCTGCCCGCACCGCATGCTTGCCATCTAACGTCATGTCGTAAAGGTTCTGGACCTTGGCTAAAGGGATGTAGCGGATGCAAATACAATCCTGTTTGGGCGTTTTGGTACACGGTCTAACGTGTCGCATTTGGGTGTACCCGCAACCACCACCAGCAGGTGCGCGCGTGACCACGCAATGAGGAAACTAGGCCGGCGAAGGACGTGCGACACCCGCGCCTGCGAAAGCCACCTCTATCTTCCGCGCGGACGGCTTGTGCAGACTGGGCTACGCTTGCCCTTCGGGAAAGGAATCCGGCTCTGAAACTTCGTCACATGCGTGCTTCGGAAGTACCGCCGGGCAGCCCGGGGGTCTAGTGCCGAGACGGGAAATGAAGGTCACAGACCAAAGTCTGAAGTTTAATATCTTGGTGTGCAGCAACTAGTCGCCTTCCAGCTACTCGGTACGTGGGATGGCCCGACCCCGAGCCACGGGCGAGCCTAGATTGCAGCCGTAGGGTGCCAGCCCTTGGCGAGTGCAATTGTGGTGCTTGGAGGACGAGGGCA
>CAXSHQ010000033.1:20801-21154 GCA_964236875.1 uncultured Acidobacteriaceae bacterium | reverse complement strand
GCTCGATGTCCTGCGCCAGTTGCAACACGCTGGGGTAACGGCGCTCGGGCTCCTTGCGCAGAGCCATCAGCAGGATGTCGTCCACCTCGTTGCCTAGCGAGGGTGGTGAAGGCGGCTCCATGCACACGATACGCTCCATCTCGAGCGCTGTGGTGGTTTCCAACTGGTACGGCTTGCGGCCGGTGAGCAGTTGATAAAGAATGACCCCGAGCGAGTACACGTCGGATGCCGTAGTGATGGTTTCGCCGCGAATCTGCTCGGGGCTGGCGTACTGTGGCGTGAGCGCGATGACCTTGGTGAGGGTCACATCGGCCGCGGGATCCAGCAGCTTGGCGATGCCGAAGTCCAGGAGC
>CAXSHQ010000033.1:12703-20791 GCA_964236875.1 uncultured Acidobacteriaceae bacterium | reverse complement strand
CTCGGGGCTGGCGTACTCCGGGGTCATCGCTCCTTGCATGGTCACCGTCGGGTCCACTCGGGGGAGCGTGCCTTCCGGGTCGAGCAGCTTGGCGATGCCGAAGTCCAGGAGCTTGGGCTCGCCCTCCGCAGTCACCAGAATGTTGCCGGGCTTCAGGTCGCGATGAATGATCAGGTTGCGATGGGCGTACTCCACTGCCTCGCACACTTTGAGGAGCAGGCGAAGGATCTCGTCCCGTGATCTTCCCTGGCAGTACACATCGATCGGAACGCCATCGACGAACTCAAGCACAAGGTACGGACAGCCGTTAGCGGCTTCCCCACCGTCGAGCAGCCGCGCGATATAAGGGTGCTCCAAACCCGCAAGCGTCTGCCGCTCCTGCTGGAAGCGGCTGCGGGCGAATGCGGAGTCGAGCCCATAGCGAACAATCTTGAGCGCGACACGTTTGTGAAAATCGTTCTCGCGGACAGCCTCGTAGACATCACCCATGCCGCCCTGGCCCACTTTGCGCTCGATGCGGTAGCGCTCGAAGCGAGTGCCGGGGCCTATAGCTCGTTCGCCAAACGCTCCGGCCTCTCCTGCGCCGGCCATCATGTCTCCAATGGGAGACCGAATCGCCTGCGTCGACAAACCGGCATGCTCCAGCAGAGACTCCACTTCAGCCCGCACCTGCGTATCAAGCTCTCTCGAAAGAACAGCCGCGCGTTCCTCCGCGCTCAACTCAGCAAGTTCGTCGAAGAGCGAATTGACGTGTTCGAACTGTGCGCCGGTCATTTATCCAACGGACCTGCTGCTCCACTGCTGAGTGCCCGGTGCAGCCACGCCTCTGCAAACGCCGAATCGCGCTTTGCGGTGATGAGCGAGATACCCTGAGCTTCCGCGATCTCCTGGAAAGTCAATCCAGCAAAGAAGCGAAGCTCGATGACCGTGGCTTTGCGCTCGTCCACCGCTCTCAGCTTCTCCAGCGCATCATGGACAACCAGGAAATCCGCGGCTCGGTCGTCGGCCACATCCATGCCGTCATCGAGCTGCACCTTCTGCCCGCCGCCTCGCTTCTGCGTGTAGCGCGCCCGCGCAAAGTCGACCAGGACGCCGCGCATGACCTTGGCGGCGAGCGCGAAGAAGTGCGTGCGATCGGTGTAGGTGGCGTCTTCCTGCTTCACCATGCGCAGGTAGGCCTCATTGATAAGTGCCGTAGGCTGCAGCGTGTGATCGGGGCGAGCCCCGCGCATGTAAGCCGCTGCGATTTTGTGCAGCTCCTTGTACACCAGTGGGGTTAGCTGCTCGACCGCAACTTCGCGGTCGGCATTCCACCCCTTAAGAACCTGAGTGATATCTCCCATTGACCTGTGCCCGTGTACGGGCCAGTGTACGACGAAGTTCGCCCGGCGTATGGAAGAAGATTCCGAATAGCCTGTCTGCGCTCGAAGCGGCTGGCTGCGCTTGCCTCAAGGAGTCGATTACCGCTGCGGAAGGCGCGAGCCGCCCGGCAGCTTAGGCTTTGGCCGCGCGGAAACGCATAACTTGAAACGGCTTGCCCGGGAGGCGGATTTTCGACTTACCGGAAAAGGTTCCGCTCACGGTCTGTGCCGCGCCCGTGGCTGGGTCGATGAACTCGGCAGTGAAGCGTCCCTCCGGTAGAGGAAACTCATACCAGATGGGCTGGTGGTAGTCGAAGTAGTAGAAGATGCTGCGCACATCCTTGCCGTTGGCGGCCACTACGGTGGCGTTCATGTAGTACGGGTTAGGAGTGGGCGTGAGCCCGATGCGAACGCCAGGTTCCGCCAGCGCATCCTCCACGAGCTTGCGCAACACGGCGATGCTTCGTGGACTCGCTCCATGGAGCTCTCCTCCGTGCGACCACCAGATGGTCGGCGTTGCGTCCTCATGGAAAATAGCGTCTTCCGGCAAGAACGTCTCGCCATGCGTGACGTAGCAGCCGTTGATGACGCCCAGCCAGAAGCGGCGGGTCATTTCCTCTCCGGAAAGATTGCCCCACCGGCTGTTCAGATTGCCTTCATACTGCACTTCGTCATAGACCACAGGCTTATGCCATGTGTCACGAAAGTTCTGGGCGGAAACGAAGTCATACGTCTGGATGCTGGCGTGCGTGACCCAGGGGCGCGTGTAGTCGTACATCGTGTGGGAGTAGTGCACACTCCGCAGGTGAGAGTACGGGTCATGCTGCTCGACAATGTGAAAGAAGCGATCGAAGTCGGCAGTCTTCTTCTCGTGCATCAGATCGAACTCATTCGCAAGCGACCACCAGATATTCGGGAACGCCGAAAGACGCGCCAGGATGTAGCGCAGATAGCGGTCATCGGCTTCCGCAGGCATCTTGCTGTATCCCCAGCGGTCGTAGGGATGGAAAAGAATGAGGTCGGCTTCAATGCCGAGGCGCGCCAGGTCGCGAATGCGCTGCTCCAGATGCGCAAAGAATTCGGGATTGAAGCGCGTGTAGTCGTTCGTTCCCTCGGCGCTTCGAGGAAACGGATAGAACGGCGGCTCGTTGTGGTTGTACTGGTAGTTCTTCGGAAAGACGCACATGCGAATCTTGTTGAAGGGCGAGGCGGCCAGCGAGCGGAGCGTAGCCTGCTGCAGCGCTTCGCTTTGGTGAATCCACGCGTAGCAGGTCGTGCCGAAGGGCAGGAACGGTGTACCGTCCGCATAGCTGAAGTGGAACTGGTTCGCGACACTAACCAGTCCACGCGTGCCTGCGCCTGCAGCATCGATGTGGAGATCGCCGCTGAGCTCATCAAGCGCCTTCGTGTTGCTGTGTGTCTGATAGCGCCATGCGCCGGCGGTATCCGGCAGGAAGCGCACCTTGTAGGCGCCGTTTCCGTCATAGAAACCGTCCACTGCGACGCTGCGATGGCCAAGTGTGAAGCTTGCTGTGAGCTGCGTGTCCACAAACGGGTTCCCCGCATCCGGGCCGTGGAAGGTAAGTTCCAGCGTTTCCCAGACACGCCCGCCGTGCGGTGCGCTCCAGGGCGCCTCCGCGGCTGCCGTTTCGGTCACTGCGGCGCCAAGCGCGCCAGCGCCGGCCAGCTTCATCCAATCACGTCGCGATACGTTCACAGCCGATCTCCTTCAAGCCGGCGCTAAATCATCTCCAGCGCGAGCAGGTTCCAATCCATGAATCCAGCATGACTCAGCGGCGCGCCGGTGTCCGGATGGTAATACTCATTGAGCGAGCCGGAATGGGCAAGGTCGCGCGCCAGCAGCGACACCGTAGCCGCAGCCATTTGCGCTGCCTGCGCAGTGTAGCCGTTCGCGGCCAGTCCCTTCCAGACCAGGTAGTTGGAAACGATCCAGATAGGCCCCAGCCAGTTGCTGGGATTGCTGCTGGGCACCAGCGAGTACATCGTCTCGGCCGCGGACAACGTGCGCACGCCATAGCGTGCCCCCATCGTGCTCCCGTTCGCGAGATGCGCCACCAACGCGTCGCACTGCGCGCGTGTGGCAATGCCGCAACCCATCGGCAAAAAGCCGGTAAAGCTCTGGACCCGCAACGGAAGCGTGCTCCAAGACATGGACATACCCCGCGCGATGTTTGGGATCAACTCCGCGCGCCGGTCCCTGCACTGCACATCCGCTGTGTAGAAAAAGCGATCGCGCGGATCCCAGCAGTGCTGCTGAATGGCGTCGGCAAGCTGCTTCGCCTGGGCACTGGCGCGAGTGCTTTCTGCACTGTCTCCCAGCCGCTCCGCGAGAACGGCTGCGGCGCGGAGGTCCTGGTAGTAGAGACAGTTCAACAGCAGGTTCGCTGACGAGAAGAACGGGCGCCCAAAGGTGGTCGGATCGTTATCGTTGCCGATGGCGACGTCGTCCCCCCAGACCAGCAGTCCTGCGGGCACGAGGTTGTTCTCGCGCCATGACGCGTGGAAAGCACGCAGCTTCGGCAGATGTGGAGCGAACCACTTTGCATCGCCCAGCTCCTCGCTCACCATCAAGGCAAGCTGCGCGAGCACGGGTTTGGCTTGATTTTCTTTGTGCGGCGCGGTGCCGCGCAGGCAGCCGAGTGGGTCGGCGTCCTTGACGGTGATCAGCATGGGGATGCGGCCATCCGGCGCCTGATGGTCGAAGAAGTTCGCGAGCGCGCCCTGCGCGTGTGCGGCAATCTCCGCGTGCAGCTCCTTATCCTGCGTGAGCGCCGCCAGCCGAAATAGCCCGCGCACGGTCCACAGCGTGTCCCAGTCCCAAAGGTCGGACGAGTATTCCGCCCGCGGCAGCGAAGGCGAGATGCTCGGAAAGCGCAACACACCCATCGCGGGTCGCAGCAACTCGCGCGCGTGACCGTGGAAGTACGCGGTCAATGCCTGCCCCTCCTTCGCCTCCGGCGCAGCCGCAGCCGCAGCCGCAGCCGCAGCCGCAAAAGGAGCCTTCAGCGCGAGTCCCGCCGAGACCGCGGACAATCCCGCGAGCAGGTCGCGCCGGCTAAAAGGTGCCTGGGTCACAGCGGAAATCCTTTTGCAGAAGAGAAAGATAGTAGCGAGGGCATGTAATGTCTACCCTCGCTACTATCCGGGCTAGAAAGCCAGCTTCAACGCAAGCTGCGCGATGCGCGGATCGTTCGCGCCCGTGATGCGGCCGAAGGTGGTTGAAGTGAAGTTCGTGGTGGGATCGCTGAGGTTCGTGTGGTTCAACACGTTGAAGTACTCCGCACGGAACTGCAGGCTGACGCTTTCATGCACAGGAAAGTTGCGCGCCAGGCTCGTATCCCAGTCAATGTATTGCGGCCCGACGAACGAGCCCTTCTTCACATTCCCGAACTGGCCTGACGGCGCGGCAGCGAACGCCGCTGGGTTCAGGTAGTTCTTGCACAGCGCGACTGTGCCGCAGGCGTTGCCGCTGATGGCGTTGTTGGTGGTACCCACCAGCACTGGCACGTCGCGGTTCAGGCCAGTGTTGGAAACGTCCTTGCCGGTCTGCACGGAGAGCGGATCGCCGGAGCGGAAGCTGAGAATACCGTTGGTTTGCCAGCCGTTCACGATGTAGCGGGCCACGGCATTGCCGCCGCGCCATTTCGGAATGCTCCACACATAGTTCACGCTCAGGTTGTTGCGGTGGTCGAAGTCCGACGGGCCGTAGTCGAGCCGCTTGAAGTTGGGTACGTACACCGGCAGCGAATAGGAAATGCCCGCGCCCGCGCTGGTCACGGCGGTGCCTACCGGCACGCTGTCCAGGCTCTTGGACCACGTGTAGTTGATCGCGCCGGAGATCCCATACTTTAGGCGGTTGCGTAGCGTCACCTGCATGGAATGGTAGGTCGAGTTGCCGCCCATGTTCGACTGGCTGATCGTGGTGTAGTTCTGGTACAGCCTGCGCGAGTTGACGGTAGTCGTGCATCCGCTGCAGCTCACTGCCGGATTCAGCTCGGGCGCGGTGAACACATGGCTCGCGTGAACGCCGACATAGGCCAGCCGGCCGCTGAGTGTGTTGGTAAACTGCTGCTCGCCCGCAAGGTTCCACGCGTACGTCACCGGCACCTTGAACGTGCCCGTGGGATCGAACGTGATGACCGCGAACGGCAGGATGAAGCTCGTGTTCTTCGGCGGCGGAAACGGTGCAGGAAATGGATTGGTCTGCGTTCCGTAGGGATTCGAGAACGTAGCCCCGGCCTGTTGAATCAGGTCTACCGAGGTGCTGAATGGCGTGCTGCCGATCCAGCCGTTGTTGAACAGGCCGTTGCTGCGTGTGTCATAGAACAAGCCGCCGCCGCCACGGATACTGGTGCGGCCGTCGCCGTAGACATCCCACGCGAAGCCTAGACGCGGCATGAAGTTGGTATACACCGGGCGAATGCCGTCTTCCGGCACGCCTGCATCGCCGCGGAAAAGCAGGCCCGCCGGTGAGCCCGGATACACAACTGAGCGCTGATTGGCAGCATACGCAGTAGGGTTGAACTGCCCCACGCGCCCGCCACCCTCATGCAGCGGAAGGTAGGGCTCCCACCGCAGGCCATAATCCAGCGTCAAGCGGCGATTCACCCGCCACACGTCCGATGCATAGCCGCCGAAGAATTTGCCACGGTTCTGCTGGTACTGGCCTGAGCTTTGCTTGGTCTCATAGACATACCCGAGAAAGAAGCTGGCGATAGCGCTGTTGGTCACGTTGGCATTGAAGCTGTAAGTGCCCGGCTGCCCGTTCTGGTTCACCACGTCCACGCGGCTCAGTTCCCCGTGGAAGCCGAAGCTGAAGCTATGCGTCCCTTTCACCCAGTGCACGTCGTCAGCGAGCGTGACGTTGGAGCGCTTGAAGGTAGCGAACGGGTTGTCGCCGATGGAGAAGAAGCCGCTCACGCCGACACTCTGGATGGACTTGTTCGCGGGCTGCCACGTGTTGACACCGAAATCAGCGACGCTGATCCCGTTCCCTGCCGGGCCGCGCACCGCGCCTTCGCGCTGGTAGCTCAGGATCAAGTCGTTCAGGACGTGAGGCGTAAAGGTGTGGGCGTCGGACACAAGCGCGTTCTGGTACGTGATGTCCGAGCCGTCCGTGTACGTGAGCAGGTTGCTCGTGTCGAGCACGCCCTTGTTGTGGAAGATGTCGATGAAGTAGCGCGCGACCAAGTGGTCGTGCTCGCCGAGGTACTGGTCGTACCGTCCCACGCCTTCGTTCAGGTCCTGCGAGGTCGGCTTCTTGTAGGCGAACGCCGTGCTGCCCGTGACCGGAATATAGTTCAGCAGCTTCAAGGAGGCAGCGTCGAAGCGGTTCGTCGGAATGGTCGAGGTATACGTCGTGCCGGAGGTCAACGCATACGGAAAACAAGGCGTACCTATCGTGAACGGGTCCTTGATGCAGTTCGCCGCCGCGAGGGCGGGCGTTGCGGCAGTAAATGTGAACTGGCCCGCCTGGTTCGCCGTCGTGGGCAGGGTTGACGTGGCGACGCTTGCTGCCTGCGAGCGGATCGATGTGTGCTGATATCCGCCGAAGAAGAAGCCCTTCTTCAGCTTCCAGATGTGCGGCAGCCCCACCGGCCCGCCGAAAGTGCCGCCGAACTGGTTGCGCTTCAGCGGATCGACATACGGCACCAGCGTACCGTTCGAGTTCGTCACAAAGCTGAAATAGTTATGCGCGTTGAAGACGGCATTGCGAACATACTCAAACGCATTGCCGTGGTACGCCGAGGTGCCCGACCGGGTGATGATGTTGACGACTCCGCCGGCGCTCTGGCCGTACTCGGCGCCAAAGTTCGAGGTCTGAACGCTGAACTCCTGCAGGGCGTCCGGAAAGGGAAACGGGGCGTTCACGTTCGTGTATTCATCTAGGTTGTTGCCACCGTCGAGCAAGTAGTTCGTCTGGTTGGCGCGAGTGCCGTTCACGGAAACGTTCACCACCACCGGGAAGGTCTTCGTATTGCCTTGATCGGAAGCACCCGACGGAGCCGACGTGACACCGGCAACCAGCGTCGTCAGCGAGGCCGCATTGCGGGAGTTCAAGGGCAACTCGTTGATCTGTTGATCGGTGACGACCTGCGAGAGCGTGCCCGTGGTCACATCGACCTGCGGCGGCGTCGCGGTCACTTCCACGGTCTCCGTGCCGCTGCCTGGCTTTAGCGGCGCGTTGATCGTAGCGGCCTGGTCAGCTTCCAGATGGATGTTTTCCTGCGTGTAGCCGTGGAAGCCCGAAGCCGTCACCTTCAGGGTGTAGTTCGCCGGCGGCAGGGACGGGAAGGTGTATTCCCCGGAGCCGTTACTGCTGGCATGGCTCACCTTGCCCGTGGCAACGTCGGTCAGCGCGGCCTCGGCCCCCGGAATGACCGCACCGGTCGGATCGGTCACGGTGCCGGTAATCCGGGCCAGGCCTTGGGCGTGGCTGAGAACCGGCAGCGCTAGCAGCAGGGTCAGCGCAAGGGTGCGCAGCACAGCCGAGCGGGAGCGAAGAAAAGAAAAGCGGAGAAGATTCATAGTGCGACCTCGAGAGCAGTGCATTCGCCGTCCAGGAGAGCTCTGCCAAACGGCGGGACGAAGTCGGTCCGGTGTGATCGTGCAGGAAATCTGCCGCACACCAGCCGCTCCCAATCTGTCGCTGGCCACAGAATATGACAAGCGCTGCATATTTATGCTTCGGCGAAAATCTATGTTG